>JBDGTR010000054.1:0-30740 GCA_042216635.1 Haloplanus sp. | reverse complement strand
GCGAGTTCGGAGTAGATGACCGCCATCCCCTCGTTGATGGGTTCGGGGTCGTAGCCCATGTCGCCGAGCATGGATTCGAGGGTCTTCTCGTGATACAGCGTCGAGAGGTCCGAGTCGATGGGGTCTGCGGGCGACGAGAAGTAGAGCCGTTCGTCGGGGTGGTTGGGTTGGCCCACCACCTGTTCGGTGATGAGGTTTATCATCGGAATCGCGGAGGACTCCTCCGAGGAGAGGATGCCGTGTTGCATCGGGCGGCGCGTCTCCTCGTTGAAGATGTTGGCGAAGTTGAGGGCGTCGTCGCCGACGACGTACACTTTGTCGTCTTTCCGAATGTGGAGGACGTCGCTCCGCGCGAGCATCTGTTCCGCCATGTCGGAGTATTCTATCTCCACGAAAGAGTTGCGTTGCTGGACGAATACGGTCTCGGACCCTTCCTGTTGGGCCGAGATGAGGTTCATGGTGCCGACGTCGAGGCCTTTAGCCATACGCGTGTGATGATGCGTGGACACTATAAACGTTCTCCCCGAATTAGTGATAAATTATCGCGTCTGACGGGCGTCAGACGCCCGAATTCGAGGGATGCGTCGCTCGGCGGATCCGCCGTACGACGGCGTCGAAGGCGGGACCTACCGGGAGAATAGACCCTTCGCGCGGTCGAGAAGCGTCTCGTCGTCGGTCGCCAACTCCTCGGCTTCCTGTTGCTTTCGGAGTTCGGTCAGCGCGCTGGTCTGGTCGTCGACGCCGGTGGAGGTGTCGGTCTTCTCCTCGCGGCCCTGTAGTTTCCGCAGGTTCGACAGCGCGTCGTCGACGTTCCGGCCCGAGGAGCGAACGGTCGTCGCCTCGGCGTTCTCCAGCGACGTGCGGTCGATGTCGTCGACCGTCTCGGTGTTGAGTTCGAGTCGCTTGCCCTCCGAACGCGTCACGCCGCCCCACGAGATGTTGGCGTCGGCCATCGCGTCGTCGATGTCGCGGCGCACCTGTTCGTCGGAGACGGTTTCCGCTTCGGTGGCGTCGCCGTCGCCCCCGCCGGCCGCCTCGCGGGTCCCCGCCGGCGCCGCGCGTTCGACCTGATGGCCCACGAGTGCGGCGGCGGTCGACCCGACGACGGCGACCAGTCCGACGGCGTAGATGCCGACGCCCTGTGCGCTGTAATCCGGCGTCCGGTCGACGTTCCAGTGCATGGGATAGACGGCGACGAACAACGCGATGGCGGCCAGACAGACCACCAGTCCGCCGACGGCGGCGTAGGTCATCCGCTCGTCGCCGGGCAGGAGGACGACGATGCCGAGGAGCAAGATGGGCAGGCCGCCCGCCGAGGCGACGACGGCGACCTGGCGGAGTCCGAACGCCGTCGAATTCGGCCCGCTCGCCAGCGCCGAGAGGAGGAAGATGCCGATGCCGACGGCACCCAGCGAGATGCCGCCGAAGAAGAGCGCGAACCCGAGGTAGACGTCCGTCTCCGCCTCGGGGTCGCCGATGTATCGACCGTACCACTCGAAGAGTACGTTGTCGGGCGTGCCGTCCGTGCTCATCGTCGACACCTACAGGCTCATCCCACATGACTGTTGGCGCCCCGTCTGACGCAGGGCTGACGCCCACGCGTCGCATCCGAAGGCTTTTGCCCGAAACTGGCAACCTTCCACCGGATGTCTGGTTCGCGTTTCGGTCCCGGCGCCGTCCTCGTCGCCCTCGGCTGTCTGCTGTTCGTGACCACCGTCGTCGTCGGCGCGGCGTCCGGCCCGGCCACGACGCCGGCACGGAGCGGCGGCGCCAACGACACCGCCGCCCCCCGAACCCTCGTCGGCGTGCAGGGCCACGGCAGTTACCAGTCCGGCGGCTACGTCGCCATGCTCCACGGCCGCACGGAGCAGTGGCGGGAGTCCTCCTCCGAGACGTACTTCGACGTGACCCGCCTCGACAACGGGTCCGTCCTCGCGGGCTTCATGACCGGCGGCTACGAGGACTGCGGTCCCTACGACGCGCCCTGTTATCGGACGGGATTCCGCGTCATCGACCCCACGCCGGACCCGCACGTGGTCTACGAGTGGTCGTTCCCCGTGCGCAACCGCGTCAACAGCGAGGTTCACGACGTCGAACCCCTCCCCGACGGCGGGTTCGTCCTCACCGACATGGACCACGAACGCATCCTCGTCGTGAGGGACGGCGAGGTGACGTGGCAGTGGAACGCGAGCAGTCGCTACGACCCCCCGGCCGACCCCACCCGGACCGACTGGCTCCACATCAACGACGTCGACCGCATCGGCGACGGGCGCTTTCTCGTCTCGGTGCGCAACGCCAACCAGCTCGTCGTCGTCCAACGCGGTGAGGGCGTCGTCGAGGTGATAAACGCCGACCACGACGACGCCACCGACGACGACGGACTCGTCGGCGACCCGTCGGTCCTGAACCACCAGCACAACCCCCAGTGGCTCTCCGACGGCGCCGTCCTCGTCGCCGACAGCGAGAACCACCGGGTGGTCGAACTCCACCGCACCGAGTCGGGGCGGTGGCGTCCGGCGTGGACGCTGACGGAGGCGGGGGGTACGAAGTTCGACTGGCCGCGCGACGCCGACCGCCTCCCCGACGGCGACACCCTCATCACCGACACGCGCAACGCCCGCGTCGTGGAGGTCAACGAGTCCGGGAGCGTCGTCTGGGCCTACCGGATGGACTACCGCACCCTCCCCTACGAGGCCGACCGCCTGCCGATTGGCGAGACGGTCGGCGGGCCGACCTACGGCGACGAACCCGCCGGCGCCGGAAGCGACCACCTCCCGGTGGTGACCCCATTATTTCGACTCCTCAGCGCCGCCGTACGCCTGCCGCTCTGGTTCGGCGAACTCCACTTACTGTCGACGCTGGTCTCGCTCTGTCTCGTCGTCGCGGGCGTCGTCGTCGCGTGGCGAAACCGGGAGTAGTCGCCCCTGACCGCGCCCCTTTTGCGCCTCGCCGCCCACCGCCCGCCATGGACGACGACCTGCGCTGGCGGACCACCGCCACCGGCGTCGACTACTCCTGTCCGGGGTTCGACGTCCGCCGCGACGAGGTGGTCCTCCCCGACGGCACCGAGACCGACTTCCACTACGTCGACGAACGCGAGGCGGCCGTGGTGTTGCCGTTCACTCCCGACGGCGACGTGGTCGTCATCGAGGAGTGGCGACAGGCCGTCGGCCGGGTGAACCGTGGTCTCCCGGCGGGGTCGCTCGAACCCGACGACGACGACGTCGGCGCGGCGGCGCGCCGGGAGTTGCGCGAGGAGACCGGCTACGAGGCCGACGCCGTCACCCACCTCTCGACCACCGAACCGAGCAACGGCATCGCAAACTCCGTCCACCACCACGTCGTCGCCCGCGACTGCCGGCCCACTGGCGCGCAGGACCTCGATTTCAACGAGAGCATCCGCGTCGAAACCGCCGAGTACGACGACCTGTTGGCGGCCGCCCTCGACGGCACCCTCCGCGACGGTCGGACGGTGTCGACGCTGACGCAGTACGAACTCGCGCGCCGGGAGCGGTAGTCGGTCCCCGACGGGAGAGGGAGCCTTTTCCCCGTCCGGACCACAGGGGGAGGTATGTCCCCGTCGTCGTCTCGGTTCTCGTTTTCCAACCCGACCGTCGCCCGCCTGTGGGCGGTGGTGGTCGTCCTCGTCGTCGCACTCCTCGGTCTCGGCGTCGGCATCGGCCTGGTGTTCGGTCTCTCGGTCGTCGCCCTCCTCGCGGGCGTGCGCCCGACGCCCGCCGTCGCGTTGGTCATCTCGCTCGTCTCGATACAGGGGGTCGCCTTCGGCGGTCTCGCCCTCGTCTACCTGAAGCTACGCGGTCGGTCGGTCGTCTCCCTCGGCGTCCACCTCCCCGACCTGCGCGAGTCGTTGTTCGTCCTCGGGGGGTACGTGACGGCGTTTCTCGCCGCCGCCGTGGGCGCCGTCGCCGTCACCCTCACGAACGCGCCGACGGGCGAGAATCAGGTGGCCGAACTCGCCAACGCCGACCCCTCGGTGTTGCTCTGGCTGATTCCGGCGTCCGTCCTGCTCATCGGTCCCGGCGAGGAACTGCTCTTTCGCGGCATCGTTCAGGGCCGCCTCCGCGAGACGTTCTCGCCCGTCTGGGGCGTGGTCTTGGCGAGTGCGCTGTTCGCGTCCGTCCACTTCGTCGCGCTGACCGGCGGCGTCGGCGGCCGCCTCGTCACCATCCTCGTGCTCTTTTTGCCCAGCCTCGTCTTCGGGAGCGTCTACGAACTCACCGACAACCTCGTCGTCCCCGCCCTCGTCCACGGACTCTACAACGCGACGCTGTTCGCTCTGGCGTACGCCGCGTTCA
Source organism: Haloplanus sp. (assembly GCA_042216635.1). Classification (GTDB taxonomy): domain Archaea; phylum Halobacteriota; class Halobacteria; order Halobacteriales; family Haloferacaceae; genus Haloplanus. The sequence continues at coordinate 26,424 of JBDGTR010000054.1, read as the reverse complement.
AACTCTCCCGGTCCGGCGCAACGTCTCCCGGCGGGGGCGCAGGCACCGGAACGGCCACGGCGGCGACGCTCGCCGGTGCCTCCGCCGCGTGGCACCACGCGCTGTCCGTCGCCGCCGCCCTCCCGTTCTGACCGGCGACGACGCGGAACGGAACCCTTACCGCCGCGCCCCGGAAAGCGGGTGGCATGCGCGAGTGGTTCGAGGTCCGACACGCCGACGCGGCGGGGCGCATCGGCGAACTCGCCGTCCCCCGCGCCGGCGTCACCGTCGAGACGCCGGCGCTGATGCCCGTCGTCAACCCCAACATCCGCACCGTCTCGCCGGCCCGCCTCGAAGCCGAGTTCGGCGCCGAGATTCTCATCACCAACTCCTACATCGTTCGCGGTACCGACGACCTGCGCGAACGCGCCCTCGCCGAGGGGTTACACGACTTGCTCGACTTCTCGGGCGCCATCGTCACCGACTCGGGGTCGTTCCAGCTCGCCGAGTACGGCGACATCGACGTGACGACCCGCGAGATACTCGAATTCCAGCGCGACGTCGGCTCCGACGTGGCGACGCCGGTGGACATCCCGACGCCGCCGGACGCCGACCGCGACCGGGCCGAGGCGGACCTCCGCACGACCGAGCAAGCCCTCGCCGACGCCGAAGCCGTCGACACCGGCGAGATGCTGGTCAACGCCCCCGTCCAGGGGTCGACCTACCCCGACCTCCGGGAACGGGCCGCCCGCCACGCCGACGGGACCGACCTCGACGTCTTCCCCGTGGGCGCGGTGGTCCCCCTGATGAACGAGTACCGCTACGCCGACGTGGTGGAGGTCGTCGCCGCCGCCAAACGCGGTCTCGGCACCGACGCGCCGGTCCACCTCTTCGGCGCCGGCCACCCCATGATGTTCGCCCTCGCCGTCGCCCTCGGCTGTGACCTCTTCGACTCCGCCGCCTACGCCATCTACGCCCGCGACGACCGCTATCTCACCGTTCGCGGCACCGAACACCTCGCCGACCTCGACTACCTCCCCTGTGAGTGCCCGATTTGTACCGCCCACGCGCCCGCCGACCTGCGCGCGGCGGGCGAGACGGAGCGCGAACGCCTCCTCGCCGAACACAACCTCCACGTCACCTTCGGCGAGATGCGCCGGGTGAAACAGGCCATTCGGGCGGGCGACCTGCTGGAACTGGTCGAGGCGCGCGCCCGCGCCCACCCCGCGATGCTCGACGGCTACCGCGCCCTCCTCGACCACGCCGACGCCCTCGAACGCCACGACCCCGCCTCGAAGGGCACCTTCTTCCACCTCTCGGGCGAGAGCGCCCGCCGGCCCGAAGTCGCCCGCCACCACGCCCGCCTCGAACGCCTCGACGCGACGGGCGAGATTCTGCTCACCGAGGGCAACCCGCCCTCCGGCGACCGCTTCGACGCCGCGTGGCGGGTCGTCCCCCCGTTCGGTCCCTTCCCCCGTGCGCTCTCCGAGAGCTATCCCCTCACCGCCGAGGTGCCAGACCGCCTCGACGCCGCCGCCTGCGAGGCGGCCGCCCGGGGCGTCGCCCCCCTCGCCGACGCTTCGGACGCCTCGCTCACCCTCGCCCACGACGACTGGCCCGACTCGGCGCTCGCACTCGTCCCCGACTCCGTGCGCGTCGAGCGACTGGGCGCGCGCCCGGACCGCGACGACGAGTGAGACGATGTATCGTACGTCAGTACCGGTGGTTCGCCGAGACGACCCGGCGACCCACCGGGAGACAGGTCCAACAGTCCGTCTGCGTCCTCGGGACGAACTGGCCCACCGGGGACCGTCGTGGTACCACGACCCTCGGAACGGTTATCAGTGGGCCGGGCGTTGGTCTATTCGTAATGGCAAACGGTACGGTTGATTTCTTCAACGACACGGGCGGCTACGGTTTCATCGAGACTGACGACGCGGACGACGACGTGTTCTTCCACATGGAGGACGTTGGCGGACCGGATCTCGAAGAGGGACAGGACGTCGAATTCGAAATCGAGGACTCCCCCAAGGGTCCGCGCGCGACGAACCTCGTCCGCAACTAACACTCACGTCTCCTCGTCGCTTCGCGGCGACGACGACGCGACCTCCGATTTCTTCCAAGAGGCTCGACAGGACGGAGCGACCGCTCCGGTCAGTCGCCCGCCCCACACGTCGCGCATCCGTTCGGTGAAGTCCCAACTGTGGAGTCGGTCGGGGTCGATGCGGACGGTCACCTCGTCGCGTTCGGGCGCGAGGAGTCGGCGCGCGAGCGACGAGTCCGTCCCCCCGAGGTAGCGTTCGAGAAGCGCCCGCAGGACGGCCTTCTCGGGGTCGGATTCTATTGGCGTGGCGGGCGTTCCGTGTCCCACTGCGCCGATGCGCCGAGACGCTCACACCGTCGCTCCTCGCCGCACAACGCAAGATAGTTCGGCGTCCACCCCCCACTCCACGCCATGACCGACTACTTCGAGGTCCACGAACGGGACGGGGCCGCCCGGTTGGGCGAACTCCGCCTCGCCGAGTCCGTGACGACGCCGGCGCTCGCGGACCCGTTCGTCGCGGACGCGGGGAGCCTCTGGTCCCGCGACCGCGACGTCCCCGAGGGGAGCGACGACGCCCTGACGGTCCTGCCCCACCGGGGGTTCCCGAAGGGCACCGACCCGACCGTACAGGCGGCGTTCGCGGTGGAGTACCCCGACGTGGACTACCCGAACGCCGCCGTCGTCACGGCCGAGACGGCCGCCGACTACGGCGCCGACGCGTACGTCCTCTCGACCGCCGGGGGCGTCGTCGGCCACGCCGAGGCCTTCCGCGACGAGATAATCGCCGCCCGCGAGGCGCTCCCCGCCGATTCGGCGCTCTACCTCGCCGGCGTGGCGACGCCCGCGAACGTCGCCACCCTCGTCTACGCCGGAGTGGACCTCGTGGACGCGAAACTGGCCCGCGTGAAGGGGCGGCAGGGCCGCTATCTCACGACCGAAGGGGAGTATTTCCTCGACGAACTCGACGAACTCCCCGGCGCGTTCCCCTCGGACCCGCCGCTCTCCGACTTCGACCGCGAGGACTGCGTCGCCCACAACGTCGCCGCCCTCCGGACGGAACTCGCCACGGTCCGGACGCGCGTCCGGCGGGGCCGTCTGCGGGACTACGTCGAGGGGCAGGCCCGTCACGACAACTGGCTCACGGCGGCGTTCCGGCGCTTCGACCAGCAGTACGGCTACCTCGAAACGCGGACGCCGGTGTTCCGGGACTCGGACCTCGCGGCCGCGAGCGAGGAGTCGCTGGACCGCGTCGAGATTCAGCGCTTCGCCGACCGCGTGACGACGCGCTACCGGAATCGCTTCTCGAATCCGCTGGTCCTCGTGCCCTGTTCGGCGCGCAAACCCTACAGCGACTCCCAGAGCCACCGCCAGTTCCACGACGCCATCCAGTTCCGCGGGCACGTCGTCTCGATGACCTCGCCCATCGGCGTCGTCCCGCAGGAACTGGAGTGTACCTACCCCGCCCAGCAGTACGACGCCGTCGTCACGGGCGACTGGACCGAGGGCGAGAAGGCGTTCGTCGCCGAGGTGCTGAAACGCTACCTCGAACGCAACGACTACCCGCGAGTCGTCGCGCACGTCCCGGGCGAGGGCTACCGCTACATCTGCGACCGGGTGGCCGACGCGGTGGACGTCCCCTTCGAGTTCACCGCCGTCGACCACCCCACGACCGACGAGTCGCTGTCGAACCTCGCCGACGCCCTGTCGGTCGAACTCAAATACGGCAAGCGCGAACGCCAGCACAACACCGTCCGCGCCATCGCCGACTACCAGTTCGGTCCGGGCGCGGGCGACGACCTGTTTCCCGACCTGCAAACGACGAGTCGCCACCCCAAGCTACAGGTGCGAAACGGCGACGACGAGCAGTTGGCGGCACAGGTCCCCCAGTACGGTCTCCTCGCTTTCACCCTCGCGGGCGCACACCACTGGGTCGAGAGCGACGCGCCGACCAAGCGCGTCGACATCGACGGCTTCGTCCCGCACGGAAGCGTCCTCGCGCCGGGCGTCGTCGACGCCGATTCGGAGATTCGGGTTGGCGACGAGGTGGTCGTCTCCGGTCCGAAGGCCTTCGCCGTCGGCCGCGCCGCGATGAGCGGCCCGGAGATGGACGCGAGTACCCGCGGCGTCGCCGTCGAGGTTCGCCACGTCGAGGAACGATAGCTGGCAAAGAGCGACGAGGTGACAACGCTTAACATCACGACCCGACTACGACACCCGATGTCACCGCCCCACCGCCGCGACGTCGTCCGGGTCGACCTCTCGGCCGGGCGCGTCACCCGCGAACGCGTCCCGGCGGCGTGGCGGCGGAAGTATCTCGGCGGGAAGGGACTCGGCGCGCGCTACCTCTACGACGAACTCGGCGCTGGCGCCGACCCGCTGGGTCCCGAGAATCGCCTCGCCTTTTTCCTCGGCCCGCTCTCGGGCTACCTCCCCGGCGAGTCGCGGTACGCGGCGGTCACGAAGTCGCCGCTGACCGGGACGTTCCTCGATTCCTACAGCGGCGGGTCGTTCGCGGGCGTCCTCGCCGGCGCGCTTCCCGAGGCGTTCGGTCTGCTCGTCGAGGGTCGCGCCGACGCCCCCGTCCGCGTCGAGGTGGAACACGGCGCGGCGTCGCTCGAACCCGCCGACGACCTGTGGGGCGACGACGTGGCCGCCGTCGACGCCGCCTTCCCCGACGCGGCCGTCGCCTGCATCGGTCCCGCAGGCGAGAACGAGGTGGCCTACGCAACCGTCGCCTCCGACGGCGGCGACCACCACGCCGGCCGGGGTGGTGCCGGCGCCGTCATGGGCGCCAAACGGCTGAAAGCCGTCGTCGTGCGCGGTGACCCGCCGGACGACGGCCGCCTCGACGAGCGGTTGCGGACGCTTCGGAAGCGCTACGGCGAGGCCTACCGCGAGGACGACACCGGCCAGTGGCAGGCGGCCGGCGAGACGGTCGAGTCGGTCGATTTCGCCAACGAAGTGGGCGTCCTCTCGACGCGCGGGTGGCAGGGCGGGCAGTTCGAAGACGCCGGCGACATCGGCGTCGAGGCGGTCCGCGAGGCCGCCACCGGCCGCGAGAACGAGGGCGACGCCGTCCCCGGTGGGTTCCGCGTCGACACCGAGGACGGCGAGTCCGTCCCGCGGGGCGGGGGGCTGATGTCGCTCGGTGCCGGTCTCGGCATCGACGACTTCGACGACGTGGCGCGCCTCGGTGCCGCCTGCGACCGACTGGGGATGGACGTCATCAGCACCGGTAACGCCCTCGCGTGGGCGGTCCGGGCGGCCGAGGCTGGCGCCCTCGACCGCGACCTCGCGTTCGGCGACGCCGACGCCGCCTACGACCTGTTGACCGACGTGGCCACCCGGGAGACGACCCTCGGCGACGCCCTCGCCGACGGCGTCGACGCGACGAGTCGGCGCTACGACGCCGGGCCGGACGTGCCCACGGTGAAGTCGATGGAACTCCCCGCCTACGACCCCCGGGGTGCGGTGGGGATGGCACTCGCCTACGCCACCAGCGACCGCGGCGGGTGTCACCGGCGTGCCCGCCCGGTCGAACGCGAGGCGTTCGCGCGCGACGCGTGGAGTACGTCCGACCGCGTCGCCACCGTCGTCGGCGCACAGACCGTTCGGTCCGTCCTCTGGAGCCTCGTCGTCGACGACTTCGCCGGCGAGACCATGTGGCACGACCTCGGCGCGGAGTGGCTCTCGGCGCTCGGTCTGGCGTACGACCGCGAGGAACTGGCGACGCTCGGCGAACGCGTCTGGACGCTCGTCCGCCTGTTCAACGCCCGCGAGGGCTTCGACCGCGAGGCGGACGAACTCCCGGCGCTGTTCGAGGAACCGCTCCCGGACGGCCCGGCGGCCGGGCGGACCGTCGACCGCGAGTCGTTCGAGCGCATGCTCGACGCCTACTACGCCGCCCGCGGGTGGTCGGCGAACGGTCTCCCCACCCCCGAGGCGGTCGACCGCCTCGGACTCCGGGCCGCCGTCGACGACGAGACGCCACTCGGCGAGGGCCGCGTCGTCGCCGAGGCGCGCCGGGACGACTGACTGCGGGAGGGTGAACGTTTTACTGCCGCCCCGCGAATCGGCGACGGGACGACCCGTTTCGGTCCATGAATCCGACGCGCACGCATCCCTGCTACCGGTGTGGCGAGCCAATCGAACCCGGCCACGTCTACGGCGCACTCGACCTCCTCGACGCGGACGGCGACCTGCAGGTGTTGCTCTGCCGGGAGTGTGCGGCCGACCTGCGCGAGTTTCTGGAGTCGTAGCCGGCGAGTTCTGCGAAGCCGAGGCGCTTTTACCGCCGGAGGACCACCCGACTCCATGGAGGAGTTCGACCTCGGCGTCCCCCGACAGATTCTGGAATCGCTCCCCGACGACGACGACGCGGCGCGACAGGACATGCAACGCGCGGTCGGCGGACTGGAGAGCCGTCTCAACGCCGCCATCGAGGACGCGGCCGACGAACGCGAGGCCGCGAGCGTCGTCGCCGACGCCCTCGAACGCCTCGAAGACCAGCTCGAACAGTACGACCAGTTCGTCCCCGAACTCCGGGCGTGGGGCCAATCGCCCATCTACGCCATCGCGTGGCGCAACCTGCAGGCGGACCTCGTCATGCAGATTCAGGAGGCCGACTGGCTGGCCGAACACCTCGAACGCGAGCGCAACTTCCGCGTGGTCGAGAACGGCATCCGACTCCGCGACCGGTAGGCTCCGTCCGATGCCGCGCCACTTTTGAGTGCGGCGCCCCTGACGAACTCTATGAACGTGGAACTCCGGTTTTTCGCCAACTTCAGGGAGGCCGTCGGCCAGAAGACGCTCGAACACGAGTTCGAAGACGGCGCCACCGTCGGCGAGATTCTCCGCTCGCTCGAATCCGAGTACGAGGGACTGGCCGGCAACCTCCTCGAGAACGGCGACCTGAAGCCACAGATTAACGTCCTGAAAAACGGGCGCGAAGTGCTCCACATCGAGGGATTGGAGACCACGCTCGACGAGGGGGACACCCTCTCGGTGTTCCCCCCGGTGGCCGGAGGCCGATGACCGACGAAGAGCGGGTGCGTCGGGAGCGCTCGTTTCGCGGCATCTCCCGCCGCCTCGCCATCCAGTATCTGGAGACGCTCGGCGGCGAACAGACCGACGACGACCACGTCGAAGCCGACGGCTGGGAGGCGACGCTCTCGGAGGACTCGGCACAGATCGGCCCGTCGCTCACGCTGACGCAGGTCGACGTCGTCTTCGAGGGCGACCCGGACAGCCTCGACCCACTCATCGAGAAGTTCGCACAGAAGGCCATGCGCGCCGGTGGGTGATGACCCGCAACGACGCCGGCGACGGAGAGGAGTCGCCAGCGGCCGTCGATACGCCCATCGACGGGCAGGTCATCATGCTCGCGGCGGCGAAAGCGAGCGTCGGTCCCACCCACCTGCCGGACCTGTTGACCCGCGTGCAGGCGACCGTCGGCCCGCAGGCCGACGACTACCGCCGCGACTTCGAGTGCGTCTACCGCGACGACGACCGCGAGGTGTATCTCGTCCCGACCGACCACTGGGCGGCCGTCGGCGACCGCGTCGGCTTCTCCGACCGCGAAACCGACGCCGTCCGGCGCGCCCACGACGAGCAACTCCTGCGTCTCGGCTCGAAGACCGGCCGGCGCGAGGAGTTCGAGACAGCCCTCGAAATCCGCGACGCGGTCGTCGTCGGCGTCTGACCCACGGAACGCTTTTCACCCCCCTCCGCGACCGGCCGGTATGTCCGGGACGGAACGAACGGGACCCCTGACCCACGTCCGCGTCGTGGAGGTGGGGTCGATGATATCCGGGCCGACCGCCGGCCGCCTCCTCGCGGACCTCGGCGCCGACGTCGTCAAGGTCGAACGCCCGGGCGACGGCGACCACCTCCGACGGTTCGGCCCGCAGGCCGACGGCGTCGGCGTCTGGTGGAAGTACCTCGCGCGAAACAAGCGCTCGGTGACCCTCGACCTCAACGCGGAGAAGGGACGGGCGGTGTTCGAGGACCTGCTAAGCGAGGCGGACGTCCTGATAGAGAACTTTCGGCCCGGGACGATGGAGCGGTGGGGACTCGGTCCCGACGCCCTCCACGCCGTCAATCCGGGGCTGGTGATGCTCCGCGTCTCCGGGTTCGGACAGACCGGCCCGGACGCCGAGCGACCGGGGTTCGGCACGCTCGCCGAGGCCATGAGCGGGTTCGCGGCCGTCAACGGCTTCCCCGACCGACCGCCGCTCCTCCCGCCGACGGGACTGGCCGACACCCTCGCCGGCGTCTACGGCGCCTTCGCCACGCTGGCGGCGCTTCACCACCGCGATAGGGGGACTGGCGAGAGGGGCGCGAACGCCGACGGCGGGCGTGGTGCCGACGCGGGCACGCCGGCCGGGCAGGTCGTCGACACCAGCCTCGTCGAACCGGTGTTGAACCTCCTCGACCCGCAGATACTCCGCTACGACGCCACCGGCGAGACGGAACGCCGGACCGGGAATCGCTCCACCTCGTCTGCGCCGCGGAACGTCTACGAGACGGCCGACGGCGAGTACGTCGCACTGGCGGCCAGCGCCCAACCGCTGGCGATGCGCACCTTCGAGACCATCGAGCGCCCGGACCTGAAAGCCGACCCCCGGTTCGCCACCAACGAGGCCCGCCTCGACAACGTCGAGGAACTCGACCGCATCGTCGGCGAGTGGATGGGGCGCCACACGCGGGCGGAGGTGCTCGCGCGATTCGCCGACTGCGACGCCACCGCCGCCCCCGTCTACGACGTTCCGGACCTCCTCGCGGACGACCACTACCGCGCCCGCGAGTCGTACGTCGCCGTCGACGACCCGGACCTCGGGCGCGTCCGCCTCCAGAACGTCGTCCCGAAGTTCGGCGAGACGCCGGGCGAGATTCGACATCTCGGTCCCGACCGCGGCGCGCACAACGACGCCGTCTACGGCGACGTCCTCGGCTACGACGCCGACCTCCGGGCGGAACTCGCCGCCGACGGCGTCATCTGACGGCGCCCCTCGAAGCCGACGCGACGGCGTTCGGGTCTCACGCCGAGACCGGTCGCGTCAGCGAGCGTCGAGGACGAACCGAACGACGGCGACGTCGCGGCTCGATTCGGCGAGGCGGTCGGGGCGAGCGACGAGGGCGGCGTCCACGCCGAGCAGTCGGCCGAGTCGCGGGTGACGCTCGACGTACGCCGCGAGGAGCGCCCCGCGTTCGTCGCCCGTGACGACTTCGCCGGTCGCCGCGCGTGCGTCGCCGCGAAGCCAGACGCGACACGAGCGGGGTTCCCGGAAGTTCCGCCACCAGTTGCTCTCCCGTTTCGGGGTGGCGACGACTATCGCGCCGTCGAGGCGGTGGTACGCGACCGGAAACGTATACCGTCGACCGCTCCGCCGGCCCACGTACGAGACGAGGACGAACCAGTCGCTCACGACCCAGTGGACGCGCGACCGGAGCACCGACCGGGCGAGCGGGTTCGCTACTCGCCGTTCGAGCGTCCGCTGTACCGGGCCGACCCGCGGCGAGGCGGACCCGTGCGTGCCGTCGTCCATGCCGACTGTACCCCGCGTATCGAGAAGTCAGTTTCTCGGCCCGCCCCGTCTCCGTTCTCGCACCGGGCCGTCCAAATCGAAACACCGTTTTCTCGCGCCGTCGACGCTCGACGCGTATGCCTCTCCCCGCCGACTTCCGCACCGGCGCCCGAACGGCGCTCCCGGTCCTCCTCGCGGTGGTGCCGTTCGGTCTCGTCTCGTCGCGGGCGTCGCCGCCGTGAACGCCGGACTCACCCCCGCAGAGGCCGTCGGCTTCTCGCTCGTCGTCTTCGCCGGCGCCTCCCAACTCGCCGCCATCGACCTCCTCGGCCGCGACGCCTCCCTCGCGGTGGTCGTGTTGACGGCGGTCGTCATCAACCTCCGCATGGTGATGTACTCCGCCTCGATTGCCTCCCACTTCCGCTCGCTGTCCCCCCGCTGGAAGGCGGTCTGTTCGTACCTGCTGACCGACCAGGCCTACGCCATCTCGCTCGCGCGCTACGCCGAGGACGCGAACGTAGACCGCCGGTGGTTCTACCTCGGCGTCGCCGCCACCATCTGGGCGGTCTGGCAGGTGGCGACCGTCGCGGGCGTCGTCCTCGGCGCCAGCGTCCCCGACCGCTGGGGTCTCTCCTTTGCCGTCCCGCTGGTCTTTCTCTCGCTTCTCGTCCCTGCAATCGAGGGGAAAGAGACGGCCGCCGCCGCCCTCGTCGGCGGCGGCGTCGCCGTCGCGGGCGCCGACCTCCCCCTGAATCTCGGACTCCTCTGTGGGGCACTCGCCGGCATCACGGCCGGCGTCGCCGTCGAGCGGAGGGCCGACCGGTGACGACGACGTACGGTCCCCTCGCCGTCTGGTCCGTCGTCGTCGTCGTCGGCGTCCTCACCTTCGGCTTCCGCTTTTCGTTCGTCTACCTCTTCGGCCACGTCGACAGCGTGCCGCCGAACGTCCGCACGGCGCTCCGGTTCGTCCCGTCGGCGGTGTTGGCGGCGCTGGTCGTACCGGCGCTGGTCCACCCCGGGCCGACGCTCGGCGCCACCCTCGGCGACGACCGACTCCTCGCCGGCGCGGTGGCCGCCGTCGCCGCGTGGCGCACCGAGAACGTCTTCGTCACCCTCGTCGTCGGCATGGCCGCGTTCTGGGCGCTCCGCTTTCTGCCGTAGCCGTCGCTGGCCGGCGCGATAAATAAGAGAAGTCGTGGTGGAACGGTGCCTCAGTCGTCGGCCGGCGCCTGACCGCCCGAGGAGGAGACGCCCGTGCCGGGACCGACGTCGATGCCGAGTTCGTCGAGTTTCTCGTCGGGGACGACGCCGTCGACCCAGCCACGGTGGCTGTAGTACTCCTCTTTCATCTCGGCGAGTTCGCAGAGTTCGCCCTCGGAGCCACCCGTACCGGGGATGGCCTCGTCGTCGCCCTTCACGAACCGGCCGGGGAGGCTGTCGTCGGAGCCGTCGAAGCCGGCGAGGTTGTTGAAGTAGCGTTCGAGGTTGTAGACGCGCTCGCCGCAGGTCATGAGCTCGTCCTCCGAGAGGTCACGGCCCGTCATGCCGTTGTACTGCTTGACGTACTCCTCGATGCCTTCCGCGAAGGCGTTGAACTTGCAGATGTCGAAGGAGTCCGAGATGGCGTGGAGGTCCTGGAAGGTGGCACAGAGTTCGCCCTTGCCCTCCCACTCGACGGGGTCGACCTTCTCCGGGATGCCCAGCACTTCGGCGGCGGGCGTGTAGCCGCGCAGGTGGCAGGCGCCACGGTTCGAGGTGGCGTAGCCGATGCCCATGCCCTTCATGCCGCGCGGGTCGTAGGCCGCGATGGACTGACCCTTCACGTCGAGGCGGCAGTCGTGGGCGTCTTTCTCCTCTGCGACGCGTTTCTGGCCTTTCGCCAGCAGGTCGCCGAGGTCGCTGGAGCGGTGACCCACCTCCTCGATGAGGTCGATCATGTGTTCCTCGTCGCCCCAGTCGATGCCGTCGCCGAGGTCGTCGAGGTAACCCTTCTCGGTCATCTCCATCGCCATGGCGATGGAGTTGCCCATGTCGATGGTGTCGATGCCGAGGTCGTTACAGCGGTCGATCATGACCGCGATGGAGTCGCGGTCGTCGTTGGCCGAGTTGGTGCCGAGCGCCCACGCCGACTCGTACTCGTAGGACTCCATCCGCACGTTCATCTCCTCGCCTTTGTGCATGTAGTCGACTTCGACTTCCTTCTTACACGCGACCGGGCAGGAGTGACAGGTCGGCTCGTCGACGAGGATGTTCTCGCGGACGTTCTCGCCGCTGATGTTCTCGGCGTCGAGGTGGGTCCCCTCGGCTTCGTTCATGCCGTCGCCGGAGGTGTACTTCCCGTTTTTCGTCGGATGCGCCGACATCTCCTCGGTGATGTTCATCAGGACGTTCGTCCCGTACACCGAGAGACCGCCCTCGTTGGGACCGGTCACGTCGGACTCGCGGATGACCTTCATCGCCTGCTGGACGCCCTCGGTGAAGGTGTCGGAGTCGGCCGGCTTGGGCATCTTGGTGCCCGACTTCACGACGACGGCCTTGACGTTCTTATCGCCCATCACACAGCCGGTTCCGCCGCGGCCCGAGGCGCGGTCGTCCTCGTTCATGATGGCGGAGTACCGGACGCCGTTCTCGCCGGCCGGGCCGATTGCCATACAGGAGAGGTTCTTGCCGTACGACCCCTCGACCTCTTCTTCGATCATCTCGCGGGCCTCGTGGACGCCCTTGCCCCAGAGGTGCGAGGCGTCGCGGAGTTCGAGTTCGCCGTCCTCGACGACGGCGTAGACTGGCTCGTCGCTCTTGCCCTCGAAGACGATGCCGTCGAAGCCGCTCCACTTCAGACGGGCGCCCGACCAGCCGCCGTGGTGAGAGTCGGTGACGGTCCCCGTGAGCGGGGACTTGGTACAGACGGCGATGCGGCCACTCATGGTGGCCTGCGACCCCGTCAGGGGACCCGTCATGAAGACGAGTCGGTTCTCGTCGCTGAGCGGTTCGACGTCGGGACCGGCGTCGAAGACGTATTTGACGCCAAGCCCCCGCGCTCCGATGTATTTCTTCGCGTCGTCGTCGTCGACGCCTTGATACGACACGTCGCCCGCATTGAGGTCGACGTGTGCTACGTGGTCTTTGAATCCGCCAAGTTCGGTCATGGTAACGTACGGTAGTTATGTTGGGCCTCCACTCCATTAGACATTGGCGTGGGGATGTAATCACATCCGGTTACGCCGGCTATTTGTGTCGCTTCGCCGTCTTCGGATTCATGGAATGGAGACGGCGTGAAGCGACCGTTTTCGTCGTCGTGGCCCTGTTCGTCGCGTCGGTGGTCGACCCCCGGTGGGCCGGTCTCGCCGAGGTACCGACCGTCGGGGGCGTCTCGTGGCTTCACCTCGTCGGGTACGCGACGCTCGCGGCCGTCATCGACCGTGGTCGTTCCCACCCCGCCGTCCCCGTCGCTCTCGCCGTCGGCTACGGCTTTCTGCTGGAACTGGTCCAGTTCGGCGTCCCCTACCGGACGTTCAGCCTCCTCGACGCCGCCACCAACGCCGCCGGCGCCTGCCTCGGCGTCGGCCTCATCCGTCTCCGGGGTCGTCTTCTCGCCCGCCGCGCCGACTGAGCGCCGACTGAGCGCCGACTGAGCGCCGACTACTCCGCCGTCGCGCGGTCGCTGACGAGGCGACCCGTGTCCGTTTCGAGGTAGATGGTCCCCGTCAGGACGAACAGCGACAGCGTCGACGGCGGACAGACCGTCCACGTCGCGTCGAGCGTCCGGTCGGCCGTCGACGCCCGGACGCGAAGCGGCGGCGTCGCCGGCGCCGTCACCGGGTCGAGGAGCGTCGCCCCCGGGTCGAGGCGGACCGTCCGGTCGAGGCGCGTCCGCCCGCCCGCCGCGACGGTCAGGTGGACCCGTCGCGTCACCTCGCTTCGATTTCGCACGGTGGCGACGCGAGTGCGTGCCGTCTCGCAGTCCCGAACCACGCCGTTCGCCGTCGTGGCGACCCGCAAGGCCGGTTCCTCGGGGAGGTGCCACGGCACCGCGAGGGCGCCGTCCGGTCCCTCGACGCGCACGTCGTACGTCCCCGGGCGGTCGGCCACGGCGACGATTGCGGTGACGCCGGCGGGCAGGCGGTAGGTGTAATCGATGAGCGTGCGGTCCCGTCGAACCACCAGACGGACCGGTGCCGCGTGGTCCCGGCGACTGTGGAGGAGGACCGCCCCCGCCGTCTCTCGCCCGGGGTCGGTGGGGTCTTCCTGCGGAAGCGACACCGCCGTCCCCGAGGACTCCATGGGCGGACACGCCGGCGTACAGAACGCGAACTGGCTGGTCTCGACGCCGTCGGGCGTGAGCGACACCGAGAGGCTCCGCCCCGACCAGCGGTCGGTGACCACCCAGTCGTGGACCGCGCGGGCGCCGTCCGCCGTCTCGACGACGACGCGGTAGGTGCCCCGGCGGGTCACGAGGCCGTCGAAATGCACCGTCTGCCCCGCCGGGACGCTCCGACTGCCGACGAACACCTCGCGCTCGCCGTCCGCGACGACGACGGTGACGTACCCCGATTCGTCCGTTCGGTTGTGGACCGCGACGCCGCGGGCCAACTCGACGTTCTCGTCGGGGTCGGTGGCCCGGTAGGGCAGGTCGGGCGTCGTCGGCGTGGGCGTCGCCGTCCGCGTCGGCGGTCCCTCGGCGTTTCCCGGACACCCGGCGAGTCCCGCCGTCAGCGCGGCGAGGAGGTGACGACGACGCACGGGGTGGGTTGGGTCGGCGCCGTCAAAACCGTGGCGCCGACCCCGAAGTGGCTTTACGCCTCGACCGGGTATCCGCCTGCAATGAGCGAGCCGACGCCCGACGTCTACGAACGGGGCAAGGGGATGGACGCACACAACGAAGTGATGCGCGGCATCCGCGCCCGCAAGGAGAAGCGCTACGACCCGCACGAACCCACGCGGGTGTGGCTCGACGAGGACAACACGCCCGACGGCGTCTACCAGTCGCTGACCATCATCCTCAACACCGGCGGCTGTCGGTGGGCGCGCGCCGGCGGGTGTACCATGTGTGGGTACGTCGCCGAATCCGTCGAGGGTGGGTCGGTCCCCCACGAGGCGCTGATGGACCAGATCGACGCCTGTCTCGCCCACGAACGCGAGAACGCCGACGACCCCTCGGGACTCGTGAAAATCTACACCTCGGGTTCGTTCCTCGACGAACGCGAGGTGCCCGCCGAGACCCGCCGGGCCATCGCGGAGACGTTCGCCGACCGCGACCGGGTGGTCGTCGAATCCCTCCCGGACTTCGTGGACCGCGAGAAACTCGCGGAGTTCACCGACTACGGACTGGCGGCGGACGTCGCGGTGGGGTTAGAGACCGCCACCGACCGCGTGCGCCGGGACTGCGTGAACAAGTACTTCGACTTCGAGGACTTCGTCACTGCGACCGAGGAGGCCCGCGCCGCCGACGCCGGCGTGAAGGCGTACCTCCTGATGAAACCGCCCTTCCTCACCGAACGCGAGGCGCTTTCGGACATGGTGTCGTCGGTGCGGCGGTGTGCCGAACACTGTCACACCGTCTCGATGAACCCCTGTAACGTCCAGCGCTACACCATGGTCGACGACCTCTACTTCGAAGGGGGGTACCGCCCGCCGTGGCTCTGGTCGGTCGCGGCCGTCCTCGACCGCACCGCCGACGCCGACGCCATCGTCGTCTCGGACCCCGTGGGCCACGGGAGCGACCGCGGCCCGCACAACTGCGGCGAGTGCGACGACCGGGTCCAGCGTGCCATCAAGGACTTCGACCTCCGACAGGACCCGTCCGTCTTCGAGCAGGTGTCCTGTGACTGCGAGGCGACGTGGCAGGCGGTACTCGACGAGGAGACGGGGTACGCGGCGCCGCTGACGCGCTGAGCGAGTCGACGCCGGAAGGCCTATCCCGCCCGCCGTCGGTCCCACGTCGGGGGAATGAGCGACGGAACGGACGGGAGCGCGTCGCTCCGCCGTCGCGCCCTCCTTCGCGCCGTCGCCGGTGCGGGGACGGCGTCGCTGGCGGGGTGTCCCACGCCCTCACCGGACGCCGGCGACGCCACGGCCACCCCCGCCGGCGACGACGAGGCCCGCCGACTCGCCGAACGGTTCGCGCCGACGACGTACTTCGACGCCAACGAGCGGTGGTTTCCGACCGACCCGCGCCCCTACGCCAGCGAACGCGACGGCGAGACGGTCGTCGACGGGTTCGACGCCCTCGACGGCTACGCCGGGCGGTTCGACGGGGCGGAGTCGCCGCCCGACCCCACCGTCTTCTATCACGTCGTCCGGTACGGCGACTCGCCGCTGGCGGCCGTCGAGTTCTGGTATTACTCCGTCTTCGACCAGTTCGCCACCAACTTCCACTGGCACGACTGGGAGACGCTCTCGGTGTTCGTCGACGCCGAGACGGGCGACCCGCAGTTGCTCGTCGGGAGCGCCCACGCCCGCGCGGTGCCGAACAACGAGTTCCTCGACCCGGACCCCGACCAACGGCCGCGGGTCCTCACCGAACTCGGCTCGCACTCAAGTGCCATCTCGGAGAACGCCCGCCCCGACCACTTCCTGCGCCTCCCGACCGGCGACCTGACGGCCGACATCACGAACCACCCCCTCGACGTCGTGAAGGCGCTCTCGGACCTCCCGGCGGCGTACGGTCTCCCCCGCGACGAGGGCGCGCGACTCCCCTACGCCGTCCCCGAACTCGACGGACGGCCGCTCTACGAACACGAGCGCCTGCCCGCGGTCGACCGCTCGATGTTCGTCCCGCCGGCGCTGACGGTGCGGTCGTTCGACGACCTCTCGGAACCCCCGACGGACCTGCCCGACCGGCAGACGGGCGTCGTCTTCGCTCACGACGACCCCGACGCGGACGTCTCCTACGACCTCGTCTCCACCGCCGAACTCGAACACGTCGCCGACTTCGTCGGCCAGCAGTTGAGCTTCGAGTTCGCGGTGCCGAAGTTCGCCGAGGACGCCGTCGCCAACCACCTGACCACGACCGACCCGCCGTGGACGCAGGAGCGCTACGACGACCCGGCGGCGGACGTGACCGACCCGGCCCACCGGGCGGCGCTGGCCGACCGCTACGACGCCATCGCGCCGCCCGGCCCGTTCAACGCGGTGGTCGCGTCGGTCACGCGAACGGTCCCCGACGACGACGCGCCGGAGGGCGAGGGCGTCCAGACGGTCGACGCGCCCGTCGAGACGCTGGCGCTCGTCGAGAGCGATTCGGTCGTGGCGCCGACGTTCCGGGGGGTCGCCATGGCCCACGGGCTCCCGGCGGGCGAGCACCGACTCACGGTCAACGGCGCGGGCTTTGCGCCCCACAGCGAGTCGGTGTCGGTGCCGGAGGGCGAGACCACCGCCGCCGGCGTCGACGGCGAAGTCCCCCTCGTCGCCGCCGGCGAGGCGCTGAAACTCCGCGTCGACGCCGACGGCACCGACGCCCGGTTGACGAACCTCGCCGTCGAAGACGACTTCGGCGGCCGTCTCTACGACGCGCCGATGGACGGACCGGCGGCCGTCTACGTCCACCGCGGCGGCGCCTACACCACCGAGGTCCGGGACGACGGCGGCGCTCTCGGTGCGTTCCGCGTCAATCCGAGCGACCGGTCGGCCGTCACCGTCGCCCACCCGCATACGGGAAAGGCGTCGCTGGCCGGGTTCGTCTCGACGCTCGCCACCGAGACGAGCGAACAGGTGGGGACCGCACTGGCGGGGTCGAAGCGCTCGCTCCCCGGGGGCGTGGCGAACGCCGTCACGGGACTGGTGACGGCGCTCGACGCCGTCAGCAGTGCGGCCGACCGTGCGGCCGAACGCTCGGCGGCGGGCGACCGGGCCGGGGCGGACCACGCCCTCGAAGCCGTCGGCGCGAATCTCGACCGCGTGGCGACGCGCCTCGACTCGGCGACCGAGGGCTTGCCGGACCCCGTCGCCAACGCGGTCGAACGCCGCCTCCGACAGGCACGCACCCGGACCTCGCAGGCGCTCGACACCGAGATAAGGAGTCGTTAGCCCGTCACAGGACGGCCCTGCGGTTCGCTACGCGGTCGTTAGCGGCGGGTAAGCCACGTGTACCCATGGCACTGCGTGTCGTAGTGGTGGTATCGACACGGAGACCCTCGATGACCAGATCCGACACCGACACCGACCTGAACTGCAAGGCGTTCCACCGCTCCGACGGGCGCTACGAGATACGCGAGACCGACAACGACGACGGGTGGATACGCACCGACGACCCGGTGCCCGTCGAGCGGTGACGGTTCATACGGATTGTTGTACCCGTGTCCCGATGGGTCGCCAAGACGACTCGGCGACCCACCGGTACTGACGTACAATAAACCGTCTCAGACCTCGGCCAGCGCCGCCTCGAACCCGCCGAGGACGCCCGCGCCGTCCGTCGCGCCGAGGTCCGGGAGCGTCGCGCGTTCCGGGTGGGGCATCATCACCGCCACCGAGTCCCGGTCGCCGAGGACGCCCGCGACGTTGCCCCGCGACCCGTTGGGATTCGCGTCGTCGGTGACCGCGCCGTCGGCGTCGCAGTAGCGAAAGAGCACTCTGTTCTCGGCTTCGAGTCGTGCGTACGTCTCGTCGTCGGTCTCGAAGCGTCCCTCGCCGTGCGCGATGGGGAGTTCGAGCACCTCGCCGTCGTCGTAGGCGCGGGTCCACGGCGTCTCGGCGTTCTCGACGCGGACGTGGACGCGTTCACACTGGAAGCGCGCGCTCCGGTTGACGGTGAACGCGCCGGGGGTAAGTCCCGCCTCACAGCCGATCTGGGCGCCGTTGCAGACGCCGAGGACGGGAACGCCCTCGGCGGCCGCCTCGCGTACCTCACTCATGAGGGGCGTCCGGGCCGCCATCGCCCCCGCACGGAGGTAGTCGCCGTAGGAGAAGCCGCCGGGGAGCATCACGCCCGTCGCGTCGGCCGGGAGGCCGTCTTCGTACCAGACGAGTTCGGCGTCGACGCCCAGATGGGAGAGCGCCTGCACCGAGTCGCGGTCGCAGTTGCTCCCGCCGAACCGGACCACCGCGACCGTCATCGCTGTTCGACCTCGACCTCGTAGTCGTGGACGGTCGGGTTCGCCAGCAGTCGCCGGGCCATCTCGTCGGCGCGTTCCCCCGCGTCGTCGTCGGAGTCTGCGTCGAGGTCGATTTCGAAGCGCTCGGCCGACCGGAGGTCGGACACCTCGAAGCCGAGTCGTTCGAGTGCGCGCTGGGTGGTCTCGGCCTCGGGGTCGAGGACGCCCCGCTTGAGGCGAACGGTGACCGTCGCGGTGTATGCCGTCATCGGTGCGGAGTGGGTGGCCGCACGCAAAAGCCGTTTTGGAGTCGCCGCGCTACAGGTCGCGGACGGCGTCGACGGCGTCGCCGACGGCCGGCGCGTCGAACCACTCGGCGTCCGTGTAGGCGTTCGCGCCGGCGGCGTACAGTTCCGCCACCGCCGTGACCACCGAATCGGGCAGGGGGTCGGGTTCCACCGCACACAGCGTCCGCCAGTCCGCGACGCCCCGCCGGTCGGCCTCGGCTTTCGCCTCGCTCACCGCTTCCACCCACGCCGGGTGTTCGCGCTTGTAATACTGCCGGACCACCTCCTTGGACACCTCCTGGCCGTCGTAGCTGAAGCGGTTCTCGTCGAAGGTGCCCACCACGTCGGCCACCTTGATGGCGCCGTCGTGGTAGAGACACTCGATTTTGCCGTCCTCGTGGACGAAGCCAGTCCGCTCGGCCTGCCGGGTGAGCAGGTGATTCACCGCCCGCGCCATCTGTTCGAGGCGTTCGACGTCCGCCACGCCCGCGATGCGGTCGGCCTCCTCGCGCGAGAGGTAACGGTCCTGTTCTTCGTACTTCGTGGAGAACTCCACGACGGGTTCGGGCAGGTCGACCGCCCCCTCGGGCCACGTCTCGTACTCCAGTCCGTAGTCCGCCGGGGCGCCGCGTTTGCGGAGACTCGACCCCGTCGGCACCGTGTTCCGGAAGACGATTTCCAGCGGAATCAGGTAGTTCTCGCCCGCCTCGGCGTGGTAGGCGTCGTAGTCGTATTCGCCCCCGTCGAACGGCAGGTCCGGCACCTGCGTGAGTTCGATGGCCATCTCGCGGGGCGGGTCGCTCGCCTCGCCCAGCGGAATCACCTCGCCGTCCTCGACGACGCCCCGGTAGTGGGTCGGCACCTCGTTGGTCGAGAGCAGGCCGAAGTTGAACGCTCCCATGGTACAGAGGATCTGGCCCTTCCCCGGAATCCGGTCGGGCATCGTCCCCCAGTCGAAGACGGAGTAGTCGTCGGTGAAGACGAAGCGCCCGCGCCCGAGGGTCGTCGCAGTGGGTTCGCGTTCGACGCGGAACTCCTTGACGCTGGTCATGGTGTCGTTGGCGCGTGCCGCCGGCAAGAACCTTTCACTTCCGCGAAGCGGGGATTCTTCCCCTCTCCGGCCGACCGACTCGATATGCCTCGACACCGCCGACGCCGACCACGGCGTCGACCCGAATCACTGCACCGACCCGTCACCCCCCGTCGCATCGTCGCGTCCGGCCGACCCGACTCGCCGCGCCGACCGCTCGCCGGGGTGGTGACGTGACGGGACCCGACGCGACGACCCACGACGAGTGGGCCGCGACACAGGAGACGACGACGCTCGCCGTCGACGGCCACGACCTGCGGGTGGCCTACCACGACTCGGGAGCTGACGACGGCCCGCCGGTGGTCTTCCTCCACGGCATCCCCACGTGGTCGTTTCTCTGGCGCGACGCCGCGCCGGCCCTCGCCGCCGACCGCCACGTCGTCGCCCCGGACCTCCTCGGCTACGGCAACTCCGCCGCACACGACGGCTTCGACCGCTCGCTCCGGGCACAGGAGGCGATGCTCGACGCCCTGCGTGCCCACCTCGGCGCCGAGCGACTGGACCTCGTCGCCCACGACGTCGGCGGCGGGGTCGCCCTGCGGTACGCGAGCCACCACCCCGACGCCGTCGACCGCCTCGTGCTCTCGAACGCCGTCTGTTACGACTCCTGGCCCGTCGAGTTCGTCAACGGACTGGGCGTCCCCGGCGCCGTCCAGTCCCTCGACGACGACGAGTTCGAGGCGAAACTCGACTTCGTGTTCGGGGACGGTCTCTACGGCGACGCCGCCGACCAAGAAGCCTTCGTCGCGGGGATGAAGGCGCCGTGGCAGGGCGAGGGCGGGCGGACGGCGCTCGAACGCGCCGCCGTGGCGACGAACACCAACCACACGACCGAACTCGACTACGGCGCCGTCACTGCCGAGACGCTGTGTCTGTGGGGCGGCGACGACGTACTCCAACCCGTCGAGAACGCCCGCCGTCTCGCCGACGACGTGGCCGGCCCGGCGTCGGTGGTCGCCCTCGACGACGCCTTCCACTGGGTCGTCGAGGACCGTCCCGACGCCTACCGCACGGAACTGCGGGACTTCCTCGCCGAGTGATACTGTTTCGTGTGACCGTGTCCCGCTGGTTCGCCGGGACGGGACGGCGACCCAGCGGCACTGACTCACACCGTACACGATGAGCGCTCGGGTTTTATCGCCCTCGCGGCCGGAGTGTGGGTATGTCACGCGGATTCCTCTTGCCGCGCGCCGACCTCGACCGCACCTGCGAACTGGCCGCTCGCGCCGAATCGGCGGGGTACGACGCCTGCTGGACGGGCGAACTCTGGGGGCGCGACGCCTTCGTGGCGCTGACCGCCGTCGCCGACCGGGTGTCCCGCGTCGCCCTCGGGACCGCCATCGTCAACGTCTTCTCCCGGTCGCCGGCGGCGCTCGCGGGTGCGGCGGCGACGCTCGCCGACGCCGCGCCGGGGGGCGTCCGCCTCGGTCTCGGGCCGAGTACGCCAAAGGCCATCGAGGACCTCCACGGCGCCGACTACGACCGCCCCGTCCGGCGGATGCACGAGACGGCCGAACTCGTCCGCGCCTTCACCGCCCCCGAGGGGCGCGTCGACTACGAGGGCGACCTGTTCGAGGTCCACGACTTCCCCGCGCTCGACGCCGACGTGCCGGTCTACACGGCGGCGCTCGGCCCGGCGGCCCGGCGCGCGACCGGCCGCGTCGCGGACGGGTGGCTCCCCCACAACGTCCCCTTCGACCGCCTCGGAGACGCCTTCGAGACGGTGGCCGAGACGGCCCGCGAGGCGGACCGTGACCCCGACGAGATAACCGTCGCCCCGTACGTCCCGTCGGCCGTCGCCGAGGATGGTTCGGACGCCCGCGACGCCGTTCGCGGGCACCTCGCGTACTACGTCGGGAGCGGCGAGGGCTACCGCAAGGCGGTGGCGAAGTCGTTCCCCGACGCGGCCGACCGGGTGGCCGAGGCGTGGCGCGACGGGGACCGCGACGCCGCCCGGAGCGCCGTCACCGAGGAGATGGTCGACGCACTCGGCGTCGCGGGGACGGAAGCGGACGCACGCGAGCGATTCGACGCGCTGGCCGCCTCCGACGCCGTCGACCATCCCATCGTGGTCGTGCCGACGGGCGCGGGCGAGGAGACGGTCGACCGGACGCTCTCGGCGCTCGCGCCCTAGGCGTCGTCGGCGCGGACCCGGTCGCCGTCGGCGGTCTCCGGGAATATCTTGCCCGGGTTGAGGGTGTCTCTCGGGTCGAGTGCGCGCTTTATCGAGCGCATCGCCTCGACCGCCCCCTCGCCGTGTTCGGCGACGAGATACTGGCGCTTGCCCAGTCCGATGCCGTGTTCGCCCGTCGCCGTCCCGCCGAGTTCGAGGGCGCGTTCGACGACCTTGCCGTACACCTCCTCGGCGAGTGCGAGGTCGTCGGGGTCGTCGTGGTCGGCGAGGATTTCGTAGTGGAGGTTGCCGTCGCCGGCGTGGCCGTAACACGGGATTTCGAAGCCGTGTTCGGCGCCGAGTTCGCGGGCGTAACGGATGATGTCGGGGTACTTGCTGATGGGGACGGTCACGTCGCCGGGGTGGATTGGCGTGCGCGTCTCGTCCCACTCGCGGGTGGCGTACGCGAGGTCCTTCCGGGCCTGCCAGAGGGCGTCCATCTCCGACTCGGTGGCCGCCATCTCGAAGCGGGTCACGTCGTGGGCCTCGAACACCGTCTGACAGAACTCCACCTCCTCGTCGACGCCGTGGTCGGCGTGGAACTCCAGAAACACCATCGGCGTATCGGGCAGGTCGAGACCGGCGTAGGCGTTGGCCATCGTCGCCGTCGTCTCGTCCAACAGTTCGATGGTCGCCACGTCGACGCCGGCGGTGATGGCGTCGGAGATGGCGGCGGTGGCGTCCTCGATGTCGGCAAAGAGTGCGCGGCCCGCCCGCTTCTGTTCGGGGATGCCCGAGAGTTCGAGCGTCGCCTCCGTCACCACCGCGAGGGTGCCCTCGCTCCCGACGAGGAGGTCCTTGAGGTTGTAGCCAGAGGAGGTCTTGGCGGCGCGACTCCCGGCCGAGATGACCGTCCCGTCGGCCAACACCGCCTCCAGACGCAGGACCCAGTCGCGCACCTCGCCGTACTTGACGGTCTTCATCCCCGAGGCGTCGGTGGCTATCATCCCGCCGATGGTCGAGAGGTCGCCCGACGAGGGAAGCGGCGGGAAGAAGAGACCGTACTGGCCCACCGCCTCGTCGACGTCGGAGCCGATGACGCCCGGCTGGACGTCCACCTGCAGGTCGTCGGGGCGGACCTCCAGAATCTCGTCCATTCGGGTGAGGTCGAGGCTGATGCCGCCGTGGGTGGGCGCGGCGCTCCCCTCCAGTCCGCTCCCGGCGGCGTAGGGCGTCACCGGGACGCCCCGGTCGTTCGCGGCGGCGAGTATCGCCGAGACGTCGGCCGTCGACGCCGGCCAGACCACGGCGTCGGGCAGGCGCTTCAGGTCGGACGGCGTCCCCCAATCTTCCGCGCGTCCCTCCCGGTAACTCCGGTCGGTGGAGACCGACCCGTCGAGGTCGAGGGCGTCGAGAAACGCGAGGTCGTACTCCATGCCCTACTCTCGCCCGGCGAGCGGCTTAAATCCGCCTCTCGGCGGGGTGGCACGGCCCTCGCGCCGGCCGTCGTCTCATACGGACTGTTGTAACCGTGTCCCGGCGGGTCGCCAGGACGACCCGGCGGTAAACAGTCACAATACTCACTATCAGGCCGGGTTCTTCCGCGAGAGGTCGCTCCCGCAGATGGGACACCGGTCGCGGTGGTCGTCGAACTCGCGGCCACAGCCCTGACACTGGAAGCGCCAGTCGCGCTGTTCGGTGATGCCGTCGCGGGCGATGACCTCGACGTCGACGCCGAGGTGGTCGGCCACGTTCTGCATCGCGTAGTCGTCGGTGACGAGCGTTCCGTCGAGTTCGAAGGTGGCGGCGACCAGACGCACGTCGGTCCCCGACAACTCCTCGGCGTCGCCCGTCTCGGTGGCCGCACGCTCGACCGTCTCGACCGTGTTGTCGGCGGGGATGTGGATGTGCATCCCGGCGCCCTCCATCGCGTCGAAGCGGTAGGCACTCTCGTCTTCGAGTTCTTCGCGGACCAACGGAATCGAGGCCGTGGAGTCCGTGGTGTGGTACTCGTGGATGAACGCAGAAGCGTCGAGGACGTGCATCTACCGGTCGATAACGATGTAGTCTTTGACTGCCTGCACGCGGGAGACGGGGACGTGGAGTCGACCCTCTTCGTCCAGGTCGAACTGGGACTCCGTGGCGGGGAAGGCGTCGTTCGGAGAGACCAGCAGGTCCCGGAGCGCCCCGGTCTTGAGGTCCATCGTGATGTTGTACAGCATGCCGAGTTCCGTCCCGTCCGAGCCCATGACGGACTTCCCGGAGAGGTTCTCGGCGAGTATGTCGGCCATGACCGGTGTATGCGAGGGAACGACCTTAAACGCCACGGGGTGTCGGCCGGGCGTCCGACGGGTCGACGCCGGCCGTCGTCGTGACTGGCCGCCGTCGTCGGCCGTCGTGAGTGCCCACTGCCGTCGTCCCCCGCCAGCGACCCTCGCCCCGGCGGCATGTTGAAAGACTTAACTTCGGTCCACGGCTTCCCACTCACAAGAGACCTTCTGCGGGGGAAATCCAATGTCAGATTCGGACACACGCGACAGACCCGAGGCGCTTCGAACCCCCATCGTCGCCGTGTTGGGCCACGTCGACCACGGGAAGACCAGCCTCCTCGATACGATTCGCGGCTCGGCCGTCAGCGAGGGCGAAGCCGGCGCCATCACCCAGCACATCGGCGCCACCGCCGTCCCACTCGACACCATCTCGACCGTCGCGGGGAGCCTCGTCGACCCCGACGACTTCGACCTGCCGGGTCTGCTCTTCATCGATACGCCCGGCCACCACTCCTTCTCGACGCTCCGGTCGCGCGGCGGCGCCCTCGCCGACATCGCCATCCTCGTCGTCGACGTCAACGACGGCTTCCAGCCACAGACCGAGGAGGCAATCGACATCCTCAAACGCACCGGAACGCCCTTCGTCGTCGCCGCCAACAAAATCGACACCACGCCGGGGTGGAACCCCCGCGAGGACGCCCCCATCCAGCAGACCTACGAAGCCCAGAGCGACCGCGCGCGCTCCCGCCTCGACGAGAACCTCTACGAGATAATCGGCCAACTCTCCGACGCGGGCTTCTCGGCCGACCTCTACTGGCGCGTCCAGAACTTCCAGCAGAACGTCGGCGTCGTCCCCGTCTCCGCGATGACCGGCGAGGGCATCCCCGACCTGCTGACGGTCCTCATGGGTCTCTCACAGCGCTACATGCGCGACCAGATGGCCGTCGACGTCGACGGACCCGGCGCCGGGACGGTCCTCGAAGTCAAAGAGGAGAAGGGATTCGGCACCACCCTCGACGTGGTGGTCTACGACGGCACCATCCGCGAGGGCGACGAAATCGTCGTCGGCGGGACGCACGAACCCATCGTCACCGAGGTGCGCGCGCTCCTCCAACCCCGGCCGCTGGCCGAAATCCGCACCGAAAAGCGGTTCGAACGCGTCGACCACGTCGCCGCCGCCGCAGGGATAAAAATCGCCGCGCCGGACCTCGAAGACGCGATGGCCGGCGCGCCCGTCCGCGTCGTCGGCGACCGACCGCTCGGCGACGTCGTCGCCGAGGTGGAGTCCGAACTCGCCGAAATCGAAGTCGACACCGGCGAGGAGGGCGTCGTCGTCAAGGCCGACACCCTCGGGAGTCTGGAGGCGATGGCCAACGCCCTCCGCGAAGCCGAGGTGCCCATCCTCCGGGCGGAAGTCGGCGACGTCGCCCCCCGCGACGTGGCCGTCGCCAGCACCGCCGGCGAGGAGGACCACCGCGTCATCCTCGGGTTCAACGTCGACGTCCTCCCGAACGCCGAACGCGAACTCGAAGAGAGCGAGGTGCGCCTGTTCCACGACGACGTCATCTACCAGCTCGTCGAGGACTACGAGGCGTTCGTCGAGGAACGAAAGCGCGCCCAACAGCAGACCGTCCTCGACAAAATCATCCGGCCCGCACACTTTCGCATCCTCAACGACCACGTCTTCCGGCAGTCCAACCCCGCCGTCGTCGGCGTCGAGGTGGCGACGGGGACGCTCAAGAACAACACCTACGTCGGCTACTTCGAGAACGGCGATTTCACGCGCATCGGCCAACTCAACGGCATCAAAGACCAGGGCGAGGACGTCGACGCCGCCCGCGCGGGCGAACGCGTCAGCATCGCCATCGACGGGCCGACCGTCGGTCGCCAGATAGACGAAGGCGACGAACTCTGGGTCGACCTCCCCGAGAAACACGCCAAGATTCTCGAACAGGAGTTGTCCGACGACATCCCGGCCGACGAACTCGAAGCCCTCCATCGCTATCTCGACATTCGCCGGAAGCGCGACCCCTTCTGGGGGAAGTGACCTACGGTTCCAACACGGCGCGGAACCGCGCTTCGTTCT
>JBDGTR010000089.1:0-31984 GCA_042216635.1 Haloplanus sp. | reverse complement strand
ACGTAGGAGTTGTTCATCCCCTGGAAGACGATTTCGTCCTCGACGGGATCCCAGTTGAACACCTCGCGGGTGACGACGCCCTCCATCTCGTCGGAGTAGCCCTCGATTTCGTGGACGCTCGTGACCCGGCGGAGCACGTCGTCGCCCTGCTTCACGCGGTTCTGGAACAGGGCCACGTCGGCGTTGTCCATGAACGTCTCCGGAATGTCGATGGGTTCGCCCGTGAAGCGCTGAATCATCGAGACGATGTCGCTCGCGTGGAACGTCAGCATCACCGGGTGGCCGGTCTGGGCGGCCTGGAAGGCCATACGCCCCTCCTCGCCGCGCACCTCGCCGACGATGATGTACTCCGGCCGGGACCGGAGCGCCGCCGCCACGAGGTCGAAGAGGTCCACGTCGGAACTCTGCTCGCCCCCGCCCTCGCGGGTGAGGAGTTGCTGCCACGTGTCGTGGGGCGGGAGGACCTCGGAGGTGTCCTCGGCGCTGTAAATCTTCGCGTCCCGCGGGATGAACGTCGTGATGGCGTTCAGCGTCGTCGTCTTCCCCGACGCCGTCTCACCGACGACGAACACCGTCTGCTCGTTCTCCAGACAGAGCCACAGGTACGCCGCGAGGCGTGGCGACAGCGTCCCCCACTTCGTGATCTGGGGCACCGTCAGCGGCGTCTCGTCGCCCTGTCGGATGGTGAGGCTCGGCCCCTTCAGACTCACGTCGTCCGAGTAGATGATGTTGATGCGTGACCCGTCCGGGAGCGTCGAGTCCACGATGGGTTCGGAGTCGCTCACGGGGTCGCCCATCCGTTCGCCCATGTTCCGAAGCCAGTTGTCGAACTGCTCGGCGGTCCCGAAGTCCACCGTCGTGTCGAGCATCCCGAAGGTCCCGTGGTCGACGTACACCTCGTGGGGACCGATGACGTGGATGTCCTCGTTTTGCGGGTCGCGCATCACGGGTTCGAGCGGTCCGAACCCGACGATGTCCCGGTTGAGGCGGTAGCGGATGTTCTCGTACGTCTCGCGTGCTACCTCGATGCGGCCCGGGAGCAGTTTCGTGCGGAGGCGGTCCAGCAGTCCGTCCTCGTCGGAGACGTGGGTCGACTCCCGGAGCAGTTCCTCGATTCGGTCGTCGTACTCGGACTCGGAGTCCGGCGGCGTCTTGTGGATGCTCCGTTCGAGGAGCGCGTTCCGGACCTGCTCGTACACCACTCCCTCTTGCGAGGAGAGCGTCGGTTCGATGGCGTAGTACTTCGTGTCGCGGCCGAGGTCGCCGTAGACGTGGCAGTAGATGGGGCCGCCGACGGAGTAGAGGACGTTCGGCCGGTCGTTGGCGTGTTCGTCGTCGGGTTCCTCGACGAGCATCGGGAACTCACCCGTGATCTGTTTGAACTTCCGGAGATGGTCCCGCAGGTGGGGGCGTCGCTGGGCGACTTCCCGCAGCTCCGGCGACGGTTCCGCTGTCCCGTGCGCGGTCATGGTCAGGCGACGCTACGGTTCTCGATGACGATGCCCGTGTCAGCACGGACCGAGTAGCCGATGGTGTCCCCGACCTGTTCGCCCATCCCCGCGAAGCGCATCACCGAGATCTGTCTGCGCACGTCGTTGCCCACCTCGACCATCTCCAGTTCGAGGTAGACGTCCGCGATGGCGCGGAACGGCGAGAGCGCCTCCTCGCTCAGCGTCGACGGGTCGATGGTGAGGATGACGACGCGGCCCTGCGAGATGACGTCGCGAAGGAACGAGATGATTTCGAGGGCGCCCTGTCGCTCCTCGTTCTCGCGGACCAGCGACTCGAAGGTGGGGTCGTTGCGCAGGATGGCGTCGAACGTGTCGAGGATTATCGCGTCGGCCTGCCACATCGCCTCCGCGTCCATCAGGCGTTCGAGTAGGTCCATCCGGTCGCCGTCGTCGCCGCCCGCGATTGCGGACCCGGTGTCGATGTCGGCGTCGAGAAACAGGAGGTTCTGAGCGAGGAGGTGGTCCTCGACGCCGTAGTTCAGCGAGTGCATCTGGTCGATGAACCCCCGCGTCGTGAGTTCCGTCGAGAGGAAGGTGACGGTCTCGCCCTCCTCGCAGAACCCGTAGGCGAACCGCTGGCTCATGGCGCTTTTCCCGGCACCGTAGTCGCCCTCCATCAGGACGATGCTCCCGCCGGGGATGCCGCCCCCGAGTTCCTTGTTCAGACGGTCCCTGTCCTCCAAGCCGAGACTGAAGAGATTTCTGACGGTGCTCATACGTTGAACCTCAACACGTCTTCGTCACCGTTGACGACGACCGTCACGCGGTGGTCGCCCGCGTTCATCTGTCCGTAGTCGTAGGTGAGACGGACCACGTTGCCCCGCCGCCACGAACTGCCGTCCACGACAGTTGCTTCGATGGACGAGGCGTAGCGCCCGTCCACCAGCATGTCTATCGTCTTCTCGTCCGCCGGTAAGTTCGTCGACCCGGTGTTCTTGACGAGGACCGTGACGTTCTGGTTGCCCGAGCGGTTCCACACCTCGCTCCCCGGACTAGTGATGATGTCTACCTCGGTCCGAATCTGCTGAGCCACCGACGAGGAGCGGTCGTCGATGGCCTCGCTGATGGTCCCCACCTCGTCGGTGACGGTGCCGGCGACGCTCGCGGCGATGAGGATGCTGGCGATGAAGATGACCAGCGTCGCGACGGAGTTGCTCGCCACTCAGACCACCTCTCTGTCGGCGATGCCCGGTTCGGCCACGACCACGACGGCCGACGGTGCGGGGCGGTCGGTGTCGAACTGGTAGGTGACGGTGAGCGTCGTTCCCGGTTCCCACACGTCCGTCGCGTTGTCGCCCGCCACGTCGTGGCTGTCCCACGGGTAGAGATACTCGTTGTCCGCCAGTACGTCCGTGTCGGTCACGGAGAGCGCCGTCACGCCGGTGTTCTTCGCGCTGACGGTCAGCGTGTCGGTGCCCGCGTCGTAGGACGCGTTCGTGACGTCGATGGCGGCGTTCCGCATGAAGCGGGTGTTCTCGAACTGGTCGTCGCGGGCCGCTTCGATTCGCTCGCCGCCGTTCGCCACCGCCGGGTAGACGATGCCGAGAGAGATGAGCATCCCGACGAAGATGATGGCCGCCGAGGCGCTGACGCTAAACCCCACGCCGACCACCTCCGAGACGTCGCTCCATGAGTGCCGCGAAGGGGTCGTCGGCCAACGCCGCGACGAAGGCCAGCGTGTGCAGGTGTTGTTCGACCGCGAGTTCACCCCCGTCGCTTGCAGTCACGCCGTCTGCGCCGCCCATCCCCGTCAGCGGCGGCAGATACTCGCGCAGGTCCGCTGCCGCTTCGGCGCCGACCCAGCCGATGTCCTCGTAGTAGCGGATGGCGCGGCGCGCGCCTCGTGGCGACGTGGCGGCGACGAGGTACTCGACCCATTCGAGGACGAGCGCTTCAGCCGCGTAGCCGTCTGGCAGTTGCGTGAGATACGGCCGCGCGTCCATGCCACCTGACCCCGCGACGGTGTTCTCGGCGAACTCCACGTCCGAGTCGACGGTCGCCGACCGACGCGCGTCGGGTTCGGTCACCGTTTCGCTCTCGGCCGCGTCGTGAGCGTCGTCCGCGTCGTCCGTCTCACTCTCGTCCGTCGTGGCT
Organism: Haloplanus sp.; assembly: GCA_042216635.1. Taxonomy (GTDB): domain Archaea; phylum Halobacteriota; class Halobacteria; order Halobacteriales; family Haloferacaceae; genus Haloplanus. Next base: position 28,379 of record JBDGTR010000089.1, on the reverse strand, counting down.
TCGGCGGTGGCCCCCGGATCGGACGTCGGCTCCTCGATTGCCGTCTCCTCAGCCGACTCGAACTCCTCGAAGCCGCCGATGCCGTCGTCCGATTCGCCGTCGGGTTCCTCCGACGAGTCGATGGCCACGTCGTCGGACGTCGCGTCTTCTTCCGCGTCGTCGTCCTCTGACTCGCCGTCGGCCCACTCCGCGTCACCGGACTCGTACTCGTCTTTGAGTTCGGCGAAGGATTTGCCATCATCGTCGCCCTCCCCGCCGTCGTCCGCCGGCGCGTCGAGGCCGTCGTCGAGTCCCCCGCTGTCGAAGTCGACCTCGTCGGCGTCGTCGAAGGCCGCGTCGTCCTCTCCATCGTCGAGTGCGTCGTCGTCGAAGAAACTCTCGGCGTCCGCGTCGGCCACAGACTCGTCGAGGTCCGTCTCCTCGACGGTGTCCTCCTCGTCGCCGCCGAACAGGTCGAAGCCGCCGCCATCGTCGAACCCGGCGCCGCCGGCCTGCACGTCGTCCACGAAGGGATTGACCCCCTTCGTCACCATCTCGTAGATGTCGAGGAGTTTCCGCATGTTCTCTTCGATGTCGTCGACCGTCTCGCTGATCTCCTCGTTCTCGCTCCGGACGGTGCTGAGACTCGACGACAGTTGGCCGACCTCTTCCTCGAGTTCGTCGAGGCGCGTCTCCAGTTCGGCTGTGGAGGACTCCTCCTCCATCCCGAAGCCGTCGTCGTCGCCGCCGAACTCGGCGTCTCCCTCCATGCCGTCGAGTCCCTCGTCCCACGAGTCGTCGAGGTCGTCGCCGAGTGCGTCACCGCCACCACCCAGCGCGTCCCCGCCGTCGCCACCGCTCTCACCGCCGTCCTCCTCGTCGCGGAGGAAGTCCAGCATTCCGAGGACCCCGACGCCGCTCAGCGCAGCCACCACGGAGGGATCGACGACGAACGCCAGAGCCTCCGCAGGTGGCACCGTGGCGGCAAAAGCGCCCATCGCGGCGAGAACTGGCGTGGACAGCATTATGTCTGGTTCGACTTGTAATTCCTCGGGTAGCTCATTTCAAACTTTCCCCCGCTCGGCGTCTTTCGTTTCTGATTTCCAATCAGACACACCATACTGATACCCGATAGTTCAGGTCGACTCGCTGAGCGTGCGCCAGACCTCGTCCAGCGCGTGTTCCTCGAAGCGCCCCTCCGTCTCGATGGCGGGCGTCTCCGTCTCGAACTCGACCTCGATGCGGGAGACGCGACGCTGGTACCGTTCGGAGTGGCTGCCGTCCTCGGCCGACAGGTCGTCCTCGACCTGTAGAAACCCCGCCTCCGACAGTTCGTTGACGCGTCGATAGCAGGTCGACTGCGGAATGTCGAGTTCGTCGCTGAGTTCCTGTGCCGTCCGCGGTTCGTCAGCGGCGGCTAAAATCTCGACGTTGTATTTGTTTCCGAGGATGTTCAGCTTCTCTCCTACCTCCATCTGCCAATCCTCGCTTTACCGTCGACTGTAATAAGATTGCGGGAGAATCTGTATCCGGTGACAACGGGAACCAAACCCTGAAATGGTCTGACTTCGAACTGTTCCTCCGACGGCACCATGTCCGACTCCGTGGTCGCTGACTTCGTCGCCCGCACCTTCGACACGACGACGGAGCAGGACGAACCGGTTCAGGGTCGGGTGGTGATGAACGAGTCCGCCGTCGTGTTCGCCACGGCGGACCACAGGGTGACGATTCCGCTCGACCGCATCTTCGACGTGACAGTGGGACGAGTGCCCCGCGACGTGGCCGAGTTCTTTCAGGACACCGTTTCCATCGGCTACCGGCGAAACGACGCCAAACAGGTCGCCGTCGTCGAGAGCGACGCCGACACCGTCGACCGGTTCAAGACGGTGCTGTTCAAGGCCCTCCTCAACGGCACCGCCGGTCTCCTTCACCATCCGGCCCGCGTCGGCGGCCGCGTCACCGGTACCGACGCGGTGCCGGCACGCGTCTTCGTCGAACCCCGCACGGTGTCTTTCCGCACCGAGTCGGACGCCCTTTCGCTCGCCCTCTCGTCCGTCGTGGACTTCGAGCGCTTGGTCCGTGAGCATCAGGGGACGAAGCGGCAAGTCGTCTCCGTACGCCACATCGAGGGCACCCAACAGGTCACTTCGGAGTTCTCTCTCGACGACGAACGGGAACTGAACCTCCTCGGGCGCTATCTCCGCCTCGAGTACTCCGAACTCAAGGAGGACTTGGCCGAACTGGACCTCTCCACGGAGGAAGTCGAGGTCCTCGTCAGCATCTACGCCGCGGACGGCGACGCGGCCGCAGTCGTCGGTGGCGCCGCCAGCACCGCCTCGATGGTCCTGAAGGACCTCCGCGAGAAGGACCTCGTCGCCGACGCCGACGACGGCACGACGCTCACGACGAAGGGGCGCATCGCGGTCAATCAGCACGTCGGCGGCGTGAACGGCTGACTACTGCTCGTTCATCGCTCGACTCGCGACGTTGCGGCCACGCGCCGTCAGTCCCACCTCGCGACGCACCCGAATCTCGTTCACGATTTCGAGTTCGATGAACCGCTCGTAAATTTCCTCGACTTCGTCGACGTCCATCCCCACGAACTCCGGAATCTCGAAGGGCGAGACGCCCGAGTACAGCGCCATCAGCACCTCCTCCTCGGCCGGAGAGAGGTCGAACCCTGCGGCCGAGCGCTGTTCGCCCTTCCGGAGCAACGAGCGCAGGAACGACGTGTGGCGCTCGGTGCCCGAGAGGTACGTCTGGACGCTGGTCCCGCCCTCGGAGTGCTCGACTTCGAGGACCGTCCGCTCCTCGTCTAGTACGGTCCGGCGCGTGTCCTCGAGTGTGCCCACGTCGTCGAGTTCTATTTCGACGAGTTCGCCGCTCGCGAGCGCCACGTCGACCAGTTCCTCGCTGACCTGCACGCGGGCCTTCGTCCACTCGGTGTCCTGCACCACGCCGCCCTCGACGGCCGGGTGGCGCGCGAGGACGACTTCCCCGTTCAACAGCGCGCGGTACACGCTCATCTCGAACGCGTCGGGCTCCTTCGCGGCCAGCAACAACACGTCGTCGCCGAGTCGGAGGCTCACGTAGTTCGACTCCTGCGCGATGGCCTGATTCGCGTCGAAGCGCCCCTCGATGCGCTCGATGTCGCTGAGGGGGACCGTTCGCTTTCCCTCGCTCCCGACGAGGACGAGGCGCTTGTTCGAGAGGAGAATGCGGCCGCTGGTCCACGACGCGTCGTTCATCCGCCGGCCGTCCTCCACGACTTGGAGGAAGCGACCCGGCGTGTCCGCGATCTTGCTCTCACCCCCGCTCATGGTCGAACCAGTCGCTGTCCCGGCCTTGGTTGGAGGGTCCTATTAATCCTCGTGCCCATCACCGACCACCCAGTTTCGAGAGCGCGGCGAAGGCTTGTTTGCGAATCTCCTCTGAATCCGTCGCTTCGAGCAGGCGGTCCAGTTCCGCCCGCGCCGCTTCGCCACCTACCTTCCCGAGGACGAAGATGGCTTGCGCGCGGCGCTGGTCCGTGGCGTCGGTATCGCTCACCACGTCGAGCAGTTCGTCCTCCACGGTGGCGTCCTCGAAACTGACGAGGCTGGTCGCGGCGAACTGCCGCGTGGCGTTGTCGTCGTCGCCGAGGGCCACGACCAGCGCCGAGACGGCGGCTTCGGCCACCGAATCGCTCACGTCGTCCCCAGTGACCCGGCCGAGGAGCCACGCCGCGTTGCGCCGCCGCGTCGCCTCCGTGCTCTCGGTGAGCAACTCGGTGAGGGCGTCCACGACGCGTTCGTCCTCGACGGCCGCGAGTTCGTCCACCACGTCGTCGCGGACGGCGTGGCTCTGACTCGCCGGGACGTTCGCCAGCAGGTCCAACAGCGAGTAGACGGCGGCCCGGCGGACGGCGTGATGCTCGTCGCCGAGGGCGCGCCCCAGTTCCGGAACGGGCGCCGCCGTCTCGAACTCCCCGAGGACGCTGACGGCGCTCCGGCGAACCACCGGGTCCTCGTCGCGCGCCAGTTCCTCTAGCGCACGTCGGGCCTCGTCGGTGCCGATGCTCCCCAGCGCTTCTGCCACTTCCCGGCGCACCGAAACGGTGTCGTCAGTTCGCTCGACGAGTGGGTCGACGGCGCGGGGGTCGCCGAGGCGCCCGAGCGCTCTCGCGACGCGGGCCCGAACTCGCTCGTCGGGGTCGTCGAGGCGGTTCGTCAGCGGCCCCACCGCTCCGGTGGCGCCGAGTTGCCCGAGTGCGCTCGCCGCGGCCATCCGAATCTCGGGAAGGTCCGCGGAGAGCGTCTCGGCGAACGCCTCGGCCCGCGCCCAGTCCGCGCCCTCGGGGTCGATGCCCGTCTCGGCGACGACGAACTCGCCGACCGCGTCCGCGCCGTGTCTGTCGAGGGCGTCGATGGCCGCCGCGACCACGTCGTCGTCCTCGCGGCGGGCCAGCGACACCAGTTCGTCCACGACTTCCTCCCGCTCTTCCTCGGGCGGGTCGAGGTTCCCCAACACGGCAGCGGCGCGCCGCTGAATCTCGGGCTTCTCGGTGTCGCGGAGGATCTCGATGACCTCCGCGGCGTCGCCAGCCATTTCGAGTTCGTAGAGTGACATTATTGCTTTCTGTAGATTCGGCGCCGCTTCGCGGCCGGGTCGAACTCGTCTCTGAACGACCGCGGGAGCGTCTCCGTCATCCCGAGGACGAGGTAGCCGCCCTCCCGGAGCGACCCGGCCAGCGTCTCGAATATCGGCTGCTTGTACGAACGGTCGATGTAGATGAGAAGGTTCCGACACAGCACTACGTCGAAGTCCGCGCGGGCGCTCCCGTCGATGAGGTCGTGGCGGTCGAAGGTGACGAGGCGCCGGGCCGCCTCGCCCACCCGGAACGTGTCCCCGTCGCGGTCCACGACTCGCTCGGGGTCGTCCAGAAACGCCAGTTCCTCGGCCACGTCAGTCGTCCGGGTGCTCTCGTAGGTGGCCGAGCGGGCGCGTTCGAGGGCGTCCTCGTCGATGTCCGTCGCGGTAATCGAGAGGCTGTCCGTTTGAATCTCGTCGTCGGCGACGGCGAGCATCGCGACGGAGTACGGCTCCCGACCGTCCGAGCAGGCCGCGCTCCAGACCCGCACTCGGTTTCGGGAACCGGTGAGGTCCCGGAGGTAGTCGCGGAGCGCCGTCCACACCTCGGGGTTCCGGAAGAACTCGGTGACGTTGATGCTGAGGGCGTCGAGGAGAGCGGCGCGTTCCTGCTCGTCCGATTCGAGTCTGTCGAGATACGCCGTCGCGCTCTCGTCGCCGGTGCGGCGCATCCGGGCCGTCAGCCGCCGGTCGAGGTAGTCTTCGTTGTAGTAACTCGTTTGGAAGCCGAGGCGCTCTTCGAGGTACGAGTAGACGGCGCTCGCGTCGGTGGTGTCAGTCATCGCTCCCCAGCGTCGCCACGTCGAGGATCGGGATGACGTTTCCATCGCCGAGGACCGCGGTGCCGCCGATGCCCTCGGTGCCACTGAGCAGCCCGTCGAGAGGTTTGACGACGACTTCCTCCTGTGTCTCGACGCCGTCACACCGGAACGCGACGGGACGCACCGAGGGGCGGATGCGGACGAGTTTGCTCCGCTGACGGCCGCCGTCCGTCGCCGCGGCCGCTCCCTCGATGCCGTCGAGTGCCTCCGTCAGGTCGACGACGGGGTAGATGTCTTCGTCGTGTTCCACGACCTGCTCCCCGTTCACCGTCTCGATGGCGTCGGTGTGCGTGATTTCGTCGACGTTCTTGATGGGGACGCCGAACGTGGCGTCGCCGACGCTGACGAACAGCACCTGCACGATGGCGACGCTGACCGGCAGGCGGATGCGGACCCGCGTCCCCTCGCCGGGGTCGCTGTCCACGTCGAGGGTGCCATCGAGGCGATTCACGGTCTGTTTCACCACGTCCATCCCGACGCCGCGACCGCTCACGTCCGTCACCTCCTCGGCGGTGGAGAACCCCGCCGCGAACACGAGGTCGTACACCTCGTCGTCGTCGAGGGCCTCGACTTCCTCGCGGCTCCGGACGCCCTCCTCGACGGCCTTCTCCCGGATTTCGTCGGCATGGATTCCCGCGCCGTCGTCCTCGACTTCGATGACGACGTGGTCGCGTTGCCGGGTCGCCCGGAGTTCGACGTGTCCGGTCTCCGGTTTGCCCGCGGCCGCTCGCTCGTCGGGGGACTCGATGCCGTGGTCGACGGCGTTCCGCAGGACGTGCATCAGCGGGTCGCTGATCTCCGTGAGAATCGTCCGGTCGAGTTCCACGTCCTCGCCGTGCATCTCGAAGTCGATTTGCTTCTGCTGTTCGCGAGCGAGGTCCCGGACGAGACGGGGGAACTGCCCCACCACCGTCTCCAAGGGGACCAGTCGCATCTCCATGACGGTGTCCTGCAGGTGCGAGGACACCTTGTCGAGTTCGCCGAGGTCTTCGAGCGCCGCCTCGACGTCGTCGTTTTCGAGGTTGCGCTGGAGTTTGATGCGCCCCGTCACCAACTGCTCGACGAGACCGTGGAGCGTGTCGAGTTGCTCGACGTCGACGCGCACGGTGTCGATGTCGTCAGTCTCCACCGTCGCTCCGCCGTCTTTCGCCCCGTCGTCGGCGCCGTCGTCGCGTTCATCCGGTTCGTCGTCTGCGGTCTCGTCGTCTGGGATATCGTCGTCGCCGTCCCTCGCCGCCTGTTCCTCGTCTCCCTGCGCCGGTTCGCTCTCGTCCGCGGCCTCGTCGCTCGCGTCACTTTCGGCCTCGCTGTCCACGAGCGTCGCCGACACGTCCGCGACGGGGCCGTGTTCTTCCAACGACCCTGCGACTGCGTCGGGGTCCGGTGCGTCGACGAGGAGGTCGAACGACCCATCGAACGCCCCGCTCTGGATGGCCTCGCGGTCGGGGTCGCTCCCGACGAGGTCGAGGTCGCTCGCGGCGGCGTCGAGGACCAGCATCGCGTCGACGCCCGGCATCTCCGGGTCGTCGAGCGATACCGTGGCCCGGACGTGTGTCCCCTCGTCGGTCGCGGCGGCATCAGTCTCCATCTCGGTCGTCTCGTCGGGGGCCGCGGTCCCGTCGGTGTCGTCCATGGCGGCCCGGAGTCGGTGGATCGTGTCCTCGGCGTCGATGTTCGCTTCGCCGTCCTCGTCGACGCCGTCGACGGCCGCTTCGAGGAGGTCGACGCCCGCAAACACGTGGTCCATCACCTCCGGGGTCACTTCCACCTCGCCCTCGCGAATCGCGTCGAGGAGGTCCTCGACGGCGTGTGCGAGGTCGCTCGGCTCCTCGAACCCCATCGCGCCGAAGTTTCCCTTCAGCGTGTGTGCCGTCCGGAAGATGTCGTCGAGGGCCTCCTCGTCGTCCGGGTCGGCCTCGAGGTCCAACAGCGAGTTGTTCAGTTGCCGGATCTGCTCTCTGCTCTCCGTGACGAACGCGTCGAGGTAGTCACTCATCTCCTGTCAGTGAACGAGTCCAGAATCGCTTCGGGCACGTCCCCCGCAGGGACGGCCGCGTCGACACACCCCGTCTCCGCCGCCCGCTCGGGCATCCCGTACACCGCGGAGGTGGCCTCGTCCTGTGCCACCACCGCGCCCCCGGCGTCGGCGATTGCTTCGACGCCAGCCGCGCCGTCCGACCCCATCCCGGTCAGTACGACGCCGGTGAGGGGGCCCGAAACGGTCGCCGCGGCCGAGCGCATCGTCACGTCGATGGCCGGTCGGACGCCGTTCACCGGGTCGCCGTCCACGACGCTCAGCGTCACCCGGTCGCGGCGGTCCTCGGCGACTCGCAGGTGGCCGTCGCCGGGGGCGACAGCGGCCTCGCCCGGCCGGAGGCCCGCGCCGTCCGACGGCTCGAACACGTCGTACGCCGAGGCGTCGTCGAGGCGGTCCGCGAACCGCCCGGTGAACGACGCGGGCATGTGTTGGACGATCAGCACCCGGAGGGCGGCGTCCACGGGCAGGTCCGCGAGGACGTCCTCGACGACGGACGGCCCCCCGGTGGACGCGCCGATGACCACCGTCGACCCGGACGTGACGCCGCCCGCGTCGAGCGCCGTCGCGGAGTGAGTCCCCCCGTCGCCACCCACGTCCGCCTCCGCGACGGAGTGGGCCTTCGCCACCAACTGCTCGCGGAACCGCCCCATCTCGGCGGTGACTTCGCCGCCGGGTTTGGTGAAGAAGTCCACGGCGCCCCGTTCGAGAGCCTCGAACGTCACGTCGGCGTCCTCGTCGGTGTGCGCGCTCAACATCAGGATGGGAACCGGATTGGACGCCATGATGCGCTCGACGGCCTCGATGCCGTCGACGCCGGGCATTTCGACGTCCATCGTCACCACGTCCGGGTCGTGTGTCGCCACCGCTTCGACGGCGTCGGCGCCGTCGCTCGCTTCTGCCACGACGGTCACGTCGCCCTCTTCGAGGATGTCGCTCACCACCGTCCGCATGAATCGCGAGTCGTCCACCACGACGGCGCGCGTCTGTCCCGCCATCGTCACGCCGCCCGACCCGCGTTCCCACGGTGCCCGTGGCGTCGGTTCCAGCACATGCCCCGAAGGTTCTCAGGGGAGAGAATAAATCCTCCGCCAGTAGACTGGTCCGGAAGTAGCAATTTGCTCCCGTACGTGTGCGCCATCACACGATTTTCTGTGTCAAGTGTCGATGAGGTCTGTTCTCAGAGATGAAAATCTGCGTCTCGTTTTATATGTCCCCGGTCTCCCAGTAGCAAGTACGCGTGACGGGCCATCGAGGTCCCGCGCGAGATTCCGCCATGCCAGAAATCTCACTCCCCACGTCCGACGACCGGGGACAGGTCGGTATCGGGACGCTCATCGTGTTCATCGCGATGGTGCTGGTCGCCGCGATCGCGGCCGGCGTCCTGATCAACACGGCCGGTCTCCTGCAGTCGCAAGCACAGGAAACGAGCGACCAGAGTAGTCAGCAGGTCACCGACCGCATTCAGATCGACAACTCCATCGGTCTCAACTCCTCGACTGGCACCAACCTCGAGAAGGTCGAACTGACGGTCACGCAGGCTCCCGGTGCCGGTGACATCGACCTCACGAACGTCACCGTCTCGTGGCAGGGCAATAACGCGAAGTCGTTCGCGCTGTCGAACAGCAACGTCACCATCACGTCGATCAAGGACCCGGACGGTTCGCTGGGGTCCGACATCTTGAACTCCCAGAACGACCGGGCCAAGGTCACGATCGACCTCACCGCCATCGGTGGCCTCAGCGCGCTCGAGGAGTCCACGGAAGTCTCCGTTCGTCTGACCACCGCGGAGGGTGGCACGGCGACGGAGATTCTACAGGTTCCGCAGTCGCTGACCAACGAGAACTCGGTCCGCCTCTAACGACGCCCACCATTCCCCCGGAGATTTTTTCACGACCTACCTCGATAGCCACAGCCATGCCCGACGACGGCGGGGGTGGCGGGCAGGGACGCTCGACAGACGGCGTGCTGTCGCCGGACGAACTCGACATCACCGACGACGAGTCGGTGGTCGAAATCGACGACGGCCGCTACGTCATCGGCACCGGCAACGGGCCGCCGAGAGCCGAGTCCGAGGAGGAGGCGGCGGTGACTGAGGACCCGACCCCGGAGGCCGAGACTGGTGACGTGGACGCCGAAGCCGTGTACGCGTGGCTTCGCGCGGACCTCGACGACGCCACGTCGCAGTACGGCTTCGACGTGACTGCTACCTTCGACGACGAGACGGACCAGCACCGCCTGCTCTCGAACGACGTGGTGACCACCTTCGAGCAGCTGCTCCGGTGGTACGCCGGCCACCTCGACGAGGATACGCCCGTCGAGAACGTCCTCGGCATTCTGCTCCTCGAATCGAACATCACCGTCCGCTATCCACCGGAGGCGCTGACGGAACTCCTCGCCGCGTACGACGTATCACCTGACGATAGCGTCCGAGAACTTCTCACCGCTGTCCGCGAAACCGGAGTTCGGATAGAGTGACAGGTCAGGGCCGAGATTTTATGTAGGGGGGTTTCGAATCAGCCGTATAGTACCTATGGCGGTAGACGTGTTGATAGTCGACGACTCCGAGTTCATGCGCAACCTCCTCCGCGAGATTCTGGAAGGCGAACACAACATCGTCGGGGAGGCCGAGAACGGCGTCGAGGCTGTCGAGATGCACGAGGAGATGGGGCCGGACGTGGTGATGATGGACATCGTGATGCCGATTCGGGACGGCATCGACGCCACCGCCGAGATAAAGTCCGACCACGACACGAAGGTCATCATGTGTACCAGCGTCGGGCAGGAGGAGAAGATGAAAGAGGCCGTCCGCGCGGGCGCCGACGGTTACATCACCAAACCGTTCCAGAAGCCAAACGTCCTCGAGGAAATCGAGAACGTGGCGGTCGCCTGACGATGAAGGTCGACGTACACGCCCTCGAGACGTTCAATCGGTTGGCACACGATGGCGCCGAGGCGGCCGCGGCCTCCCTGACGGAACTCACTGGCATCGGAACCTCCGTGGACGTGACCCAGACGACGCTGATGGACCGTGCGGACCTCGGCGGCGAACTCCGCGACGGCGACTACGTCGGCGTCCAAATCGGCTTCGAGGGTCAACTCGCGGGCGAGACGGTCCTCGTCTTCGAGCGAAACACCGCCGCGTCCATCGTCGACGTCCTCGTCCCCGACCACGACGCGGACGGCGAGTTCGACGGCATGGCGCGGAGCGGTATCGTCGAGGTGGGCAACATCATGGTCGGCGGCTTCGTCGATGGCTGGGCGGACTACCTCGGGAGCGCCATCGACATCACGCCGCCGTCGTACGTCGAGCGGTCACCGGGCGACGGCCTCGAACTGGATGGGGACGCCGAGGACCACATCTTCGTCTTCGAGAGCCAACTCGAACTCGTCGACGAGCGAGTGGACTTCTACATCTACATGCTCCCCGAGTACCGGCCGCTGATGGACCTCCTCGCGCGACAGGACGGCGGCGAGGACGAGATTCCAGTCGACAAACTCGCGGTGTACAACCAGATGGTCCAGCAGGGCGCACACAGCGCCTCCGAACACGTCTCGACGATGACGGGCGTCCCGACGACGGTGGACGTGAGCAAACTCAGTTTCGTCCCCGTCGAAGACATCCCGAGCCAACTCTCCGACAAGGAGTACGTCGGCACCGTCTTTCGGTTCTCCGGCCTGCCGAGTGGCTATCTCGTCATCCTCTTCGACGAGTCTTCGGGCATCACCATCGGCGAGCAACTCATCCCCACGGACATCGAGGAAGAGGGGTTCAGCGACCAGCACCAGAGCGCGATTCGGGAACTCGGGAACATCATGACCAGCGGTTTCGTCGACGGATGGGCGAACGTCCTCGAGACCACAGTCGAGATCTCCACGCCCCAGTTCGTCCACGACCTCGGCCCGGCCATCATGGAGCAAGTCGTGGTCGAACTCGACCGGAACCAACACGAGGCGTTCCTCATCGGGTCGCGCATCCGCACGGAGGAACTCGACGCCAGTTGCGACATCTTCGCGATTCCCGAGGCGGAGACGCTCCGGCGCGCGCTCTCGGAACTGTCCGTCGAACGCGCGGGCGAGACGGAGGCGGACCCGACGGAGCACTTCTAGCGTGAAACGCCAGCACCCGGCCCGGAAGGTCGGTATCGGCGAACTCGCGGTCAGCGCCGACGGCACGCCCCTGCAGACCATGGGCGTCGGGTCGTGTCTCGGCGTCGCACTCTACGACGCGGACGCCGGCGTCGGCGGACTCGTGCACGTGATGTTGCCCGAGGCCGACGCCGACCCGGCGAACCCTCGTCGATTCACCGACACTGGCATTCGCGAACTCGTCACTGCGGTCACCGACGCCGGCGCCGACCGAGAGTCGCTCGCCGCGAAAGTCGCCGGCGGGAGCCGGATGTTCGATTTCTCCGGCGAGTCCGGACACGTCGGTGAGCGAAACGCGGCCGTGGCCCGCCGAACGCTCGACGACGCCGGTATTCCCATCGCGGGCATCGACGTCGGCGGCGACTACGGCCGGTCGCTCCGCTTCGACCCGGAGACGGGCGTCCTCGTCGTCGACGGCGTGGACGCCGGTCGCACGGAAATATAGCGATTCTGTTTTGTTCTCTCACCTACCGGTTTTTGGAGGGGAGTTACAGACCGTTCATCCGAACTCTGGGTGGTGATTCCATCGATATTTGAATCGAACTGACCGGAGTTTTGAAGTAATCCTTTGCTATACTGTGGGGCATGTCAGCAATCGGGTCCGTGCGGCGGGTCGTTCCCGACGCGATTCGGGAGCGATACGTGCTGAAAGTCGGCATCGCCATCACCGCCGTCATTCTCGTGACGGCAGCCATCGGCGGCTACATGTACCTCGAAACGTCGTCGGAACTCCGCGCGGACGCCAAACACCAACTGTCCGCGGCCGCGGAGTCCCAGACCGTCTCGATGGAGGACTGGCGCAACAACATCATCAGTACGACGAATACCCTCGCTCAGTCGAGCGAAGTGATGCGGGGATACCCGCGGGAGATTTCGGGCTATCTCGAGGGCCAACTCAGCGCCGGCCGCCTGCCGCCATCGGTCATCGACGTGCACTATCTCAATCTCACGTCCGGCGCGTTCGCGGCGAGCACCCGGACGGACTACGAGGGGTCGAACCTGACTGCACAGCGCGTCCCGTGGGCCGACACGGTCGAGGGGTGGTCCAAGTGGCAGACGCTCATCACGGAGCCGTATCAGGTCCCAGGCAACCACACGCACGGAATGGCGGTGCTGGCGCCGGTGCCGCCGGAGAGCGACCACGCCATCGTGATGGTCGTGAGCCTCGACGACCGCATCGAGGAACTCCCGCGCCCCGTCGAGAACGGTGAAATCGCCGTCGTCGACGGCGACGGCACGGTCATCATGAGCCACGACACGTCCCGAATCGGAACCCAGAACATGGGCGACGCGGGCGTCGACTCGACGGCCGTCAAGAACGCCATCTCGGGGCAGACCGGCTTCACTCAGATGACGATGGGCGGCCAGAAGCTGGCGATGGGGTACGCTCCCGTCGAGAACTCCAACTGGTCGGTTCTCGTGCGCGCACCGTCGAGTTCGGTCTTCTCCGTCCAGTCGACGGTGTCCCAGAACCTCCTCGTCATGCTCCTCGTCGCCATCATCGGACTGGGCCTCGTCGGAGCGACCATCGGCCGGAACACCGCACGGGACCTGCGTCGCCTCGCTACGCGCGCGGAGTCCATCGAGGACGGTGACTTCGATACGCGCGTCGAGTCCGGACGCGAGGACGAAATCGGGCGACTGTACGACTCTATCGCGGACCTGCGCGACTCGCTCCACGAGAACATCAGGGAGGCCGAGGAAGCGCGCGAGGAGGCCGAACGCCGCCAAGAGCGTATTCAGCGCGAGGCCGAACATCTCGAAGAGACGGCCGAACGGTACCACGAGGTCATGAACGCCGCCGCCGCGGGCGACCTGACCCGCCGCATGGAACCCAGCGAGGAGAACGAGGCGATGGCGGAGATCGCGGAGGCGTTCAACGGCATGATGGACGAACTGGAGACGACGCTCGCGCAGGTCAAGCAGTTCGCCGCCACCGTCGCCGAGTCCAGCGGGGACGTCCAGACCAGCGCCGTCGAGGTGAAGACGGCCAGCCAAGAGGTCAGCGAGTCGATTCAGGAGATTTCCCACGGTGCCTCCGTGCAGAACGAAAACCTCGCTGAGGTGTCCGCGGAGATGAACGACCTCTCGGCCACCATCGAGGAGGTGGCGTCCTCCGCCGCGGAGGCCTCCGAGACGGCCCAGCAGACCGAAGAACTCGGCCACGACGTGCAGGAGGTCGCCGAGGAAGTCGAGATGACGATGTCGGAGGTCCGCCGTGAGGCCGACGAGTCCGTGGCCGAAATCGAGGCGCTGCAAGAGGAGATGGCCGAAATCGAGGAAATCGTCGACTTCATCACCGACGTGGCGGAGCAGACCAACATCCTCGCGCTGAACGCCTCCATCGAGGCCGCGCGCGCCGGCGAGGCCGGCGAGGGCTTCGCCGTCGTCGCCGACGAGGTAAAGTCCCTCGCCGAGGAGACCCGCGACGCCGCGGAGGAAATCGAGGAACTCATCGGGTCTATTCAGGACCAGAGCGCCGAAACCGCGCGCGAGGTCGGCGAAACGAACGAGGAAGTCGCGGAGGCGGCCGCGAAGGTCCAGACGAGCATCGACTCGCTGGAGACCATCGCGGACTTCGCCGAGGAGACCAACACGGCCGTTCAGGAGATCAGTGACGCGACCGACGAACAGGCCACCTCGACGCAGGAAGTGGTCTCGATGATCGACGAGGTCAGCAGCGTGAGCGAACAGACCAACGAGGAGGCCCAGACCGTCTCCGCGGCGGCCGAAGAGCAGACGTCGGCCATCACCGACGTCGTCTCACGCATCGAGGACCTCGCGGATCGCTCCGAGGACCTCGACGGCGCCCTTGCGGAGTTCGAGACTGAATTCGGCGGGTCGGTGTCGGACCTCGACGACGTGGCGGCCGCGACCGGCGACGCCGAGAACGGGGCCGCGGAGGACCCACTCGCGGGCGTCGACCGAGAGGCGCCGATGGGTCCCGAGACCGACAGTACCGTCGTGGACGAGTCGGCCGAGGTGGTCGCCGACGAGGACGCCGACGCCGTGAGCGACGGCGCGGGCGACTTCGAGTTCGAGGGCGACGGGGCGGCGGACGGGCAGTAGAGGCTTGTACCCGGGCCGCGAACCCCGTCGGACGGGATGACAACGCCATCCGACCTCCAAGCCCTCCTCGCGGACGCGACGGAACTCACGGTCGTTTGCCACAACAACCCCGACCCGGACTGTCTCGCGAGTGCGCTCGCACTCGGACGCATCGCCGCGGCGGCCGGCATCGAAGAGCGACGAATTCTCTACAGCGGCGACATCTCCCACCAGCAGAACCGCGCGTTCGTGAATCTGCTCGAACTCGATTTGCGGCCGTTCGACCCGACGGTCGTGCAGGACCGCCCGAGGGGTCGCTGTTGGCGTTCGTGGACCACGCGGTTCCGGGCGCGAACAACCGCGTGCCGGAGGGGACGCCGGTCGACATCGTCTTCGACCACCACCCCGCGGAGAACATCGACGCGCGCTTCGTCGACCACCGCGAGTCCGTCGGCGCGACGGCGACCATTCTCACCGAGTACGTCCGCGACCTCGACGTGGAGGTGGACGCCGCCCTCGCGACGGCACTTCTGTTCGCCATCCGCCGCGAGACGCTCGGTTTCCTCCGGGGAGCCACCGCGGCCGAGTACGGGGCCACGGGTTTCCTCCACGCCACGGCGGACGAGGACCTGCTCCGGCGCCTCTCGACGCCCTCCGTCAGCGGGGCCACCATCGACGCCATCGCCGAGTCCATCGTCAACCGGACGGTTCGCGGGTCGGTCCTCATCTCCCACGTCGGTCGGACGAGCGAACGCGACGCCCTCCCACAGGCCGCGGATTACCTCGCGACGCTGGAGGGCGTCGAGACGGGTGTCGTCTTCGGCATCATCGAGGAGTCGATTCACCTCAGCGCTCGCTCGACAGACCCCCGCGTCCACGTCGGCGACGCCCTCGATAACGCGTTCAGCGACGTGGGGAGCGCCGGCGGCCACCGCGAGATGGCGGGCGGGGAGATTCCCCTCGGTATCTTCGCCGACTACGCCGAGGCGGACCTCGTCGCAATCGTCGAACAGGTCGTCACGTCGCGCCTCGTCGCGGCCCTCAATCTCGACGATGCGGCCGGGACGGCCTGAGTCGGCGGATACGGTCGAGTGTTGTCAATTAGCACCAATCACTGGGTGTACCTTGAATTCCTCACACTCGGAACATGCGAGCACAACAAATGGGTGGCCACTTCACCGAGTGATACCGAGAGCGCATCGCCCGAACGTCGACGGCATCGGTGGCGTGAAGCGCAACGGCCCCGGCGCACCCCTCGACGTCGAGGACTAGTCGGTTTCGCCGAGGCGGCGCGTCTCCCCGGCCCTGTCGAGGAACTCGTCGGGGAGGGCGTCGATTTCACCCACCTGCACGCGCCACAGCGTCGCGTAGAGGCCGTCCTCGGCCAGCAGTTCCTCGTGGGTGCCCTGCTCGACCAGTTCCCCGTCGTCGAGGACGAGGATGGTGTCAGCGTGGCGCACCGTCGAGAGGCGGTGGGCGATGGCGAACGCCGTGCGGTCCGCGATGAGGTCGTTCAGGCTGTTCTGGATGACCGCCTCCGTCTCGTTGTCGACGTGGCTCGTCGCCTCGTCGAGGACGAGGACGTCGGGGTCCTGCAGGACGGCGCGGGCGATGGAGATGCGCTGGCGCTGGCCGCCGGAGAGTTTCACGCCGCGCTCCCCGACCATCGTGTCGTAGCCGTCTTCGAGGCCGGTGATGAACTCGTGGGCGCCCGCCACCTCCGCCGCGCGCTGGATTTCGCGGTCGTCCACGTCCGCGAGCCCGTAGGCGATGTTCTCGCGCACGGTGCCGTAGAACAGGTACGGCTCCTGTGAGACGTAGCCGATGTGCCGGCGGAGGCTCCGCAGGGACACGTCGCGCACGTCGTGGCCGTCGAGGCGGACCTCACCGTCGTCCACCTCGTACATCCGCATGAGTAGTTTCATCAGCGTCGTCTTGCCCGCGCCCGTCGGGCCGACGAGGCCGACCATCTCACCCGGTTCGACGTCGAAGGAGATGTCGTCGAGGACCTGCTCTTTGCCTTCCTCGGTGTCGTAGGCGAAGGACACGCCGTCGTACTCGACGCGGCCCTCCACGTCACCGAGTTCCACGGCGTCGTCGTCGTCCGTGATGCCGGGTTCGGTGTCCAGCAAGCCGACGATGCGCTCGCCCGCCGCCTCGGCGTACTGGTAGTCGTTGATTATCTGGCCGAACTGGCGCATCGGATAGACGAAGCGCCGGGAGTAAGAGAGGAAGATGACGAGTGTCCCGGCCGTCAGCGCGCCGTTGAAGAAGGGGAGTTCCGGGCCGACGACGCCGCGGTTCGCCATGACCCAGTAGCCGCCGATGAGGAACGTCGCGGTGTAGCCGACGGCCGTCACCAGCCGAAGGGTGGGCCAGAACTTGATGCGCGTCGTAATCGCGTCCCACTGAGCGTCGAGGTACTCGCGGGAGGTGTCCTCGACGCGGCCCGTCTCGACGGGTTCGGTGGTGTAGGACTTCACCACCTCGATGCCGCCGAGGTTGTTCTCCAGTTGGGAGTTGAGTTTGCCCACCGCTGAACGGACCTCCTGATACTTCGGGTGGATGCGCCGGACGAAGACGAGACTCGCGTACCCCAGCGCCGGGATGATGAGCGTCGGCACGATGCCGAGCCGCCAGTTCATCCACAGCATCGCGATGCCCATGCCGCCGACGCGGAACACGATGCCGATGCCGGTGTTGAGGCTGTTCGTGAGAAAACCCTCCAGTTGGTTCACGTCGTTGTTCAGGATGGACATCACCTCGCCAGTCTGCTTGTCGTCGAAGAAACTCAGCTCCCGGCGCTGCATCGCGTCGTAGGCGTCCACCCGGACGTTGTGCTGGAAGTGCTGGGCGAAGCCGTTCCACGCCCAACTGTTGAGCCAGCCCAGCCCCGCGCCGAGGACGTGGGAGCCGAGCAGGAGGCCCACGAGCAGGAGCAACTGGTCCGCGGGCGCGGCCGGGAGCCAGTCTCGGGGCACCAGCGGAAGCGTGAGCGGCCGGTCGCTGGCGAAGAAGGAGTCGATGGCGACGCCGAGCAGAAACGCCGGCACCAGCTCCATCAGCGTCGAGAAGATGCTCGCCACGCCGCCGACGGCAAAGCGCAGTCGCTCCCCGCGCCCGTACTCGCCGAACAGACGCACCATCGCGTTCACGTCCGTCTCGCGTAACTCCTCGAACTCCTCGTCGTCGGGGGCGTCGGGTGGCATAGTTCGGACGTGAGGGCGTCCGCCCCTTAATCCTGACTCTCCTGTTAGTCGCGGGTTCGGGAAGACTTTTCTCCGCGCTCGCCTACGAACGGGTATGGGCACGGAGGAGGAGTCGAGCGAAACGCACGACGCCATCATGGAGGCGACGTATCGCGCCCTCTGCGAACACGGCTACGCGGCCCTCACGATGCAGGACATCGCGGACGAGTTCGACAAGAGTCGCTCGCTGCTCCACTACCACTACGACACCAAAGAGGACCTGCTGTTGGCGTTTCTGGACCACCTCATCGGCTGGATCGGGGACCGCCTCTCGGAGTCGGACACGGAGGAACCCCTCGAACGCTTAGAGGAGTTCATCGAGAAGTTCGTCATCGACCCGTCGGAGGAGGGGCGCCGGACGTTCGCGCTGGCGCTCTCGGAACTGCGGATTCAGGCCGCACACAAGGAGGCGTTCCGCGAGAAACTCGCCGCGCACTACCGCGAGAACGTCGCCGCCATCACGACCATCATCGAGGACGGCGTCGAGGAGGGCGCGTTCCGCCCCGTCGACCCGGAGGTTACCGGCGAGATGATTTACACGTCGTTGGTCGGCGCGCGCATGTATCAGGTGACGCTGGGCGCCGACCACGCCACCCGCCGGATGCAGGAGTCACTCGCGGAGTTCGTCGTCTCGGACCTGCTCACCGCCGAGGCGTCCGTCTCGCGAGCGTAATCAGGCCGTCTGGTTCTCCGTCGCCGTCGCAGTCTGCGTGGCGGTGGCTGTGGCCGTTTGAGTGGCAGTCGCGGTCTGCGTGGCGGTGGCTGTGGCCGTCGCAGTGGCGGTCGCGGTTTGCGTGGCGGTGGCTGTGGCCGTTTGAGTGGTAGTCGCGGTCTGCGTGGCATTCACCGTCGTCTGCGTCGTCGAACTCACAGTCGCCGTCGTGTTCGTCGTCGTCTCGTTCGCCACCGAGAACCCGATGGTCGCGGACTCCTCGTCGCTGAACACCGCTGCCGTGTGATAGCCGCCGGTGGCGCCGACGGCGAGCGCGGCCGCCACCAGCAGAACCAGCAGGCGCGTCCGGCGGTCAGTCATTCGACTCACCCCCCGAGCGTTCCTCCGGGAGCGGCGAGCGGTCCTCGCGCTTGTCGTCGCCGTTCTCGACCCATTCGGGGTCCGGGGTGGGCGTCTCGAAGTCGACGGCTGTCTCCTCCGGCTCGGATGCCCGCCGCATCGTGAGCGCGATGGTTGCCGTGAACAGCGTCGCGAGCGTCGCGGCGACTGCGACGGTCACGCGGAGGCCGTTCGCGGGCGACTGGAACGCCAGCCAGCCCGCGTACAGCGCGAAGCAGACTAGCACGGCCAGCGTGAGGCGCACGTCGTCGTAGGTGATCGCGATGCCGGCGCCCGACTCTGACGCGCCCGCGTCGGCCGTCGCGGCGGCGGGGGTCTGGTCGGGGGCTGTCTCGTCCGTTTCCGTCCGGCCGCCGGTGGCGATATTCCACAGCTCCGAGAGGACGAGCAGCCCCATCGGAACGCCGACGAGCAGGACGGTTCCGAGCGCCGTCTGGGCGAAGTGGGCGACGTAGCCGAGGTACGGGATGGTCATCGTCACGCGTCCCACGACGGCTTCGGGCGGCACCGGCTCGGGGTCGCGCTCCTCGTTCGCGTCGCCCTTCGTGACGAACGTCGGGCCGCGCTCCGACTCGACGACGCTGACGACGCGGTGGGTCGTCGGTACTGACTCGCCCTCGCGGTGGAAGGTGATGATGTCTCCCTCGGAGATGCGCTCGGCAGGGACGGCGGTGACGATGACCGCGTCGCCGGCGCTTATCGTCGGCTCCATGCTCCCCGAGAGGACGACGAAGCTCTGGTCCGCCCCGACGAGGCTCGGGAAGCTGAACACGACGAACGGGACGACGAGCGACACGACGAGGAGGAGGCCGAGCACGCGGGCCACGCGGTGGTAGTTCATCGGCCACCACCCCGCGTCGTCGTGGCGCCGTCGCAGCGCCGACCGGTCAGCACGGCCCGGACGGCTGCCGTCTCGCCCGCGACGGTGGCGTCTCCCGGGAGCGCCCAGTCGAAGCGGAGGACTGTCGCCTCACAGCCGACACAGCCGTCGAGAGCGACGCCGTCGCCGAACGCACCCACGAGGTCGTCAGCGCGCCCCTCGAATAGCCGGCGCTCCCCGCCGTCCGGCGGCACCACGGACAGCGTCACGTCGAGTGCGCTCAGAAGCGCGGTGGAACTCCCGTCAGTCGCCGTCAGTCGGAGCGCCACGTCTGCCGGCGTCCTGCAGGACTCGATTCCGACGGCTGCCCGTCCGCTCGCCCCCGGGCTGACGCCGTCGAACTGGACCGATACGGCTCGGTCGCCGAACTCCGAGACGGTGCCCGACCCCCGAGCGCCGGCGACGCGCACGTCGAGGCCGTCGGTGGTGAAGGCGCCGCTCAGTCGCTCCTCGTCCCGGAGGAGTGCGTAGGAGCCCGCACCGCCGAGGAAGCCGAGCGCCCCCACCCCGGTGAACAGACCGAGCAGCTGTCGCCGCGTCCGCGGGCGTCGGTCGGTCATCTCACGGACTGATGGTTCGTGTGATCGGGATATTGCTATGGAGGCGTTTCCGTCCGCCGACGCGCTAAACGGGTGATTAATTCGATTTTTCGGTCGGTGAACTGCGGCGGACGGTCCGCCGCAGCGCACGCGATCCAAAACAGGTGCCGAGTCGGAGGCGGGGTGGGGGTGGGGGTCGGTGGTGTTGGTCCCGGGCGCCGACTCGGAACCGAAGTCGGCGACGGACGGGTCCGGGACCGCCCGTCGCCATCTGGGTCTACGCCCCGTTCCCCTATGGTAATCCACCCCTTTCGGCCCCGACAGGGCGGAAAACAAGTGCATTAGCGGCCGCTCACGGCCCGGAGCCGTCGTTGTGCCGACACTGCTCGGTGTAGAGACCCACGTCGAAGGCCACCGAGTCGGTCTGGATCTCGTTGGCGTGGTCGACCGGGAGCCACCACGCCAGACAGACGTGCCGCGTCGTCGAGTTCGGGTAGCAGACTCGGTCCGGGGTGCTGGCGTCGGCGTCGAGGGGGATTCCCTCCGAGAGCGCCCCTAGCACCTCCCGGAGCGACCCGGACGCGATGTGGGCGTCCGACCGGCTGAGCTGAATCGAGGACTCCATCGACACGTCGTGTGGTGACGACACGACCTCGGTCTCCCCCCGGAGGTTGTCGCCGTCGTCGTGCCAGAGAAGGACCTGCACGGCGTCGAGGAGTTCGACCTCCGCGTCTCCGAGGTCAGCACTCGCCTCGTCGGCCGGCCCCGACTCGTCGGCGTCCACCGCCTCCGGTTCGGCGTGGCCGCTCTCGCTCGCTTTCGCAAGGCCGCCGGTCAGCCAGATGTAGCCGGGGTTGTTGAACAGGTGAAGCGAGAGCGTGAGCTCCCCGAAGTCGCCGGGTTTCACGTCGGTGAGGCGGACCAGCGGGTCCCCCCGCGCGCTCCCGGTCCGAGCGGCGGCGTCGAGGCCCGCTGTGAGGTTCGCGAACTGGGAGCGGTAGCGCGACTCGATCTGCTCGGGCGAAATTCGGGGGTACCGCGTGCTGATCTGGTTACGCGTCAGCACGAGGTCCTGACGCCCGTCGTCGTCGCTGTCGGGGAACGCCTCGACGGCCGTGTTCGCCATGAAGTCGTCGAGGAACGCCTCGGGCACGGCGACCTGTGGTGCCGACGGCACCGGGAGACCGACGTGGCCGTCCGGGACTGCGTCGGGGTCGCCGTCCGTTCGCACGACGGCGAAGCCCTCGCCCGCCTCGTCGCCCCCGAAGTCGTCGGTTCGGTCCGCGCTCTCGTCGGCGGAGCCGTCGACGTAGTGTTCTTGCCAGTCGAGCATCAGGTCGAGTTCGCCGGCGACGAGGCTGTTGTCCGCGTAGCCCTCGCTGTCGCTGAAATAGGCGCTCGTGCCGGCGCCCGCGGTGACGGCGGCGGTGCCGACGCCGCCGAGACCGAGCAGCAGTCGTCGTCGCGTCAAATCGAGTGCGTCCTGGTTCGTCATGGTACCCCTCTCGGGAGGTCCACCGGCGGAGTCGAACCGCCGTCTCGCACCCGCGTGGACTGACGGGTCAGGTCCCCGTCGTCTCCGGTGCCTGTCCCGACCCGTCGTTCGCGGCGCACTGCTCGACGTAGAAGCCGAGGTCGAACGCCACCGAGTCGGTCTGGATCTCGTTGGCGTGGTCGACCGGGACCCACCACTCGAAGCCGACGCAGACGGTAGTCTGGGCGGGGAAGCACTCGCGCCCGTCGCCGGTGCCGGGCGCGGGGGCGCCGTTGACCACTTCCGCGTAGTCCGTCGAGCGGTCCCCGTCGAGGGGCACTCCCCGCACCGGGTCGCCCTGACTGAAGAGGGTGAGCGCCTCGGCGAGGCTCCCCTCGAAGAACACCGTCTCGGAGCCGTCAGCGACCTCGTCGCAGTCCTCGTCGTACCAGCACCGGACCTGCACGGCGTCCGCGAGTTCCGGGTCGGTGCCGGGACTCCCCTCGGTGCCGTCCTCGTCGGGGTCGGCGGCCTCGGGTTCGGTCACGCCGTTCTCCGCCTCGGTGACGTTGGCGGCGAAGAACCAGACGTACGAGTCGAAGTCACAGAGGTGGAGGCTGAAGTCCGTCTTGCCCCGGTCCCCGGGTTTGAGGTCCCCGACTTCCATGAGGTGCTGCTGGTTCGGTGCGTTGTCGCTCTGGTACACGCCGGGGATGGAGAGTTCGTCGCCGCTGACGAGTCCCGTCGAACTGCAGACGGTAAACGGTTCCGTGGGGTCGAGGCCCAGCGGGTTCGAGGTGCTTCCGTCGAGGACCTCGAGGGCGGAGACGCCGTTCAGCGTCTGTGGGTCCACCTGCACGCAGAAGCCGTCGTGGCCGGAGGCGGGTCGGAGGGGTCCGGCCGCGCCGCCGTCGGTTTTGCCCGGGTTCCAGTGCCACTCGGTCCGGGTGGCCGAGTACGAGTCCGAGGAGTCGCCGTCCGGGTCGTCCTGCGCGCCCACGACCCACGGGTCGGCGTTGTTCGTCGCCTCTTGGAGACCCACGTACTCGACGATTGCGTCCCCGCCGTCGTCGGTGTCGGCCACTGAGTCGTTGATGACGACGAGGTAGACGTCGCCCGTCGACTGCTCCCGGTAGAAGAACACGCGCATCGTGTCCGCCGCCTGAATGGCGGTGTTGCCCGAGGACCAGTCGCTCCGCTGGAAGTCGTAGAACTCCGTGACGGACTGCTGGCCCTCGACGGCGCTGATGCACCACTCCTGTTCTCCCTGTCGGAGCGCGTAGTCCGGGTCCGCACACCGGCCACACGCGTCGGGGACGTGGTGGGGACGAATCTCGGCGTCCGCGCCAGCGGTGTTCACGCCACCGACCGACTGGACACCGTCGCCGTCGGGGTCGGGGTACGCGTTGACCGGCGTCGTCGGTGACTGTTCGACCGTCTGTTGCCAGTCCACCTTCAGGTCGGTCTGCCCGGCCACGATGCGGTTGGGCAGCTCTTCGCTGTCGCTGAAGTACGCGCTCGTGCCGGCGCCCGCGCCGGCCGCGACGGCTCCGATACCACCGAGTCCGGCGAGGATTCGCCGGCGGGTCAGGTCGAATGTCGTGTCATCTGGCATCATGAACCCCTCCGCGGGGAGGTCCACCGGCGGAGTCGAACCGCCGCGAGGCACCGGCGTGGACTGGCGTCATCGGCGACCCTCCGGGTCGTTGTGGCGACACTGCTCGGTGTAGAAGCCCACGTCGAAGGCCACCGAGTCCGTCTGGACCGCGTTGCCGGCGGTCCGGGGGAGCCACCACGCGAATCCGAGCGTGTGGTCCGTCGAGGGTTCGAAACAGCAGTCACCCGTCCGCGCGAGGCAGGCGTCGAGGTGGCTGATGTCCTGTCCCGTCGGGGTCTGGAGTTGCGTGTCGGCGTCGCTCATCGCGCCGGGGACGGCGTCGTTCGTGAAGTCGTCGTCGCCGTCGGGGTTGTCGTAACTGTAGACGTTCGCGCCCTCGTTGCCCCCCTTCACGACGAGTTTCGCCACGCAGTAGTCGTCGCTCTCGAACGACCAGTCCGTGACCGTCTGGTCGCCGTCGACGACGCCCGTCGTGACGGTCAGCGTCCCGTACGCCGTCTCGTACGTCGTCGTCCCGGTTTGCGGGAGATTGCCCTCCGGCGCCTCGTCCGTCTTGACGCCCTCCAGCAGGCCGAACGCCTCGCACGTCGGGTTCTTCGCGATGGTGTGGGACCCGTCGGCGACGGTCACCGTGTCGCCCGTGACGTGTCGGCTGTCGTAGGTCTTCTCCGAGACGCAGGTTCCCTCGACGCCACCGGGACAGAGACGGAGGCCCCGGCCCTGCGAGAGCGCGGTCAGCAGTTCGCCCAGCGACGTCGTGGTCTGTCCCGTCACCGGGGTCACGTTCGTGCCGAAGACCCCGTCGCCGTCGTCGTACCAGACGGCGACCTGGACCGCGTCCAGTAGGTCGCCACCGTCGCTCTCGTCCGCGACGGATTCGGGCTCCGTCTGCCCGTTCTCCGCGTTCTCGACCAGCCCGCCCCGGAGCCAGACGTAGCCCGGATTGCCACAGAGGTGGTAGGTGAGCGTCGCGATTCCGAAGTCGCCGGGCTTCAGGTCCTCGAACGCGAACAGCGGCTTCGCGCCAGCCTCGCCCTGCGTGTCTTCGTTCAGCGTCCGGAGCGACGCCGTGGGGTCGAGGTCGGCCGGCGTGTCGGCGCCGTCCGCGCAGATGTAGCCGACGCCGTCGGCCGTCGTCTCGCCGGGCGCGGCGGCGAAGGCGTCCTGGACGCCGTCGTCGTCCGGGTCCGGGTACGCCTCGACGGCCGTCTCGGCCAGTACCCGCGACAGTTCGTTCTGCGGGACGGCCACCACCGGGTCGACGGGCGTCGGCAGGCCGACGTAGCCCCCCGGTACCGCCGACGGGTCGCCGTCGACCCGGCGCACGCGCTCGCCGAGACTGCCGACGCCGGCGTAATGCTCCGCCCACGCGACCTTCAGGTCCAGCGTGCCCGCGGTGAGCGCACTCCCGGCGAAGCGCTCCTCGTCGCTCAGATACGCCGAGGTCCCGAATCCTGCCGTCGCGGACGCCGTGCCGATGGCTCCGAGGGCGGCGAGCGTCCGCCGACGTGTCCAGTCGATGTCGTCTGTCATGGGTTGTCCCTGTCGGGAAATCCACCGGCGGAGTCGAACCGCCGTCTCGCGCCCGCGTGGATCGTGGTCGCGTCGCTACGTGGTCGAGTTCGCCGAGTCGTCGGTCGTCGTCTCTGGGGCCATTCCGGAGCCGTCGTTGTGGCGGCACTGCTCGCCGTAGAGGCCGAGCGAGAACGTCGCGCCGTCCGTCTGAATCTCGTTGGCGTGGTCGACCGGGAGCCACCACGCGAGGACGCCGTTGTACGCCGTCGCGCCGCGGAAACAGGCCGTCGGGAACGCGCCGGCGGACTGGCCACCGACCATCGGGTTCCGGTAGTAGACGTCCGCGACGTCGCCGCCGCCGAGCGTTCCTCGCCCCGCGGCCATCGCCGTCACGACGGCGTCGTCGCCGTAGACAGTGCTGAGGTCGGAGGTCGGCCCGCCGCCGCCCAAGTTCGTCGTTCCGCTGCCCGTGATTTCGAACCAGTTGTAGCCGGCGTTGTGGTCGGGGTTGCCGGCGACCTCGCGGTGGACGTTGCGGGTCTTCCACTGCTCGTCGGCCGGGGCGCCGTCGTTCGAGGCGCGATACACGACGTGTTCGGTGCCGTCGCTCTCCTCGATGCGGAGATACACCTCGTCCGGCGCCGAGATGCCGTTCTCGGGACCGCCGTAGTAGTCGTATGTCAGCGTCGTCGTCGGATTCGTCGGGTCGTCGGTGAGGTCCCCGAGCGTCGGTTCGCTGGCGAGTGACACCGCCGTCGTCGCGTAGTCGTTCGTCTGCACCCCGCCGGAGGTGGCGTGCGCGACCTTTCCGCTCCCGACGGGGTCCGTCGCGAGTTCGACGTCCACGTCGTAGTTGCCGTCGCCGGCGGTGTCGAATCGGTTCACGCCGGTCGCAGTGAAGTCGTCCGGGGACGCGTCGGCGATGGGGACGAACCGCCCGTCCAGACGGAGGCCGGTGGCGTCGACCATCGGGCTGTCGCCCGAGAGGACGTCCCGGAGGCTCCCGGCGACGAGTGGCTGTTCGCCGCCGTCCTGGTAGTTGTCGCCGTCGTCCAGCCAGACGGCCACCTGCACGGCGTCGAGGAGTTCGACGACGCCGTCTTGCTCGTCGGGGTCCGCCGCCTCGGGTTCGGGCGTGCCGTTCTCGCTGGCGCCCTCCAGCACCGCCTGTGCCCAGACGTAGCCGGGGTTGTCACAGAGCGCGAAGCTGAACGTCACCTCGCCGAAGTCGCCGGGTTTCACGTCGCCGAGGTCGATGACCGGAACCGCCTCCTCGCTCGGGTCGCCCGTCAGGACTGTCTCGGCGCAGTCGACGGCGGTCCCCGTCGCGAAGTCGCTCGCGTCGTACCCTTCGGGATACACGTCCTGTTGGGTGTTGTCGAGCAGTTGCTGCGCGTCGGCGTCGTCGGCGACGGAGAGTACCGACGCGACGTCGGACGGGAGGCCGACGCGGCCCGCGGGCGCGGGACCGCCGCTCGGGTCTGTCCGCTGGACGTCGCCGGCGAGGTCCGCGGTGTCGCCGGCGGAGCCGTCGTAGTAGTGCTCCTCCCAGCCGGCCTTCAGGTCGAGGGTGCCGGCGGTGAGGGTGTTGTCCTCGAACGTCTCGTCGTCGCTGAAGTACGCCGAGGTGCCGAGTCCGGCGCCCGCGGAGGCGACACCGATGGTACCGAGGGCGGCGAGCGCCTTGCGTCGGGTCAGGTCGAACGCGTGGTCTGTCATGGTTGTTGGTCCCCGAATCGGGGAAATCCACCGGCGGAGTCGAACCGCCGTCTCGCACCCGCGTGGATTGGGTTCGGCTACGAGCCGCTGGTCGTGTTCGTCGTCGTGGAGGTCGACGTCGACGTCGGCGTCGAGGTGGTCGTCTCCGGGGGCATCCCTGCGCCGGTGTTGTGGCGGCACTGCTCGGCGTAGAAGCCCAGATCGAACGCCACCGAGTCCGACTGGATCTCGTTGGCGTGGTCGACCGGGAGCCACCACGCGAACCCGATGCAGTGGGTACTCAGCCCGGGGAAACACTCCCGGTTGGGGTCGTCGTCGGGGTCCTTCAGCTCGTCGAAGGCCGTGTTCTGCGAGGCGTCCCCGTCGAGGGGGATGCCGTTACCGGAGGTGAGCGCACCGAGCGCGGTGCGAAGGTCCCCTTGGAAGAAGACCTGCTCGCCGCCGGTGACGCCGCCGACGAAGCCGACCAGCTGTTCGAGGACGGTCGTGAACTGCGGTGAGTCGAGATCGACCCACTGTGACTGGTTCGCGTTCGTCAGGAGCTCCGAGGCCTGCGACTGCTGGGTCGTCACGCCGAGGAACGCCGAGTTCGTGTCGTTCAGCTCGGTGACGGCGTCGCTCTTCTCCTGTGGCGTCGACTGATCGGGCTCGTCGGTGAAGCCGACGTAAATGCGCTTGGCGTTCGACCGGAAGTTGATGTTCTGGGACGCGAAGAGGATGGCGTTCGACAGCGACTCCCCGCCAGTGCCCGAGTCCGACCCGCTGGCCTCGGAGTCGGGCCCGTCGTTGAGGTCGGATTCGAGCGCGCTCACGTCGGTCGTCGGCTGGATGCCAACGCCGGCGCCCTGGTGGTAGTCCACGACGGAGAACGTGACGTCCAGCCCCTGGTTGGCGAGGTCCTGTGCTGCGCTGTTGATACCCTGCTCCAAGCTGTTCCGGTCGTCGCTCATGCTGCCACTGGAGTCGATGACGAACACGATGTCGGCCTTGCTGCCGCCACCGCCGCCGTCTCCGGGCTGCGTGAGGTTGTCGCAGTTCTGGTCGTACCACCAGGCGGTCTGGATCTCGTCGAGGAGTTCGACCCCCTCTCCTTCGTCGGGGTCCTCGGCTTCAGGTTCGGTGAGGCCGTTCTCGTCGGCGGAGACGTTGGCTGCGTTCAGCCACACGTAGCCGGGGTTGTCACAGAGGTGGAAGCTGAACGTCACCTCCCCGAAGTCCCCCGGCTTCACGTCGTCGAGGTTGATCAGCGGGAGCGCGTTGCCCTGAGCGTCCCTCGTGTCGTCGTTTCTCGTCCGCGGGCCGGTCGGGTCGAGGCCCGCGTCGCCGTCGCCGACGTCCGCGAGGTACGCACAGGCGTTGGTGTCGCCGGGCACCGGGTCCTGCACCCCGTCGTCGGCGGTGCCGCCGTTCGCGCCCGTGTCTGGATAGGCCTCGATAGCCGTGTTGTCCATGAACGCCGGGACGTCCTCGTTGAGGACGTACAGCATCGGTTCACCGTCCGAGTCCGCCTCGATACCCGGCGGGAACGGCGTGTAGTTGGCGGGATCGGCTCCGTCCAGATCCATCCGCACGTCGAGTGACCCGTCCGCCGCGTCGTCCTCGTCGTCGGACCAGTCGGAGTAGTGCTCCTCCCAGTCCACCTTCAGGTCGAGC
>JBDGTR010000081.1:0-32402 GCA_042216635.1 Haloplanus sp. | reverse complement strand
ATGGTCTCATAGATTGCATCGCTGTCAACGTGTTCCGCTAGTTCCGCCAGTCTACCGAAGAGCGTGACTGGCACTATACTCCGATAAATCAGGGACGGGTATTCATCTCTTCGCCGGCACCCCAGCTATTGACAGGTTAGAAATCCAGGTACTCCCTTCTGGTCTCCATCTTCTCATGCTCCGTCCTTTTGTCGTAATGCTCATCCAGCACATCCTCACTCGCGTCAACTCGGTCCGACGCGACTGGCGTCGGCATATCATCCCGAAGCATCGAAGTGATACTCCCACGTCGGATGGCGTGTGGAGCGACACTCGACGGGCATTTAGATGGGTAATCAGTACTGTGAGCCGCGCGACACTCTTCCTCGTCCCGCTCGTGCGGACACTCTCCAAGGATGCACGGCTGTGTGAGAAGATACGCCCAATTCCGAATCGTATTCTTCGCAACACGGCCGAATTCCGTCGTGATAAGCGGTTCTCGACCCGCATCATCCAGCACGTCTTCCCGCTGTTCCTCCAAATACGCGTCTAACACATTGCACATTGATTTGGATATGGCTATGAACCGCTCCCCATCATCCCCGTTCTTCAACCGCGTCCCCGACTCCGGCCGATTACGGACTTCGATGTACCTCTCATCTCCGTCGTAGTCTCCCACATCAAGTGCACGCACAGCGGACGTGCGCATCCCCGTGTGCCACATCAACGCGAACGCGACGTGACGCGCACTCGCGTACTGATACGTGCTCAGATACTCTTCAATATCCTCCGCTATGGACGGGTCTAAGATGTCTTCTGAGCGTTTATCGCTGCCGGATAGCGCCGGAGAGACGACCGCCTCACTCAGATCATCTTGCACCTCATTGAGACGCTCTAAAAACCGGATGAACACACGGATAGTATCCATCTGAGTTTTCTCACTCGCAGGAGTGAGATTGCCATCTTCGCGCCGCCACACGCGGTATTCATGCATGTGCTTGGTTGTGAGGTCATCCATCTCACTGATTTCCTGCTCGCCGCACCACCGGACGAATGGACGCAGCCGGTAGGTGTGGCTTTGCAGCGTTTCTTCGGTTACTTCACTTCGCCTGTTCTCAATGTACGTGTGCACTGCTTTTGCTGGCTTCATCGGGATTCACGGGCCGCACAGCGACCCCTGAATCACCGGAGATGTCGGGGACTCGGGACGCAGCGCGGATTCGGCCCCGTGCTCCGGGCCGCGCGGAGCGCACCACTTTGTGGCCCGGGAGCGCAGCATCGAGGTTCCCCGCCCCGTGGAATGCCCGCCCGGCACGCGCCCTCGGCGCGCGCCCGGCAGGAACCGCGAAACCGATTGGAGCGCGGGATCGCGGGTTCGAATCCCGTCACGCCCGTTCTCCGGCGAGCGAAGCGAGCCGTGAGAACGGGGACCGGAATTCGAATCAGGGAGCAACTCTTCGATTTGCGACCGTGGTTCGAATCCCGTCACGCCACGCCCCCGTGGTTCGGTCTCGCCAGTCACGAGGATTCCGAGAACGGTCACCGGAGACCGGCGACGGTTACGCGCTTACTGCGGCGAGCAGGGGAGGTTCTTCTCGTAGGTGACGTCGCCGACGAGGATGACGCCACAGCCGCCGATGTGGCCGAAGTTGAGGCTGTCTTTGATCTCGTAGATGCCCTTCTCGGGGAAGTAGTGAGTAACGGGGTCGCCGACCAGTTCCTCTTTCATGTCCCACTGCTTGGCGTAGCCGTCGTGGAAGTCGGCGTCTTCGAGGAGGTAGCGCCCGAGACCCTTGTTCACCCACTTCACCACGGTCCCGGGTTCGATTTCCGCCTTCATCGGGTGGAAGGTCTTGTTGAAGTATTCGATGGTCTGAACGGGTGCGTCTTCGGGCGGTCCCGACGGGGTCGGCGTCGCCGTCGCAGTCGGTGTGGCCGTCGGCGTGGCCGTCGGCGTCGCCGTGGGCGTGTCGCTCGACCCACCAGTTCCCGCGTCACCTTCACTGCCGCCACCGCCAGAGCTCCCAGAACAACCAGCAAGAGAGCCAACGAGTCCGGTAGCGGCTGCAACGAATTTCCTGCGACTGTATGTCATAGTACGGACGTTCCGGTGGGTTTGATGGAGGTGTTGAAAAATCATTCGAGATGAAACGGGAATATCACTCTTGGGAATACGGCCGACAGTATTTAGACTCGGGCGTCCCCTCCCTCTGTTCAATGGCTATCGACGACGCCGAGGGCTCCGAATCCGGCGTAGAGGGTGGAGCGGAGTCTCAGCGTCAGGCCGGCGGGGCGACAGTCGGCGAGTACACGTGGGCCGATTACCTCGAAGAGTACGTCTCGCCGGAGGCGGCGAGCGCCGTCTACGCGCCGCTTTCGGCCGGCGAGACGCCGTCGGCCGACGACTGGGACCGCACCGACGTCGACCCCGAACGGCTTCTCGGCTTCGACCCGGCCGGCATCGGCGACCGACTCGCGGCCGGCGCCGCCGTGGGCACCGAACTCCGCGCGCGCCTCGCCACTCGCGGCGAGACGCCGGTCGTCAAGGGACGCTGGACGTGGGAGGATTACAAGGCGGAGTATTACTACGACGACCGAGGCGACCCGCCGACCGACGGCGAGGGGGCGGTCGTCCCCTTCGACCCGGCGGCGCATCTCGGATTCGACCCCGACCTGACCGAGAACGTGGTGTCTCTCGGCGGCGACCGCGCGTCGAAACTGGCCGAGGTGGTCGAGGAGCGCACGGTGTCGGTCGACGACGACCTCGACGAGGACGCCTTCTTCCGGACGGCCTTCGACACCACGACGGTCACGAACCGTTACGACCTCGAAAAGACGGTGCCGATGGAGAAAAAGCGCCACTTCGAGGAAGTCGACCGCTACTGGGTGAACAAACCGTACGCGTTCGTCATCATCTTCCACTCCCGAAAGGAGAACGAACACAAATACTACGTGGTTCAGCCCTACCGCACCGAAATCGAGGCTGACCTCGTGGAGTTCCTGACGGGCAAACTCCAGACGGCCATCAAATACGCCGACATCGGAGTGGCGAGCGGTCCGGAGGAACGAGAACAGGTCATCACAAGCGAGACGTACTCGTTGCTCGAACGCTACGACCTCTACTCCCGGGCGTCGGGGACGGGGTTGCTCGACGCCGTCGCGTCACAGGTCGGCGTCGAGGACGCAGACGAGGGCGTCGGACGTCTGCTCGCGCGACTGGGATGGCGTCCCGAGGGCGACGCCGGCGACGACCTCGACGGCATCGCGGTCCGCCCCGAACCGGCGGTGTTGGCCGAGGACGCCGATACGCTCTCGGAGTATCAGGTGGAGAAACTGCTCTACTACCTCAAACGCGACTTCATCGGCTACGAGCGCATCGACCCCATCAAACACGACATCAACGTCGAGGACATCTCGTGTGACGGCTACGAGTCGCCGGTGTTCGTCTACCACAGCGACCACGAACAGGTCATCTCCAACGTCTATCACGGCACGACCGAACTCGACGACTTCGTGGTGAAACTCGCCCAGCGGTCGGGCAAGGGCATCTCGAAGCGCCGGCCGCAGGTCGACGCCACCCTCCCGGACGGGTCGCGCGCCCAACTCACCCTCGGCAAGGAGGTCTCGGACCACGGCACCAACTACACCATCCGCCAGTTCAAAGACGTCCCCTTCACGCCAATCGACCTCATCAACTGGACGACGTTCTCGCTGGAGGAGATGGCCTACCTCTGGCTCTGCATCGAGAACAACAAGTCGCTCATCTTCGCCGGTGGGACGGCCTCGGGCAAGACCACCAGCCTGAACGCCGTCTCGCTGTTCATCCCCTCGAACTCCAAAATCGTCTCCATCGAGGACACCCGCGAGGTGGAACTCCCCCAGCGAAACTGGGTGGCGTCGGTGACTCGACCCTCCTTCGCCGACGACGAACAGGGCGAGGTCGACGAGTTCGACCTGCTGGAGGCCGCTCTCCGTCAGCGCCCGGAGTACATCGTCATGGGCGAGATTCGCGGCGAGGAGGGCCGGACGCTCTTTCAGGTGATGAGTACGGGTCACACCACGCTCACAACCTTCCACGCCGACTCCGTCGGCGAGGTGCTCAAGCGCTTCACCACCGAACCCATCAACGTCTCGAAGACGATGTTCACGGCGCTCAACCTGGTCTCCATCCAGACACAGACCAGAGTCGAGGGCAAGAAGGTCCGCCGGAACAAGAACCTCACCGAAATCAACTTCTACGACGCCGAAAACGACGAAATCAACGTTCAGGACGTCTACCAGTGGCAGGCCGAGACCGACGAGTTCCTGCGGATGAGCGACTCGAACACCTTAGAGGAGATTCGCTTCGACCGCGGGTGGACGCGGGCGAAACTCGACGCGGAGATGTTCAAACGACAGGCGGTGCTCGCCTACCTCATCGACCGCGGCCTCAACACCTACACGCAGGTGGCCGCCACCATCCAGGCGTTCATCAACGACGAGGAGACCATCCTCGCGTTGATGGCCAACGACCAACTCGAACGCAGTCTGGAGGACCTCCGCGAGATGGAGTCGGTGCTCATCGACATCGACCCCGAGAAGGAGGCGATGGTGCCCCGTCCCGACCCCTCCGAGGGGATATCGCGCCTCTGTACCGACATCCTCGACCGGGCCGAGACGGAACTGTTCGAGGAGTACCGGGGCGAGGAACTCGGCGGCGTCGACTCGGCGCTGTTGGAGATGGAACCCACCCCCGACGTGACCGCCGAACCGTCGCCGGCGGACCCGAACGACGCCGAACCGTCGCCGGCGGACCCGAACGACGCCGACGTCGAGTTCGACGACGTCGTGGACGCGACTCCCGACGCCGATGCCGACGCGGACGATTCGGTCGCCGGCGTCGACGCCGAGGCACCCGCCCAGAGCGAATCGCCCGCCGACGAGGGCGACGCCGACGTGGGTCTCGACGACGGACCGCTCTTCGAAGGGTTCGACGACGAGGGGTTCGAGGACGACGACGCGGCCGCGGAGACGACGTTCGAGAACGTCGGCTTCGAGGACTCGGCGGACGAAGACGAAAAAGGGTGGGGAGACGACGAGTCGGGGGCGGAGAGCGGCGAATCGTCGGTGGACGACGAGTCGGGGGCGGAGAGCGACGGCGAAGGGACGTGGGGAGACGACGACGCGTTCTCGGTAGAGAGCGCAGGCGAGGAGTCGAGGGACGAAGCCGACGAGACGACGGACGCGGACGCGGACGCGGACATCGACGACTGGGGGTTCGGCGACGTCGCCGACACGGAGGGCGACGAGGGGGAGTGACGTGAGTCTCGACACCGTCGGACCGGACCGGAGCGTCGACAGTCTGGGAGACCTGTTCTACCCGCTCTACCGGTGGGCGTTCGACTCGGACGGGGATTTCGTCGCCGAGATGGAGAAGAAACTCGGGCAGGCGCGCATGTCCACGACGGTCGAACTCTACCTCTCGCGGGCGTTGGCCGTCGGCGTGTTGTTGGGTCTCGTCCTGTGGGTACTCGGGACGCTGTTCGGCTACAGTCTGTTCGCGTTCGGCGTCGTCTCCTCCGAGACGTTCTCGACGGGCGCACGCATTCCGAACCAGACGCTGGTGCGCCTCATCGACGTGGTGAAGATACCCGCCGCCATCGGCATCATCGGCATCATCGCGGGGGCGGTGGGGTTCACGGCGGGGTTCGGTACACTGGTCGCCGTCCCGTACTCGAAGGCGTCGTCACGGGAGCGCGAGATAAACATGCTCCTCTCGGATTCCATCTCGTTCATGTACGCGCTGTCGGTCGGCGGACTCAACCAACTGGAGATACTGGAGGCGATGGCGCGGGCCGAAGACACCTACGGCGAGGTGGCCCGGGAGTTCCAGAGCATCGTCCAGGAGACGGAGTACTTCGGCACCGACTACCGAAACGCCATCCAGAAGCAGGCGTCTGATACGCCGAGCGACGAGTTCTCACAGTTCCTCACCGACATGCTCTCTATCGTCAACACCGGCGGCAACATGCAGGACTTCCTCTCGGACAAGAAGGACAAACACATGCGCACCGCCAAACAGCAACAGGAGGTCACCCTCGACACCCTCGAACTGTTCGGCGAGATGTACATGACGCTCTCGCTGTTCCCGTTGCTTCTCATCATCATCCTCGTCATCATGAGCATGCTGGGGAAGGCCCAGACGCTCCTGTTGTACGGCACGGTCTACGCGCTGATTCCGCTGACCGGCGTGATGTTTCTCGTGCTCGTCTCGACGGTGAAACAGGACGACCCCGGCGACGGCTACCTCGACCCCAGTGGCGGGAACGCGCGCCTCGAAGGCACGCAGAAAGAGGGGCTGTTCCACCTCGGACTGGTCGAGAACTACGCCGGCCGCTTCGGCGTCTTCGACCGCATCAAATCCCGCGAGGGGACGTTCAAGACGAAGCAACTGCTCCGGAACCCACACCACTTCTTCCGGGACAACCCCCTGTTCACCCTCGCGTTGACGGTGCCGGCGGCGCTGGTGTTGGTGTTCGTCGCGGGCACCTCCGGTGCGGCGCCGACGACGTGGGACGGGATGATATCGGCGCCCGTCTGGGGGACGTTCGTCTGGGTGTATCTCCCGCTCTATCTCACGCTCGTCCCCCTCGGCACGTTCCACGAGTGGAACGTCCGCGCCCGGTCGGCCATCACGGGCAAACTCTCCGACAACCTCCGGAAACTGTCGAGCGCGAACGACACGGGACAGACGCTGTTGGAGTCGGTGAAGACGGTGGCCGACACCTCCTCGGGGAAACTCGCAGAGGAGTTCGAAATCATGTACGCCAAGGTGAACTACGGGATGAACCTCCGTGACGCGCTGGTGGAGTTCAACAACCGGTATCACATCCCGCGACTCGCGCGAACGGTCAAGCTCATCAGCAAGGCACAGGAGGCATCCAGCCAGATTTCGGAGGTGTTGACGACGGCCGCACAGGCCAGCGAGAATCAGGACGACATCGAACGCGAACGCCGGTCGCGGACCCGGATGCAGGTGGCTATCATCCTGATGACGTATCTGACGCTGTTGGGCGTGATGGCCATCCTGAAGACGCAGTTCCTCGACGTGATGGCGGGGCTGACCCAACAGGCCTCCGGCGGTGGGGGCGGCGGCGGAGCGGCGCAGTTCGGCGGCGGACTCGACATCGACATGCTCTCCCTGCTGTTTTTCCACGCCGTCACCCTCCAGGCCATCCTCTCTGGGTTCATCAGCGGCTACATCCGGACGGCCAAACTCATGTCCGGCGTGAAGTTCGTGGTCATCCTCCAGACGATAGCCATCGCGGTGTGGCTGGTGGTCGGCTGAGATGTCCGACCGCGGCCAGACCACCATCGACTTCGCCATCGGGACGAGCGTCTTTCTCGTCACCGTCGCGTTCGTCGTCGCGTTCGTACCGGGCATCTTCCAGCCTTTCGTCCGGGGACCGCAGGAGGAACTCGCGGGCGTCGACCGCGTCGCCGACACCGTCTCGCGGGACCTCCTCGGCGGGAGCGACCGGAGTTACCGCATCGACCGCGACTGTACGGTCGCCTTCTTCGACGACAGCGTCTCCGACGCGGGCTGTCGGTTCGACAACAGCGAGTCGATACGCGACCGAATCGGGGTGACGGACAGACACGAACTCAACGTGACGCTCGTCGGCGCGGACGTAGACGGCGACGGGTCGCCCGACCAGCTGTGCGCCGACGCCGACCACGCCTTCGAAGAGGAGGGAACGGCGGGCTTTTCGTGTGCGACGCGGCTGTCCGGCGGCGCCCCGGTGCCGAACGACGGGACGTCGGTGGTCGCCCGCCGGGTCGTCCACGTCGGCGGGACGGACGCGACGGTGCTCGTGAGGATGTGGTGACCGTGCGCGGACAGGCCCACACCCTGGAGGCGGTGGCGGCGGGGATGGTTCTCCTCGCCAGCGTGGTCTTCGCGCTTCAGGTCACCGCCGTCACGCCGCTGTCGGCGAGTACGGCCAGCCAACACATCGAGAATCAACAGCAGGCGGCGGCGGGCGTCCTCGACGCGGCGCGGGACAACGGGTCGCTCGACGGCGCCATCAGATACTGGGACGACTCCGTCGGGTCGTTCCACGGCACGGCCGTCGGGGGGTCGTACACGACGGAGACCGAAATCGACAACACGGCCTTCGGGCGGATGCTCTTACGGACGTTCGAACCGCGAGGGGTCGCGTTCAACGTCTACTTCTCCTTCGAATCCTCGACGGGCACCCTCGACCGCCGGCAGTTCATCTACCGGGGCGAACCCAGCGACCACGCCGTCACGGCGACGACGACGGTCACCCTCGCCGACGACGACCCCCTCTATGCGCCAAACGGGACGCCGACGAACGTCACCGTCAACGACTCCTCGACGTACTTCGCACCGGGGCGGTCGCCGACCGGTCTCTACAACGTCGTCCGCGTGGAGGTGGTCGTATGGCGGATGTGAGCCGTCTCCTCGGCGACGGCGACGGACGCC
Organism: Haloplanus sp.; assembly: GCA_042216635.1. Taxonomy (GTDB): domain Archaea; phylum Halobacteriota; class Halobacteria; order Halobacteriales; family Haloferacaceae; genus Haloplanus. The sequence continues at coordinate 23,935 of JBDGTR010000081.1, read as the reverse complement.
GCGACAGGGCGCAACTCCTCCTCGTGGGGGCGCTTGCTCTCGCGGTCATCTTCGTCGTCTTGAGTCTCCTGCTCAACTCGGTCATCTACACCGAGAACCTCGCCACGCGGAAGACGAACGCGGACGCCGACGCCGCCGTCGAATACCGCACGCAGATACGGGGCGGCGTGGGTCACCTCGTCGAATACGCCAACCGGGACGGCGACCACTCGCTTGCGACGCGGCGCGCGGACTTCCGGGCGACGCTTGCCGACTGGCGCGTGATGCACTCGAACTACTCGGCGCTCGACGGCCGGGCGACGGAGGTGACCCTCGAATCGACCCGGCCGGGAACCCGCATCGTCGACGCCAACGCGTCGACGTCGATGACCGCCCGCGACGGCACGCCCACGTGGTGGGTCGCCCGCGACGTCACGGTTCGGGACTTTCGGGCGAACGTCACCGTCTCGACGCTCGCGGACTACTCCCAGACGCAGGTCGAAGGGTTCGGGAGCGACCCGACGCAGGGCGACGTCTTCCGCGTCGTCTTCGACGACGGGTCGCCGACGACCCTCGCCGTCTACGACGACGACACCGAGGGACCGACGCTCCTCGTCCACGACGCCGCCACGGGGACGACGCGCACCTGCCCGGTGACGAACGGGCGCGTCCACCTCGGCGACGAACGGGTCGACGGCCGCTACTGTCGCGCGCTCTCGATGGTCCATCCGACGGGCAACGCGGACGTGCGCATCCTCGACGGCGGGGTGAGCGACGGTGCGTTCTCGCTGGTGGTCGACCGCCCGGAGTCGGCCTTCCGAACCACCCTCGACACCAGCAACTACGGCGACCAGTGTACCGCCACCTACGGCGCCAACGACACGGTCGAACCGTACACGACGCCGGCGGTGTACGCCTCTGACGTGCGGGCGCGATTCCGAACGTCCGACCTCACCTACGGACAGACCGTGCGGGTCGCGCCGGGCGAGTCGGGCGACCCCGCGAGCGAACCCGCCTTCGTGCAGTTCGAGGTCAACGAGACGGGTTCGAACGACTTCTCCATCGACTGGAACGCCACGGACCCCGACGCCGACCTCACGTCGGTCCACGTCGTGATGTACAACGTCACCGACGCCTCGATAGAGCGGTCCCACACCGTCACCTACGGCGGCGTGGACGCGGGCAACGACTCGGTGTTGTTCCCCGGCCTGCCGAACGGCTCCGAGTACTACGTCAACGTGACGGCGACGGACGCCGCCGGCGCGACGCGGACGGTGCGGGGGAGATACGCGCCCGACGGCGACGACGCGGGGTGTCCGCCGTGACGCCGGTCCGCGCCGACCGCCGGGGTGCGTCGACGGCGCTCGGATACGTCCTCTCGCTCGGCATCTCGGCGCTCCTCATCTCGGGGCTCATCCTCGCCGGGGGGAATCTGATGGACGACCAGCGTCAGCGAACCGCCCGCGTCGAACTGCGCGTCATCGGCCAGAAGTTCGCGGGCGACCTCTCGACGGCGGACCGCCTCGCCTCGTGTCCCTCGTGTGACGACCTGCGCCTGCGGAGCGACCTGCCGACTCGGGCGGCCAGCGAGAGCTACACCATACGACTCGAAAACGAGACGGTCGGCGGGGGGCGGTACCGCTATCGCCTCCACCTCCACACCGTCGAGTCGAACGTGAGCGCGGAGGTGGGCCTGCGGACGGTGCGACCGGTCCAGACTCCCGGCTCCGTGGTCGGCGGTCCCCTCGTCGTGAACTACGACGCCGCCACGGGAACGCTGGTGGTGGGCGATGCCGACTGAGACCGACCGCGCCGTCAGCGACGTCGTCGGGTTCGTCCTCGTGTTCGCGCTCATCACCGCGTCGGTGGGCGTGGTGACCGTCGCCGGTCTCGGGGGGTTACAGGACGCCCGCAACGCCGAACGCATCAACAACGCCGAACGCGCCTTCGAGGTGCTCGCGGACAACATGCGCGACGTCTCCCGGGGCGGGGCGCCGAGTCGCGCGACCGAGGTCAAACTCGCGGAGACGACGCTCACCATCGGCGACTCCGTCGACATGAACGTCACCGTCAGCGACTCGCCGGAGACCTACCCGGCGGCGTTCAGACCCATCGTCTTCGCCGCCGCCGGCGACTCGAACGCGGTGACTCACGGCATCGTCTACGAGGGCGGCGCCGTCGTCCGCGTCGACCGCGACAGCGCGGTGATGAAACGCCGTCCGGGATTCGTCTTCGACGAGAACCGAACCGTCATCCACTACACGGAGCCGAAGGCGTCGGGCACCCTCCGACGGTCCGGGACGACGACGGTCCTCGTCCGGGGGGAACGCGGCGCCGTCCGCGTCCTCGCCTCCCGGACCGTTCCGGCCTCGGAGACAGTCACGATGACCGTCGAAACCACGCCCCGGCGGACGGAAGCGTGGGAGCGGTATCTCGAATCCGCCATCGACTGGAAGGCCAACGCGTGTTCGGCCGCCGGCGACACCGTCACGTGTACGTTCCACACCGACCGACTGTCGGTGACCACGACGAAAATCTCCGTCTCGCTCTCGGAGTGATAGGTTCATCGTGAGTCACGGCCGCCGGTTCGTCGCCCCGGTCCAGTGAACCGGCGGTAAACAGTCACGATAACCACTATGAGCGGTCACTCGACCGTCGCGGTGACGTTGTTCCGCGTGACGTGGAGGTAGGTGACGACCTTTCCGCTCCCGTCGTAGTCGATGTAGCCGTGCGAGGCGGCCTCGCCGACGCCCGCGCTGTTGGCGTCGGCCACCGTGGGGTCGAAATTCGGACCCATCATGGCGAAGTAGTGGCGGGTGATGAGCGCGAGGTCCTCGTTGTCGCCGGGGTCGTAGTGGACGTCGGGGTCCGCCGGGAGGTGTTGGTCGAAGCGCGCGTTGGGGTCGAGGTTCTTCGGCCCGCTTTTGAACTCCACCATGTCGTTTTCGACCTTCTGGTAGTTCATCGAGTTCGAGTTGTTCGCGGGTACGAGGTCGACGTCGACCCAGATTTCGTCGCCGTCGGCCGGTTTGCCGTTTATCTCGCCGCAGGTGGTGGTGAAGGCGTCGCTGTCGTACCACCCCTGATGCGTGTCGCCGCCGTCGTCGCTGTAGTAGATGGCGAGGGCGACGGGGGCGCCACAGGAACTCGTCGACGCTTCGATGTGCATCTCGAACAACTGCTGGCCTTTCTGGGCGTAGAGCGACCAGTCGAGGTTCGAAAACGACGAACTCTCGGTGTCCTGCGGGCGGAGGGTAAACGAGAAGTCGTTGAGGGAGTGGCCGCTGTCCATCCCGCGAACGGTGATGGATTTCGTCTCCTGTGGCATCTGGAACGCGCCGAGGGTCCCGATGGAGATGACCTCCACGCTGACGGTGTTCGGCGCGGGGTAACTCACGTTGCCGGCGGTCCGGGTGCTGAAATAGTCGCCCCACGCGTGGGCGTACTGGCTCTCGACGGTGATGACCACCGTCCCGTTGCTCACGGGGTTGTCGTACGCGTCGCCGTTCGGGTAGCCCGCCGAAACGTTGGGATACACCGGGACGCCGCGGTCGCCCTCGCTGACCTGGACGTCGGTTCGACCGCTCCCCGACCCCTCGACGCTGACGATGGGGAGGGTGAGCGTCGCGTGGCGGTAGTGAAACTCCGGCGGCGACACCATCCGCGACTCGCCGTCGCCGTACGAGCGCCAGACGCCGCCGCCCTGATACGCGATGGTCTGGTCACCGTTGTGGTAGACGACCGCCCCGAGGTTCGTCCACGGGAGTATCGTCTCGTTCGACCCGGCGTCGTCGTAGTTTTTGTGTTCGATGCGGATGCGCCCCGCCGTCGGGTCCACCTCGTAGCGCCCGGACGACGTGGGGAGGTCGACCGTCTGGCTCTCGGCGTCGCCCAACGCGACCGTCGAGGCGCGCGAGTCGAGCAACGTCATGCCGTTCTCGGCGCGGTCGAGCGCCGACCGGGACTGCACGTCCGAGAGTGCGCTCGCACCCAACACCACGACGGCCGTCGTCGAGACGACGACGATGCCGAGGACCAACACCACGCCGATGGGTTCGGCCTGTGCGTTCCGCTCTGCGACCACGCGATAGAGCCACGGAGCGCGCGACCGAGACATCGTCTCCTTCGAGGACACCGAGACGTAAATACTGACTGGCCCCCAGCAACGACTTATCCGACTGGCCGACCAACGTCGCGTATGCCCGCCCGAGCCCGCGTCTCCGCCCTCCTCGCCGTCGCCGTCGCGTCGCTGGTCGTCGCCGCGTCCGTCCCGGCGGCGGCGGTCGACGCCCCCCGCGACCGCCCGCAGGACACCACCCCACTGGTCGTCGTCTACGAGGGCGAAACCCTCGACGTGTCGGCGGTCCACCTCACTGGCGGCGGCACCGTCGGCACCGACCCGGTGGACCTCGTCGGCGTCGGCGGCCCGGCCGACGGCACCGTCGAACCCGTCGCCGACCCCACCGACGCCGACTTCTCGAACTTCGAACGCGGCACCTACGACGCCGACGGCGACGGTCGCGCGGAGTTCACCGTCGCCGAACCGCAGGTCACCGACCTCGTCCTCCGAAGCGACCGCGGCGTCGACGTGACCGGCGACGCCGTCGACGAGATAGCGACCGTGACCGTCACCGCGCGGTACAACTTCGACGAGGCCGACCGCCTGGACCTCGTCGTCGTCGACCCCTCCGGCGTCGAGATTCAGAACGCCGTCGCCAGCGCCACCCGCATCACCGAGAGCGGTGGTTCCGTCACCGTCGACCTCTCCGAAGAGACCGCCGGCACCTACCGCTTCCGCGTCGAGGGGAGCGACCTCGACCACGCGTCGCGGACCGCGACGCTGACCGTCGGCCGGGCGCGAACGCCGACGGCGACGCGGACGCGGACGCCGACCGCGCGGCCCACGCCGACGCCGACCCGGACGCCGACGGCGTCACCGGCCCTGTCACCCACTCCCACCGAGACGCCGACGGCCACTTCGACGCCGACGGCTTCCCCGACCCCGTCACCGCAGACGCCGACTCCGACGGGGACGCCACCCGCGACGTCGTCTGCCACTCCCACCCCGACGCCGACCCGGGGCGGCGGTCCGGGATTCGGCGTCGTCGCGGCGTTCGCGGCGTTCGCGGCGCTCGCGGCGCTGTCGGTCGCCGCGACGCTCCGCCGACGCGACGCGTGACCGACGACGGGTTTGGCGGCGTATAACAAAGCCCGCCAGACCCCTCTCTCGGCGCGTCCGACGCCGACCGCAGACGACGAATCCGAACACCGTGACCCCTCCCGACACTGCGCGCGTTCCGTGGCGCTCCCGGACCGTACAGGTCGTCCTCCTGAGTACGGCCTTGGCGCCGCTCGGCGTTCCGCTCGTGAGTCCCGCCCTCCCGGCGTTCCGGGACGCCTTCGGGCTGACCGACGCACAGGCCAGCCTCCTCGTCAGCGGCTACTTCGTCGTCGGCGTCTTCCTCTCGCCGTTCATCGGTCTGCTCGCCGACCGAATCGGGCGCAAGCGCGTCCTCGTCGCCGGGCTGGTGACGTTCGGTCTGCTCGGCGGCGCGATAGCCGTCGCGCCGTCGTTCCCCGTCGTACTGGCGCTCCGGGTGGGGCAGGGCACCGGCGCCGCCGCCATCTTCATCACCACCGTCACGCTCGTCGGCGACAGCTACGAGGGCACCCAGCGCGCGGCCGTCCTCGGGGTCAACGTGGCCGTCCTCTCGGCGGCGGCGGCGGTGTTCCCGGTCGTCGGGGGCGTCCTCGTCACCGTCGCGTGGAACGCGCCCTTTCTGACCTACCTCGCGGCCCTCCCGGTGGCGCTGTTCGCCGCCGTCGCCCTCGACGAACCCCGCCGGACCGCCGGCGAACGCGGTCTCGCGTATCTCGGCGCGGCGCTTCGCACCGTCACGACGCCGCCGACGATGGCGCTGTTCGGCGCGACCTTCCTGACGGAGTTTCTGGCCTTCGGCGTGGTGTTCACCGCGCTTCCCTTCCTGCTCGCGCCCGCCGTCTCCCCCGTCGCCATCGGAGCGGTGTTGCTGACGGCGAAGGTGGTCTCCGTGTTCACCTCGGCCGCGACGGGGCGCCTCTCGCGGTCCTTCTCGCCCGGTCGACTCGTCGCGCTCGGCTTCGCGGGCTACGCCGTCGGCTTCGCGGGCGCGTGGGCGGCGTCGGCGTCGCCCGTCGCCACCGCCGTCGCCGTCGTCTTCGTGGGCGCCGGCGTCGGCGTCCTCCTGCCGAACGTGGACGCGGCGGTGACCGCCCGCGTCCCGCCGGCCTACCGCGCCGGCGCGTTGAGTCTGCGCAACAGCACGACGTTCCTCGGGCGGGCGACCGGTCCCGTGGTCTTCGTCGGTCTGGCGGTCACGGCGGGGGTCGGCTACACTCGACTCCTGTTGGCGGCGGGCGTCGTCGCCGCCGTCGCGTCGGCCGCCGCGGCCGTCCTCAGCCGGTGACACCCACAGGTCTTTGGGAGCGGCCCCGTAGGGACGAGATATGTCACACGACACCACGTTTCTCGACGACCTGGGGCTTGCCCCCGACCAGTTTTCGGTCGCCGACGCCGACCGGGAGCAACGCGCACACGACTGGGGCACGCCCCGCGAGGAGGGAGTGCGACCGGACGCCGTCGTCTGGCCCGAGAGCACCGACGACGTTGCCGCCGTCGTGCGCGCGGCCGCCGAGCGAGGCGTCCCGGTGACGCCCTATGCCGCCGGGACGAGTCTGGAGGGCAACGCCGTCCCCGTCGAGGGCGGCATCAGCCTCGACCTCATGCGCATGAACGCGGTGCTCGACGTGCGCCCGGACGACTTGCAGGTGGACGTCCAGCCCGGCATCATGGGCGACGAACTCAACGAGGCGGTGGCGAAACACGGTCTCTTTCTCCCCTCGTTGCCCTCCTCGGGTCGCATCTCCACCATCGGCGGGATGCTCGCCAACGACGCGAGTGGGATGAAGACCGTCAAGTACGGCGAGGTGAGCGACTGGGTGCTCGGCATGGAGGTGGTGTTGCCGACGGGCGAAGTCGTCACCACGGGGTCGCGGGCGGCCAAGACCTCCTCGGGGTACAACCTCGGCGACCTCGTCGTCGGGAGCGAGGGCACCCTCGGCGTCATCACGCGCGCGACCATCGAACTCGCGGGACGACCGAAGCAGATTCGCGGCGGGCGCGCACAGTTCGAGACGCTGGACGACGCGGCCGACGCCGTCTTCGACGCCGTGCGCTCGGGCGTCGACGTGGCGAAAATCGAGCTCATCGACCGGTTGAGCGCGGCCATGTCGAACGCCCACCTCGACACCGACCTGCCCGACGTGCCGATGGTGTTCGTGGAGTTCCACGCCGACCACGGCGTCGAAGACGAAATCGAGTTCTGCCGCTCGGTATTCGAGGCACACGACGTGACGAGTTTCGACGTGAGCGAGAACGACGCCGAGATGCGCGACCTCTGGGAGGCCCGCCGGGAACTGGCCGAGGCGCTCGAACCGTACCGCGACGACCTCTCGGCGCTCACGCCGGGCGACGTGACCGTCCCCATCAGCAAGTATCCCGACATCCTCCGCTACACCAAGTCGCTCGGGGAGGAACACGACCTGCTCATCTCCTGTTTCGGCCACGCCGGCGACGGCAACCTCCACTACACGGTCCTGGTCGACCCCGACGACCCGGACCACGTCGCACTCGGCAAAGACGTCTCGAAACAGGTCGTCGAACGAGCCATCGAACTCGGGGGCACCTCGACGGGCGAACACGGCATCGGTCTCGGCAAACAGCCCTACGTCGTCCAGGAACACGGCGAGGCGGCGGTCGACGCCATGCGTGCCGTCAAGGACGCCCTCGACCCGGCGGGCATCATGAACCCCGGCAAGGTGTTCGACGGTCCCGAGTAGCGAGTCTGCGACGGGGCTACGACTGGAGGTCGACCTCGGAGAAGTCGTAGAAGACGGCGTCGAAGTCCGTCCGGTCCATCTCCGCTTCCAGTCGCTGTAACTCCTCGCGCATCTCGACGACGTCCCGTTTGAGCGCGCGGTACTCCTCGTTGGCGGCGAGTTCGTCGTCGGTCTTGTGGGCTTCGAGGGCGGCGAGTTTCGAGACGGCGGCAAAGAGGTCCGAGAGACGGCGTCCGTACTCGTCGCGCGCGAGGAGACCCGCCACGAGGCGGGTGAGGTCGTCGCGGAACAGGGGTTTGACCACGTAGTCGTCGAACCCCATCTCGAGGACGTCGAAGTCGGGTTCGACGGCGGTGACCATCGCCACGCGCACCGACAGGTCGCGTTCGCGTATCTCTTCGAGCACCTCGTCGCCGGAGATGCCGGGCATGAGACGGTCGAGCAACACCACGTCGGCGGATTCGACCCGTTCGAGTGCGTCCTCGCCGTCGGTGGCGATCTCTACCCGATAGTCGTCGCGCAACCACTCGGCGAACAGTTTCGCTAGCTCTCGTTCGTCTTCGACGACGAGGACGGTTGGTGGTGTCGACATGGCGTCGTGGTCGCCCGGCGGGCGTGGAGGGGTAACGGTCCCTGCGGGAAAGGTATTTCTCCGGCCCTCACTCGACTTCGATGCGCTTGCCACCGGTGGACCCGGCTTTCGGCAGGGTGACGGTCAACACGCCGTCGTCGTAGGCGGCGTCGACCGCCGCTTCGTCGACGCGTTCGGGCAGGCGAATCGACCGACTCGTCGACTCGTGGACGCGTTCCCGGCGGAGGTACGACGAATCCTCGCTGTCCTCGCTCGTCTCGGTCGACTCGCGCTCTACCTCGACGTCGAGCGTCGTCTCCGAGAGCGTCACGTCGATGTCCGCCGCCGAGACGCCGGGGAGGTCCGCCCGCACGACGAACGCGTCGCCGCGGTCGACCACGTCGACGCGCATCGACGTCTCGGTGCCGGGCATGAACGGCGTCTCGTTCCACCCCGACGCCGGGTCGTCGAACTGCTCGGCCATGCGTTCGAACATCCGTTCGATGTCACGAAACGGGTTGGAGCGCGAACTCATCGGTGTCACGGGCGGCGTGCCCGTCCGTCAGTTGACCCGACGGCGACATAAACGTTCACGCCGCGACTGGTCGCAGTCGGCGCCGTCAGGGCGGCGTCAGGGCGGCGTCGGGCCGCGACGCTCGATGGTGAACGTCCCGCAGACGGGACAGATGTAGTGGTCGACCTCGAAGGTCGATTCGCACCGCCGACAGACGTAGGTCGGTCCGTCGTCCGGTCCGAGGCTGAGGAAGTCGTCGTACATGTACGGCGCGGTCATCGTGGTCGGTAGTTCCCGTTCCCGTTCCCGTTCCCGTGGTTGCGGTGGAGTGGTACCCGGTACATGACCCTCTCGTACGTACCGCTACCTACCACTCCATAGTATCAAAAGCTACCGGTCGGATGCGTTCTCTCGTCGTCGACCCGACACGTTGTCGCTCGCCCTCGCCGCGAGTTCGCGCCCGTTCGTCCGGCAGATTTTTCCACTCCCGTGAGACACGACACCACGTGACACGACACTGCGCGGTGAAGCCGACCGACGCGACTCCACGACGAGAGGGATGACCGCCGCCGACCCCTTCCAGTTCGTCGCCGTCGGCCCGGACGACCCGACGTGGCGGTGTCCCAACTGCGGGGCGACGTTCGAGTCCGACCCCTACGCCTGTACGAACTGCGGCCGACTCGGCGTCGAACGCGTCTGAGCGAGTCGGCGCGGACGAGCGTCGCCGACCGTCCGTCTCGCCGTCCGGCGCGGACGAGCGTCGCCGACCGTCCGTCTCGCCGTCCGGCGCGGACGAGTCGCCCGACGAAGAGTCGCTGGCGTCAGCCCGGCGTCTGACACAAAATATATACTTGTACGGTCCCCCGTTCGTACCGAGACGCAGGTGGGCGGGGGAGTTCGGGTAGGGGTACTCGACGCCCTCGGACACCTGCGGGTTGTTTTTATGCGCAGTCGACCGACGAGCGACGCGTCTCTCGACGTCAGTGAAAACGAGTCTCGGTCGTTACTCGCCCCAGTCCTCTTCGAGTTCCGGGGCGGAGTCCAGTTCTACCGGGTCGAGACCGACGACTTCCAGTTCCGCACCGCAGGTTCCACAGTCGACTATCTCTCCGACTTCGAGGTCCTCGTGCAGGGACACTTCGGCCCCGCACTCGACGCACTCTGCCATAATCGACTCACGCTTCGATTCGAGGGGACTTCAAGGATGCCCTTCGCGCGCGCCGACCCAGTTAAGGTCGGCGACGGCGAAGGTCGACCCATGATAGTCCCCGTACTGGTCCACGAAGTGATGGAGTCGGACGTGGCGACGGTGACGCGCGAGGACAGCGCACTGACGGCGGTCCGAACGCTCTACGGCCGCGACGTCGGCTCCGTCGTCGTCGTCGAGGACGGCCGCGCGGTGGGCATCCTCACCGACTCCGACGTCCTCGGACTCGTCGTCGGCGACGCCCCCCTGTCCTCGCTCACCGTCGGCGAGGTGATGAGCGAGGGAGTCGTCACGGTGTCGGCGTCGGCGTCCATCGAGGCGGCCGCGCGGAAACTCCGCGAGTACGGCTACGACCAACTCGCCGTCGTCGAAGAGGGCCGCCTCGTCGGCGTCATCTCGGTGCGTCACCTCTCGTATTACCTCCCGCAGATTTCGCTCCGCGACGTCGACGCCGAGGCGGAGGACCGCGACTGGGACTACGAGTACCGCGACGAGGGCGAATCCGGCGTCGGCGTCGGCGACGTGGTGACGTTCCGCAAGTCGCTGTCGGACCGCGACGTCCGGCGCTTCGCCGAAGCCAGCGGCGACACCAACCCGCTCCACCTCGACGACGCCTACGCCCGCGAGACGCGATTCGGCGGGCGCATCGTCCACGGCGCGCTCTCGTCGAGCGTCATCAGCGCCGCGTTGACCCGCCTGCCGGGTCTCGTCGTCTACCTCTCGCAGTCGGTGCGGTACGTCGCGCCCGTCCGCGTCGGCGACTCGGTGCGTGCGGTGTGTGAGGTGGTCGACGCGATGGGACACGACCGCTACCGCCTCCGAACCACCGTCTACGCCGCCGACGACTCGACGGTGGTCGACGGCGAGGCGACGGTGCTCGTCGACCACCCGCCCGTCGCCGAAGAAGCGGGCACCGTCGCCGACGCCGAGACGGCCTAGGGCGACGGCGCCACGACCCGGAACACCGCTCGCCGTGAGGGGTTCCTCCTCGTGTCGACGCCCCGAAAGTTGCGGTGGGGTCGCCCCGTCGTCTGCGTGGCCTTCACTCCTCGGCGCTCACGCAGTCGTCGTCGCCGTCGTCGCCGTCGTCGCCGGCGTCGGCGAGCCACCCCATCTCGACGCCGTCGATTTCGTGGGGTTTGGGTGCGAACGGCTTGAGGTCGAGTACCGGCGTCCCGTCGACGAGGTCCACGTCGCGGACGCGGACGGTCGAGCCCTCGACGCCCGTCAGTCGGCAGACGCTCGTGGCGATGGGGTTGGGTCGGCGCGGACTCCGGGTGGCGAAGACGCCGGGCCGGGCGTCCGTCCACGGGGGGTGGATGCGGAGGTCGAACCCCTCGGAGCGGTGGAGGTGTGCGACGACGGTCACGTGCGAGAAGCCGTCGAGTTCGGCCAGTCCGGCCTCGTACGCCGGGTCCAGTTCGATAGTCCCGCGCGCTTCGGTCGAGTCCTCGACGTTCCGCGGGACGTCCGCCGGCGTCTCGAACGGCGACCGAACCTCCCCGACGGGGCGATAGCAGATTTCGTCCACGGCGGAGCGTGGACGACCCGCGACCAAATGCCTGCCGACGAGCCACACGCCTCCGGAATCGTGACAACGCTTATGGACGAGTGTGGCGTCTGTCAACGTCGCCCATGCCAAGCACCAGCGAGCTACGCACCATGTACGAGCACATGGTGACGGCGCGGTATTACGAGGAGCGCCTACAGGAGGAGTATCTGGAGGGCAAACAGCCGGCGTTCGACATCTCGGCCGGGCCGATTCCGGGCGAACTCCACCTCGCGGCGGGACAGGAGGCGGCCGCCGCCGGCGTCTGCATCCACTTACGCGACGACGACACGGTGACGGCGCCCCACCGCCCTCACCACGTCGCCATCGCCAAGGGCGTCGACCTGGAGCGGATGACAGCCGAAATCTTCGGGCGACGAACGGGGCTGTGTAAGGGGAAAGGCGGGCACATGCACCTCTTCGACCCCGACGTGAACTTCGCGTGTAGCGGCATCATCGCACAGGGCTGTCCGCCCGCCGTGGGCGCGGCGATGGCCGCCAAAAAGCGAAACAGCTCCGACGTGGCGGTGGCCTTCCTCGGCGAGGGGGCCGTCGACCAGGGGGGATTCTTCGAGTCGCTCAACCTCGCCAGCGTCCACGACCTGCCCGTCGTCTTCGTCGTCGAGGACAACGACTGGGCCATCTCGATGCCCAAAGAGCGCGTCACGGACGTCGAGAACGCGGCGACGCGGGCCGAGGGCCACGACATGGCTGGCGAACGCGTCGACGCCGACGACGCCGTTGCGGTCTACGAGGCGGCCCGCGAGGCGGTGGGACGCGCCCGCGACGGCAACGGACCCACGATTCTCTCCGTCCAGGTCCACCGCCGGATGGGGCACTTCATGGGCGACCCCGAGGCCTACCGCCCCGAAGAAGACAGCCAGCGCGCACAGGAACGCGACTCAATCGAGCGGTTGGCGGCCGACCTCGACGCCCACGGCGTCGACGAGGCGACGCTCTCGGACCTCCGGGAGACCGCCCACGAACGCGTCGACGACGCCATCGCCTTCGCCAAGGAGCAACCCCATCCCGACCCCGAGGAGGCCTACGACGACGCGTTCAGCACCTCGCCCGCCGGACCGGGAGGTGAGGGCCAGTGAGCGAGAGCGACCGCGAACTCACGATGAGTCGGGCCGTCGTCGAGGCCATCCACGACGAGATGGTCGCCGACGAGGAGGTGTTCGTCATGGGCGAGGACGTCGCCGACTACGGCGGCATCTTCGACTCCACCGAAGGGTTGTTGGAGGAGTTCGGCCGCGACCGGGTGATGGACGTGCCCATCAGCGAGACGGGATTCATCGGCGCGGGCGTCGGCGCCGCCCAGTCCGGGATGCGCCCCGTCGTCGAACTCATGTTCGTGGATTTCTTCGGCGTGACGATGGATCAGATATACAATAACATGGCCAAAAATACCTACATGAGCGGCGGGTCCGTCTCGGTGCCGATGACGCTCATGACGGCCGTGGGCGGCACCTACAACGACGCCGGCCAGCACTCCCAGACCCTCTACGGCACCTTCGCACACCTGCCGGGGATGAAGGTGGTCGTCCCCTCGACGGCCTACGACGCCAAGGGCCTGATGCACGCCGCCATCCGCGACGACGACCCCGTGGTCTACATGTTCCACAAGCGCCTGATGGGGTTGGCGTGGATGCCCGCGCCCGACGGTCCGAAGACGGCCGTCCCCGAGGAGGCCTACACCATCCCCTTCGGCGAGGCGGACGTGAAACGCGAGGGGTCGGACGCGACGGTGGTCACGCTCGGCCTGCACGTCCACCGTGCGCTCGACGCGGCCGAGGAACTCGCCGACGAGGGCGTCGACGTGGAGGTACTCGACCTCCGGACGCTCGTCCCACTGGACCGCGAGGCGATTCTCGACTCCGTGCGCAAGACGGGAGCGCTGGTCGCCGTCGACGAGGATTACCACTCCTTCGGCGTCACCGGCGAGATAGCGGCGCTCGCGGCCGAGGACGCCCTCGAGGACCTGAACGCGGTCGAACGCGTGGCGATGCCCGACGTGCCGATACCCTACGCTCGACCGCTCGAAGAGGAGGTGAACCCCGGCGTCGAGGACATCGTCGAGGCCGTGCGGGCGACGCAATGAGCGGCGTGGCGACCGACGGCGGGGGCGACCGGGTGCCGGTCGACTCCGACGCCGTCTGGCCCGCCGACGCCGCCGACGTCACCGAGGCGGTCGTCAGCAACTGGTTCGTCCGCGAAGGCGCCCGCGTCGAGGCGGGCGAGACCATCTGTGAGATACAGATAGAGAAGGTGAGCGTCGACGTGCCGGCGCCGGCGACGGGAACGCTCGACGAGGTGGTCCGGGGCGAGGCCGACGAGTTCGAACGCGGCGCGACGCTCGCGTGGGTCGTCCCCGAGTAGGCAATCGGTCCCCGGCGGTCGGGGAGAGCGAGCAACCATTTTGTACGTGGTGGGTAATGCGGGTGTATGGACCGACCGGGGTGGGAGCGACGACTCGCCGCCTACGCGCCCTCGACGGTGGCGATTCTCGGCGGCACCGTCGCCGTCGTCTCGGTGGCGAACTTCTTTCGCACCGTCGGCTCTCGCGGTGGGGTCGGCGTCGTCCCGGTGTTGTCGCTCTGTCTCGGCGTTTTCCTGTCGATTGGGATGGTGGGTCTCGCCCGCTGGCTCTCCCGGAGCGAACTCCCGGTCCACGGGATGTGGACCGTCGTGCGGTGGAGTCTCGGCGGCACCGTCGCGTTCGCAACGCTGGCGATGGTGACCGTCCTCTTGCGACTGGCCGAAGGGAGACGCGTCGGCGGGGCGGCGCTGGTCGTCCTCGTGATGGGTGCCGGCGGCGGTCTCGGTGGCGGTCTCACGGGCATCTACTACGCCCGCGCGACGCGGGCGGTCCGGGAGGCCGACCGCCGGCGCGACGCACTGGTCTTTCTGAACAGCCACCTCCGGCACAACGTGTTGAACGCGACGCAGGTCATCCAGGGCTACGCCGACCTCCTCGAATCCCACACCGACGACTCGGGGCGTCGCTACCTCCGCCCCATCGACCGCCGCAGTACCGCCATCGCGGACCTCATCGACGACGTGAAGCAACTGGCGGACGTCTTCGCGGGGACGCAGTCGCCGGCGCCGATGGACGTCTCGACGACGCTTCTCCGCGAGGTGGCGTCGGTGCGGGAGGACACCCCCGACGCGACCATCGAGGTGGACGTCCCCGGCGAGGTGCAGGTGTTGGCGACGGACGCGGTGTCGGCCGTCTTCGGCAACCTCCTTCGCAACGCGGTCGAACACAACGACAAGGACCACCCCGAGGTGTCAGTCGACGTCGCGGTGTCGGACGCGACGGTGACGGTGCGAATCGCCGACAACGGGCCGGGTATCCGGACGGAGGTCCGAGAGAGTCTCTTCGAGTCGGCCATCGAGTCCGGCGAAGGCCGCGGCATCGCTCTCGTGAAGACGCTGATGAACCACTACGGCGGCGACGTCGAAGTCCGAGACAACGACCCCGAGGGGACCGTCGTCCTCGTGCGGTTCAGACGGCCCGTCCCCGGTTCGTGAGGTCAGGCGTCGACTTCGTCGTTGTTGACGGCGGCGTTGTTCATGCCCGCGCCGTCGTTGTGGCGGCACTGCTCGGTGTAGAACCCGAGGTCGAAGGTGACCGAGTCGGACTGGACCTCGTTGCCGTGGTCGACCGGGAGCCACCACGAGAAGCCGATGCACTGCGTGGCGTTCCCCGGGAAGCACTGTCGCGTGTCCGCCGCCGGGTCGTCGTTCAGTTCGTCGAACTCGCCCTGCGAGGTGTCGCCGTCGAGCGGAATCCCGTTGCCCGACGTGAGGTCTTCGAGCGTTTCTCGAAGGCTCTGGGTGACGAACACCTGCTCCCCGGCGAGAATCTGCCCGCCGAGCTGGGAGAGCAGGTCCTCCAGCGACTCCCCCTGTTGAGTCAGGAACGTGTGCTCGTCGTTTTGCGGACGAGCGAACGCTTGGAGGCTGGTCTCCGTCGCGCCGCCGGTCCCGACCGCGAAGATTTCGTCGGTGTTGCCGCCGGAGCCGACGGCGTTGTCCGCCGCCGTGCTCGGGTCGCTACTCTGGCCGTCGGTGACGACGATCTGGATGGTTTGGGAGCTTTCCGGACAGTTCGAGAGGTCGTCGTCGGCCTCGTTGATACCAGCCGCGATGTCGGTGCCACCGTCCGCGTCGATGTTCTCGATCTGGGTCTCGATGGCGCTTAAGTTCTGTGCGTCCGCGCTCCCGACCGAGAGCAACGTGGTCGCGTCGTCGTCGAAGTCGACGACGCCGACGCGGTTGTCGGGGTTGGCGTTGAGGATGCCCTCTGCGAGCGTCTCCGCACCGGAGATGAGTTCTTGGTTTCGCGTCTTGGAGTCGTTGTCGGTGCTGCTCATCGACCCCGAGGAGTCGAGGACGAGTTGGACACAGACCTGTGCGCCCGCACCGCCGTCGCCGTCGACGAGGTTGTTGCAGTTGGTGTCGTACCACAGCGCGGTCTGAATCTCGTCGAGGAGTTCCACCTGCGCGTTGGCGATGTCGGTCGTGTCCTCGTTCGCCGGGCCGCTCTCGTCGGGGTCGTCGGCCTCTGGCTCCGTGACGCCGTTTTCGGCCGCGCTGACGTTGGCCGCGTTCATCCAGACGTAGCCCGGGTTCGTACAGATGTGGAAGCTGAACGTTAGCTCACCGAAGTCACCCGGCTTCACGTCGTCGAGGTTGATCAGACTCAGCGGCTCGCCGGCCTCGTCGTCGTAGGTATCGGCACTCCGCGTCCGGTCGTTGGCCGTCGGGTCCATGTCATCGGGCGCGTCCGCGAGGATGTCGGCGCTCGTACAGACGTCGGCCTGCGCGAAGTCGTCCTGGACCCCGTCGTCGTTGGCGTCGGGGTACGCTTCGAGCGCCGTATTGTCCATGAACAACTGGAGCGACGACTCCCCGTTGGGACCGATGCTGTCCGTACGGTTCACCCAGACGCTCTTTTCTTCGCTTGGCGCACCGGCGGGGAACGCGTAGTAATCCCCGGTCGTCCCCGGTTGGGACATCGTCGCGTCGATGTTGCCCTCCGCCGGGTTGTTCACCTCGTCGTCCGACCAGTCGGAGTAGTGCTCCTCCCAGTCCACCTTCATGTCGAGCGTGCCGGCCGTGAGCTGGTTGTTCTGGAACGTTTCCTGGTCGCTGAAGTACGCGCTCGTACCCAGTCCGGCGCCCGCCGATGCGACGCCGATGGTGCCGAGCGCCGCCAGCGCCTTCCGCCTCGATATGTCGAATTCGTCGGTCATGCGTTGCCTCCCCCCGGAAGGGGACGTCCCACCGATGGAGTCGAACCACCGAGCCGCGACCGTCTGAGACGGTTCGCACGACGGTACCCTCCTCCATAGCTAATCGCCGATTTTCGTGAATAACGTGCCGTTCAGGGCGTATAACCGCGTATTAATGGCGATACGACGTCCGACAGAGACGTGGAGGGAGGGGGGACCGACCGCTCAGCCGTCTATCTCGTCGTTGTTGACGGCGGCGTTGTTCATGCCCGCGCCGTCGTTGTGGCGGCACTGTTCGGTGTAGAAGCCGAGGTCGAAGGTGACCGAGTCGGACTGCACCTCGTTGCCGTGGTCGAGGGGGAGCCACCACTGGAAGCCGACGTTGTGGACGTCGTCGGTGGCGGTGTAACAGCCACGCGTCGCGGCGGCGGGGTCGTCGCCCGTCTCGTCGAAGTCGTCGCCGCCGTCGCCGTCGAGGGGAAGCCCGTTGCCCGACGAGAGGGCGTCCAGGGCGTCGCGGAGCGAGCCGGTGAAAAACACCTCCTCGTCGTCCTGCAGGAAGTTGTCACCGCCGTCGTACCACATGCGGACCTGCAGTGCGTCGGCGAGTTCGACGACGCCCTGTGTGGGCTGACCCGGGCTCTCCTGACAGAGTTCGCGCTGGAAGTCCGCCTCCGTCTCGTTGTAGACGAAGGAGTTGCGGAACGTCGTCGACTCGCCGCCGGCGAGCGACCCGAGACTCCACTCGAACGTCAGTTCCACGTCGCCGGTGCCCGACCCCGGCGGGTGCCGGTCCGCGCCGTTGTACGCCGGGTCTCCCGAGAAGAACTGGTCGCGGCCGGTCGGCCACTCGGTGAGACTGTGGCGCGTACTGACCTGTTCGCCGGTGAAGCCGCTGAACAGACCCGTGGAGGTGTCCTCCTGTGAGATGTACTCACACTGCGTGGTCGAATCGAAGTAGTACCGCCCGATGTCGGTGCTGATGTTGCTGATGTCGTAATCGACGTACTGCGAGATGCGCAGGTCGTCGATGGACGCCGACCCTGTGTTCGTCACCTCGTACTCCACGCGCAACGTCGGTTCGTTCGGGTCGAGCGTCACGCGGCGGTCGACCGAAAGCGGCGTGCTGTCGCCGTTCGCGTTCTGGAACGAGGGGAACTCGACCGTCGACTCGGCCGTGGTGCCGGGACTCACCGACGAGGGGAACGGACTGTCGACGCTCCCCATGTTCTCGGCGTCCTGATGGGTGGCGCTGGTGCCGTCCTGGAACCCGTAGGTCTCTCGGTAGAGCGTGCCCGTCCCCTCGAAGAACCAGTCGTTGCCGTCGATGGTCGTCCCCGAGGCGAGTTCGCCGACGCTGACCGAGAGCGTTCCGTTGTCGATGCTCACGTCGTTGGCGCCGTCGGGGTCCGGACTCGACGGCTTCTCGGCGGCCGCCGTCCCCGTGAGCGCTCCCAGACCTGCCGTCGCCGCGCCCGCCGCCGCCACGCCTTTCCGAAGCGCAGAGCGGCGGTCGCTCCCGTCGTCCGCCTCCTCGTCGTCGCCCCCGAGTGCCGGCACCGCCGCCAGCGCCGCCAGCGGCCACCCGCCCGCGACGTTGCCGTCGTTTTCGGCGGTCGGCGTGCCGTCCTCGTCGGGGTCGTCGGCTTCGGGTTCGGTGATTCCGTTCTCGCTCTGGCTCCGGAGCGCGCCGTTCAGCCAGACGTATCCCGGATTGTCACACAGCGAGAAGTCGAAGGTGACCTCGCCGAAGTCGCCAGGTTTGACGTCCTGTAAGTCCACGACCGGTTGGGGGAGGTCGTCGGGCACGTCGGCCAACACCGAACAGGGGTCCTGGCCGTCCTGGAACCCGCCCGACGGAACCTGTTCCTGTCGCGTGGCGTCCTGGAACGCCGTCACGTCGTCGACGACGAGTTCGATGTCCATCCCCTCGGTGGTCGGCGACGGCAACACGAGGTTCGCCGTCTCGCCGCTTTGTGGCGCGTGTGTGTACTGCCCGCCGGCCGACCCGTCGTAGTAGTGTTCGTCCCAACTCACCTTCATGTCGAGCGTGCCGGCCGTGAGCTGGTTGTTCTGGAACGTTTCCTGGTCGCTGAAGTACGCGCTCGTACCCAGTCCGGCGCCCGCCGACGCGACGCCGATGGTGCCGAGCGCCGCCAGCGCCTTCCGCCTCGATATGTCGAACTCTGTCATGCGTTACCTCCCCCCGAAAGGGGACGTCTCACCGGTGGAATCGAACCACCGACCGGCCCTCGTCCGCGCCCCTTGAGACACCATTCGCGTCAACCCCTTTCACCATAGCTAACCGCCGCTTTGTCTCAGAAGCGAGTGGTTTGGCGGCGCTAACCGGTCGTTAGCTCCAGTCACGTCCTCTTATGTCGGTGGCGACCCATCACGACCCATGGAGACGAACTTCCTCTTTTGCTCGCTCGACGCCGCCCTCGTCGGCGACCTGGCGTGGCAGGTCCACCGCGAGGGCCACGACGTGAAATACTACATCGAAGCCGAGGGCGACCGAGAAATCGGCGACGGCTTCGTCCCGAAGACCGACGACTGGCGCGCCGAACTCGACTGGGCCGACGTCGTCGTCTTCGACGACATCTGGGTGGGGAGCGAGGTGGGCACCGGCGCACTCGCCCGTGACCTCCGCGCCGAGGGTCACGCCGTCGTCGGCGGCACGCCGAATACGGACCGACTGGAGGACGACCGCGGCTACGCGATGGAGGTGCTCGAAGCCCACGGCGTCGAGACGCTCCCCCACCGCGAGTTCACCTCCTTCGAGGACGGCGTCGAGTACGTCCGGACGAACCCCGCGCCCTACGTCGTCAAACCCCTCGGCGAGGTCCAGAACGTAAAGCGCCTGCTCTACGTCGGCCGCGAACCCGACGGGAGCGACGTGGTCGACGTCCTCCGGGCCTACGAGAAGGCGTGGGGCCACCGCATGAAGGGCTTCCAACTCCAGCGACGGGTCGAGGGCGTCGAGGTGGCCATCTGTGGCTTCTTCGACGGCATTCGGTTCGTCGAACCCATCAACTTCAACTTCGAGCACAAGAAGCTCTTTCCGGGCAACGTCGGTCCCTCGACCGGCGAGATGGGCACCTCCATGTTCTGGGCCGGGCGCAACGAACTGTTCGCCCGGACGCTCGAACCCGTCGAATCGTGGCTCGCCGACGAGGGCTACGTCGGGAGCATCGACCTCAACTGCATCGTCGACGCCGACGGCGTCTACCCACTGGAGTTCACGCCCCGATTCGGCTACCCCACGATTACGCTCCAACAGGAGTCCTTCGAGACGCCGACCGGCCAGTTCCTCGCCGACCTCGCCAACGGCCGTGACCCCGACCTCCGGGTCCACCGCGGCTATCAAATCGCCGTCCGGGTCGTCCTCCCGCCGTTCCCGTTCGACGACCCCAAGACCTACGACGAGAGTTCCCGGAACGCCGCCGTGGTCTTCGCCGACGGCACGCCACCCGACGGCGTCCACATCGAGGACGCCAAACGCGTCGACGGCCAGTGGCGCGTCGCCGGCGGGTCGGGCATGCCACTGGTCGTCACCGGCAAGGGCGACACCATGGACCAGGCGCGTCGGCAGGCCTACGACCGCCTCGACGACGTGCTCATCCCCAACCTCTACTACCGCGACGACATCGGCGAACGCTGGATGACCGGCGACGGCGACCGACTACAGGCGTGGGGCTATCTCGGCCCGCACGCGTGACTATCCGGCCCTCGCCGTCGCCGCCCGAACACCCTCATCCATCGACACTTCTTTCACTCCTGCCCTGAAGTCTGCGGTATGGCCGTCTTCCGTGCCCTCCAGACGGCGGCCGGCGCGACGAGGCGGAACCTCGTCCTGTTCGCCGTCGCCGCCGCCTACGGTCTGGTCCAGATTCCACAACTCGCCGCACAGGCCTTCCAACCGATGCTCGCGGGCGTCGTCTCACTCGCCATGAGCGCCCTCCTCGTGTTCGTCCTCCCCTTTTACTTCGCCGGCATCATCGGCATGGCCAACGAAGCCATCGACGGACGCACCTCGCTCGACACCCTGATAGACGCCGGAAAGCGCTACTACGTCTCCGTGTTCGTCGTCTACCTGCTGATATTCGGCGTGAGTTTCGTCCTCGGCGTCGTCGCCTTCCTCGTCGCCATCGTCGGCGTCGGTGCCGGACTGGGCGCCGCACAGTCCGGCGGTGGCACCGGCGGCGCGGTCCTCGTCGCCGGACTCGTCGTCGCCGTCATCGGACTCCTCTACCTGGTGGTGGTGTTCTTCACCCAGTTCTTCGGTCACGCCATCGTCGTCGACGACCTCGGCGCCGTCGACGGCCTGAAACGGAGCGTCGGCGCCGTCCGCGACAACCTCCTCGCCACTCTCGGCTATACGATACTCGTCGCCGTCGTCGGCGGTCTGTTCGGCGTCTTCGGTGCGCTGTTCGGACTCCTCACCTCGGCCGGACTGGGCGGGCAGACCGCTCCCGCCGCCCCGTCGGCCGCGACGACGCCGACTGCGGCCCTCCCGTCCGTCGGACTCGCCGGCGTCGCCGCGTTGCTCGTCGTCTACGTCGTCGGCGCCGGCGTCTTCGGCGGCTTCTTCGCCGCCTACTCCACCGCGTTCTACCGCGAGATTCGCCCCGACGCGTCGCTCGTCTGACGCTGGATATATGTCGGTCGGCGTCGTCCCTCCACTATGGGCGACCCCGCCTGCCACCGCGTGTTCTGCCCGGCGTGTGACGCGCCGGCGACCACCGCCGACGAGGAGTGTCCCGAGTGTGGCCGTTCGCTGGACGTCGAGTGAGACGTATCGACCGTCCGACACCTCGACGGTCGGACGCTCCGACGACGGTACTCGGTCGCGTTTCAGGCCGCGTTTCGCCCCGAATACGCAGGTTTATTGACGGCGATGGTCGATGGTGGCGTATGATTCGGACCGCTCTCTCTCATTTAAATCGGCACGTCAGTCTCTCTAATGCCATTAAAGGACTCAAGCATCCACGGAAAGCGGCGACCATCGTGTACCTCTCGTTCCTCGAAGCGAGAGCCGTGGAACGAAAGAACGCTCGGGACGACGAACGGCAATACAGCCGCCGGTGTGAGATTCTATCGGACGTCGTCGACGCCTCCTCCGAGCAGTTGAGAGCGTACGAAAACGAGATAGAATCCGATTCGGAGTTCCTCGACGAGTTCCAGCGACGGCGCGACGAAATACAGGACGCGGCGGAGAGTGCGGGCGGCGATAGCAACGTCGAGGACGCCATCACGTTGTATGTCCTCGTTCGCGCCACGGAACCGGACGCAGTGCTTCAGACGGGCGTCCTCTACGGCGTCTTCGACGCCTACGTCTGCCGCGCACTCGACAGGAACGGGCACGGAACGCTCCACAGCATCGACCTCCCGAACGACGAGTACGAAAACGGGTATTACGTCCCGGAGTGGTTGCGCGGCGACTGGAATCTACATCTGGGTGACGTCGACGAGTTGCTTCCCGCTCTCCTCGACGAGATAGGCAGTATCGACCTGTTCATCCACGATAGTCACCACACGCCGAACCACATGACGTGGGAGTACGAGACGGCGTTTCCCTCTCTCAGTTCGACTGGATACCTCGCCACGCACGACGTCGATTTCACCAACTCCTTCGACGACTTCACGACCGAACGCTCGTTGTCCAACGCCAAGATCGCCTCGATTGGCGTCGCTCGAAAGTGAGGTCGTAGGTCACTCGTCCCCCGTTTTGACCCACTTGCCAGCGTCGAATCTGAGAAGTCACGCGGCTGTCGTCTCCCGTGGCTCCTCCAAGGACGTCCGACTCGTCCGTTCACGCAACGAACCGATTCTCGGTATGACGAGTCGATATCGACCCAAGGCGTCGAATCCTGCCTCGGAACACGCGTATGGACTCGCCGGGCTTCGCACCCGACGGGGCCGTCGCCGCTCGCTACCGCTCGCGGTGCTTCGGCTGATGCCCGGGTTGTGATACGGGCGGTATCCCGCCCCACGCCCGGCGAGTCCACCCGCTCGCTCCACTCGCGGTACGTCGGCTTCCACTTTCGGTCGTCCGTCTGCTGGTGGCGCAGGAGCCAACCATGCTCGAACCAATCACGCCACGACGGGCGAAGGAACTGTACGTCGAAGAACGGACCGACCTCAGCGCCTCCTCGAAGCAGAACCACGGTTATCGCGTTGAGCGATTCGTGGAGTGGTGCGAGGAGAACGACCTCGACAACCTCAACGACCTCACGGGGCGCAACCTCCACGAGTTCAAGGTCTGGAGGGCGCAGGACGTGAACAACGTCACGCTCCAGAATCAACTCGGGACCGCGCGGCAGTTCCTCGCCTTCTGCGAACGAATCGACGCCGTTCCGAACGGTATCAGCGAGAAGGTCGAACTCCCCCAACTCGGGATGAACGAGGACGTGAGCGACACGACCATCACGCCCGAGGAAGCCGAGGCGATTCTGGAGTATCTCGGCAAGTACGAGTACGCCACGCTTCGGCACGTCATCTTCTACACGCTCTGGCACACCGGCATCCGCATCAGTACGCTCCGAGCGTTCGACGTGACCGACTTCCATCCCAGCGAGGGGTACATCAAGGCCATCAACAGGGCATCGTCGGGAACGCCGCTGAAGAACCGTGACCGCGGAGAGCGAGAAATCAATCTGAGCAGTGACCTCGCGGAAGTCATCGACGACTGGGTTCACGACCGGCACCCTCGCGTCGAGGACGACCACGGACGGATGCCGCTCGTCTGTACGCCCCAAGGCCGTGCCCACCAGACGACCATCCGCTCGCACGTCTACAAGGTCACGCGCCCCTGCCACTACACGAACAAGTGCCCACACAGTCGGGATATGAACGAGTGCGAAGCGGTTTCTCACGGGAAGGCCAGTCGCTGTCCATCTTCCGTCAGCCCGCACGCGATTCGGAAAGGGTCGATAACCTACCACGAGCGTGTCATAGAAGAGTTCACATAGATCGTTGAATCAGCTTAGACAAG
>JBDGTR010000008.1:0-33271 GCA_042216635.1 Haloplanus sp. | reverse complement strand
GGATCACTGAAAAACCGCACCGCCTCACCTTTCAATCCTTATCTGAACACCGCCCATGCAGGCGCCCGAGCGACGATTCGAGCACTGTACGAAGATTCGAAGCTTGGACGCGAATCGTTATCCCCCGAACCGACCTCTCGGGACCTGCCCATGCGCGTTCCCGTGCCGAAAAGCAGTCTCCTCACGCTGGCGCTCGTCGGGGCCGTCCTGACCGGCGCTCTCACCGCCGGCCTGGCGAACCCCGGCGCAGTGGCCACCCTCCACGACGCCGCCGTCGGTCTCGTCGCTCCGAACGACGCCGCCGACCACCCCGGGTCCACCACCGCCGTCGACGCGACGGACCCCGGTCGCACGACGCCCACGGCGACCGCGACGCCCACACCGACCGTCACGCCCACACCGACCGCGACGCCGACAGTGACCGTGACGCCCACCACGGCACCGACGGCCACCGCCACCCCGACGCCCCCACCGACGCCGACGCCCGCCGCCGCGCCCGTCCCGACGCCCGTCCCGAACTTCACACCCGAAGTCCAATCGACTCCACGTCCCCGGCGACACGAGGACGACGAGGGTGACGAACGCGAGGACGACCACGACGAACACGAGGCGGACTGAGCGGTCGCGGGAGACTCACGACGATGCCACCGAAACCGCAGTACGTCAGCCTCGCCGCACTGCTCGTCGTACTCGTGACGGTCGGGGCGTTGGGGAACATCGGCGCCTACCGCGCGAGCCTCGAACGGCCCGCGACGGGCGTCGCCGACGTCGGCACGCCCACGGTCCCCGGCGACCCGACGGGTCCGACTGCCACCTCGCCACCGACCGACTCGCCCACCCCGGCGCCGACGCCCACGCCGACCGCGACGACGCAGACACCGACGCCTACCCCCACGCCGGCCGCGAAGGACGCCGAAACTGCGACGGCCGTCCCCGGGACGCCGACCCCCACGCCGACGGCCGCACCGACGCCGACGACGCCCACCCCCGCACCCGACTACGACGGTGACGGCATTCCCGACGGCGTCGACCGCTGTCCGACGCGGCCGGAGACCGTGAACGGATTCAAGGACGGCGACGGCTGTCCCGACGTCGTCGCCACCACGGGGGCGTCCTGACCGTGGCGTTGCTGTGGTATCTCGACCGGGCGAGCGGTCTCCTCGCGTACGCCACCCTCTACGTGGCCGTCCTCACGGGTGTCTTCTACACCGGCGAGGAGTTCGGCGCCCTGACCCGACTCGCACGCCGCTATCACGTCCGTCTCGCCCTCCTCTCGACGTTGCTGTTTCTCTTCCACGCCGTCGTCGGATTCGCCGACGCGGGACTCGTCGTCACCGGGCGCGTGCCCGCACCGCGATACCCGACGTGGTATTTCGTCGTCGGCACCGCCGTCGGCGGCGAGGCCCTCTTGCTCCTCGTCGTCGCCGTCCTCGGGTTCCTCGACGCCAGGCGGTTCGACCGGCCGTGGACGCCGCGAGTCGTCCACGCACTGGCGTACGGCGGGTACGCCTTCGCCACCGTCCACCTCTTCGCCATCGGGAGCGACGTGGACGCGACGGCCCGCCTTCTCGTCCTCGTCTCGCTGGCAGGGCTCGCGTACGCGCTCCTCCTCCGCTTGCTGGCGGAGGTGGGCGCGTTGCGCGTCGGCGCGACGGAGTCGTCGTAGGCGGAGGGGACCGGGAGTTTCGGCGACGGAAAAGGCCTCAGCGTACCAGAAGCGCGCCGTCCGCGTCCATGTACGGATGGCCGTAGCCGCAGTAGGTGAGACAGCTCAGGGTGTAATCGCCGCGCTCAGAGGCGACCAGTCCGGCGACGCTCGGTCGCGCCACGTCGTGAGCGAGCGGGACGGGAGGGAGCATCATCCCGCCGTTCGTCGGACCGTGCATCCGATTGGAACCGGAAGGCATCACGGCGAGACTGTGGTCGGGGTAGCGCTGGTCGGCCACCTCCAGGGCGTCGTGCATCGTTCCCGCCGGAGGCGGGGGGATGCGGTCGGCGTTGCGCTCCTCCAGTGTCTCGTGGTCCGGGAGACCGCTCTGGACCGCCGGTGGTAACTGCGAGATGGCGCCCTCGGCGCGGGTGCTGAACGCGACGAGCCGAATCCGCGTGCCCTGCGGGAACGTCACCTGTTCGCGCTCGGTTCCGGTCTCGTCGAAGACGACGAATCCCCAGTGGTATAGTAGAATTTGAAACGATGTTCACATCGAGCGGGGACCGGCCCCCGGTCGAGTGAGCAATGACTTTCAAATTCTACTATAGGCACCGACGTAGACGGCCCTGTCGGCCGTCCCATCGCCACCGGAGCCGCCCGTCGAGAGACAGCCGGCGACCCCGAGCGTCGCGCTCACGCCGAGACCGGTGAGAAACTGCCGCCGCGACGAGTGGGAGTCCACGACGTGGTCACTCGTCGTGGAGTCTGCTCCGGCGTTCCTCGTATTCTTCATCGGTGATGTCGCCGCGCGCGTAGGCGAGTCTCAGTACCTCACAAAGCCTGTTAGTTGAGAGGTCTGCTTGCTGAAGTGTGTCCAAGCACAACCAGCAAGCAGACGGTGAAATCCACGAGGACCAGCTCCTTAACTTTCTCGTCAACACTCTCACCGGTGCATTTGGCGTGAGTCTCGCCGACAATGCCGATTTCGACCCCGAAGACATCTACGAGGTCCTCGTCGGCGCAACCGCCGACGGGACCTCGATCTCCACGCTCTGTGACCGGAGTAAAGACAGTCCATCCAGTACGAACATCCTCTATCACCTCCGAACGAAACTCGACCTTGACACGGTCAAAACCGTCGGTAACACGCTTCTCCGGGAACATACTCTCGATATCCTCCCCGAGCAGGTGGAGATCGTCGTGGATCTCCACCTGCGGCCCTACTACGGTGACGAAGACGAGACTGATGGCCTCTACTACAACGAAGCCAAAGACGGAACGACTGCCTTCCACGCGTACGCGACACTATACGCTCGGGTGCGCAACAAACGCTACACGCTGGCGGTGCGCCGTCTCACCGACGGCGACACCGCCAGCAGCGTCCTCGCAGAGTTTCTCGGTCTCGTCGATAGCTTCGATTTCGAGGTCAAAGCCCTCTACGTCGACAGCGAATTCTACGACGGGAAGTGTCTCACGCTGATGCAAGCCCACAACCACGCCTACGTGGTTCCAGTCATCGCATGGGGGAACGAGATTCAGCAGGAACTCTCGGAAGGCTGGAGTCGTGAGATTGAGCACGATCTCACGACGGAATTCGACGGTCACGAGTGGACCGTCGAATTCCCGGTCATGATCGACTGTACCTACAAACAGGGCCGATACGACGAGCACGGCGTGGCGCGTCACGGCTACGCCGTCGACGCGCCGTTCATCGACACACCGCGACAGGCTCGCCATCATTACAGCAAGCGGTTCGGGATCGAAGCGACCTACCGGTTGTCAGAGTCGTCGTTGATTTCCACGACGGTCACAGATCAAGAGCGACGACTGTTGTTCGTGGTGATCAGCCTGCTCGTCCAGAACGTCTGGCGGTATCTCCACTGGGAGTACGTGGCGACGCCGCGCCGAGGCGGGCGTCGCCTCTGGTGGTGGCCGTTCGAGGAGTTCATCCGTATGGTCACGCGCGCAGCGTGGAACGCGCTCTCAGTTCGGCGGTCGATTCCAGCCAACCGGCCACCTGACGACCGGTTCGAGCGGTAATCACCGGCCGGGACGGCTCTCCACGCAGTGGCAACGCTGTCGTGTCGGCGGCAGATCGCCGCCGACGACGACACATTCGTGGTATCGCTGGCCTGGTGTGGGCGTCAACGACCGGTCCGGCGACTGGTTCGGCGTGGTCTCACCCGTCAGAAGCAGTTAGCCGAAGACGCTTTGTGAGGTACTGAGTCTGAGTTCCGCGAGGGCGGGGTCCGAGACGCCCCCGTCCGCCCTGCCGAACCACCGATAGACGACGAACCCGCCACCCACGAGGACGACTAGCCAGACCAGCATCATCCCGAGACCCCACAGACCGTATCCACCGTAACCGCCGAAGCCGCCCATCATCCCGCCCCACATGCCCATCATGGGAAACGCGAGCGCCATCATCAGCAACGGAGCCAGTAGGACGATAGCGAGAACGACGAGGACGACCCGGAGAATCCCGTCAGTCGTGTGTTGTGAAGACATCGCTGTATAGACAGTTCGCTTCGCAGGCCGATAAAGACACGTCGTGGTTCTCGGGGGGTGGGCCACCGTCCGAGAACCTCCATCGACATTTAATCCGTATCGGCGCGACTAGTCGCATATGAGCACTGTGAGTGGGGGCGTCACGGCCGATGACTGAGGACTCCGCTCGTGAGCAGACGTCTCCCGAGGTCGGCACCGGCCACGGACACGCCGACCACGAACACGCCGACCACGGACACGCCGACCACGACCGTCGCGGTCCCGCCACGCACGCCGAACGGCAGGAGACGCGCCGACGGTCGGCAACCGACCCGGGGGCGCGACACGACCACGGCGACGGGAAGGACCACACGGACCACGCCGGACACGAATCGACGTTCCGCCGGCGGTTCTGGGTCTCGCTCGTCCTCTCGATTCCGGTCGTCGTCTTCAGCGAGTTCGTACAGGGCGTGTTCAACTACACGACGCCGACGTTCCCGGGGAGCGTCCTGGTCACGCCCGTCTTCGCGGTGGTCATCTTCGCGTACGGCGGAGTGCCGTTCCTCTCGATGGCCCGGACGGAACTCCAGAACCGCGAGCCGGGGATGATGACGCTCATCTCGCTCGCCATCTCCGTCGCGTTCGTCTACTCGCTCGCCAGCATCTTCGTCGAGGGGACGACGCCGTTCTTCTGGGAACTGGTCACGCTTATCGACGTCATGTTACTGGGTCACTGGATCGAGATGCGGTCGGTTCGAGCGGCGTCCGGCGCGCTCGACGAACTGGCGAAGCTGATGCCGGACACCGCCGAGCGCGTCGTCGACGGCGACACGGAGGAGGTCCCCGTCGCAGAACTCGAAGCGGGCGACACCGTTCTGGTTCGCCCCGGCGCGAGCGTCGCCTCCGACGGCGAGGTTGTCGAAGGGGAGTCCTCAGTGGACGAGTCGATGATAACCGGCGAGTCCCGTCCGGTGGAGAAAGCGCCCGGAGACGAGGTCATCGCGGGGACGGTCAACCAGGACGGAAGCCTTCGCGTGCGCGTGACCAAGACGGGCGACGAAACGGCGCTCGCAGGAATCATGCGGCTCGTCGAAGAGGCACAGCAGTCGAAGTCCCGGACGCAACTGCTCGCCGACCGCGCCTCAGGATGGCTGTTCTACGCGGCGCTCGGCGTCGCCGGAATCACGGCTATCGCGTGGGTGCTCACGACCGGGTTCGACGTCGGCGTCCTCGAACGGGTCGTCACGGTACTGGTCATCGCGTGCCCGCACGCACTCGGTCTGGCCGTCCCGCTGGTCGTCGCCATCAACACCTCCACGGCGGCCCGAAACGGGATGCTGATACGGGACCGCATCGCCATGGAGGAGGCCCGAAACCTCGATACGGTGATGTTCGACAAGACCGGGACGCTCACGAAAGGCGAACAGGGTGTCGTCGGCGTCTGCGTCGCGTCGGAGACGCGAGGGGAACGCGGAGAGCCGAGCGACTGGGACGAGAAGCGCGCGTTCGCCGTCGCGGCCGGCGTCGAGGGCGACTCCGAACACATGATAGCCCGCGCGATTCGAACGGCGGCCGAGGAACGTGGCGTCCGACCCGAACCGGTGTCCGACTTCGAGAACCTCCGTGGTCTCGGCGTCCGAGCGACGGTCGACGGCGAGACGGTCCACCTGGGCGGTCCCAATCTCGTCGAGACGCTCGGCGTCGAGCGGCCGGACGCCATCGAAGCGTTCGCGGACGCCGCCGGTGCGAACGCAGAGACGGTCGTCTACCTCCTGTCCGACGAATCGGCGGTCGTCGCGGCGTTCGCCCTCGCGGACGTCGTCCGGGACGACAGTCGTCGGGCCGTCGAGGCGCTCCACGCGATGGGTATCGAAGTGGCGATGCTGACCGGCGACTCCGAAGACGTCGCCCGGGCGGTCGCCGAGGAACTCGGCATCGACCGGTACTTCGCCGAGGTGCTCCCGGCGGAGAAAGACGAAGCAGTATCGGAGTTACAGGAACAGGGAAAGCTCGTGGCGATGGTGGGAGACGGCGTCAACGACGCACCGGCGCTCGCGCGGGCCGACGTCGGCATCGCTATCGGTTCGGGGACCGACGTCGCCATCGAGTCGGGAGACATCGTCCTCGTCGAGAACGACCCGCTCGACGTGGTGCGCCTCATACGCCTCTCGAAGGCAAGCTACCGGAAGATGCAGGAGAACCTCCTGTGGGCGACCGGGTACAACGTGTTCGCACTCCCCCTCGCGGCGGGGGTCCTCGCTCCGTTCGGTATCCTCCTCTCGCCGGCAGTTGGGGCGGTGTTCATGTCGGCGAGTACCGTCATCGTCGCGGTCAACGCTCGACGCCTCCGTGGCGTAGACCTGTCGGTGTGACGCGAGTCGCGTCGCCGACGGTCGCCGGCGGGTCACGGACGCTCGCTGGGCGTCTGCGCACCGAGCGTCGGAAAAACGGGCCGGGAGGGAGTTGAACCCGATTGCGAGACTCGCTCCGCTCGTCTCGCGTGGTTCAACGCCCTCGGGCGTTTTCACTGCTCACTGACGTTCGCAGGAAAACGGGCCGGGAGGGAGTTGAACCCCCGACCGACGGATTAAGAGTCCGTCGCTCTACCTGACTGAGCTACCGGCCCTCGCATCGTCTGCTACCCGTGGCCGATTAAAAGGCGTTTCCCTTCGGGCCGGTGAGAAGAAGGGACGAGATTAAGTGAGATGGCTCGATACGTCGGAGCACATGAGCAACGCGGCCCCAGTCTCTACGATGTCCTCGTATGCGATCCTCGGCTGTGGGAGCGTCGGCCACGCAGTCGCCGAGGAACTCGCGGACGAAGGCAAGGACGTGCTAATCCTCGACCGGGACGAGAGCCGCGTCGAAGCACTGCGGGATCAGGATCTCGACGCACGGCAGGCCGACATCCGTGAGGACGAGGTGGCGGATCTCGTCGCCGGCCGGGACGTGCTCCTCATCCTCGCGTCGGACGTAGAAGCGAACAAGGCGGCGGTGTCGACGATCCGTGAGCGGGGCGGCGACCAGTTGATCATCGTCCGTGCCTCCGACCCCGTCTCGGAGGACGAACTCACCGAGGCGGGCGCGGACGTGGTCATCAACCCCTCGGAGGTCATCGCCGAATCGGCGCTCCGAGCGCTGGAGACGGGCGAACTGGAGTACAAGGCGCGCCAACTCGCGGAGTTGCTGGAGACGGGCGACGGAAAACTCGCCATCATGACCCACGACAACCCCGACCCCGACTCCATCGCCAGCGCCGTCGCCCTCCAGGCCATCGCCGAAGCCCACGGCGTCGAGGCGGACATCCTCTATCACGGCGACATCGGTCACCAGGAGAACCGGGCGTTCGTCAACTTGCTGGGCATCGAACTCCTGCCGCTCTCGGACGTCGAATCGCTCGACGGCTACGGACTCGTCGCCCTCGTCGACCACATGAAGTCGGGCGAACTCGGCGTCGACACCGACGTCGACATCTTCATCGACCACTACGAACCCGACACGGAGTACGACGCCGACTTCATCGACGTGCGGCCCAACGTCTCCTCGACGTCCACCATCCTCACCAAGTACATCCAGGAGTTCGACCTCTCGCCGAGCGAGGCGGTTGCGACGGCGCTCCTCTACGGCATCCGCGCGGAGACGCTGGATTTCAAACGCGACACCACGCCGGCGGACCTCACCGCCGCCGCGTATCTCTACCCCTTCGCCAACCACGACACCCTCGAACAGGTGGAGTCGCCGTCGATGTCGCCGGAGACGCTCGACGTGTTGGCACAGGCCATCCAGAACCGACAGGTACAGGGGAGCCACCTCGTCTCGAACGCGGGGTTCATCCGCGACCGGGACGCGCTGGCACAGGCCGCCCAACACCTCCTGAATCTGGAAGGCATCACCACCACCGCCGTCTTCGGCATCGCCGACGACACCATCTACATCGCCGCGCGGTCGAAGGACATCCGCATCAACATCGGCAAGGTGTTACACGACGCCTACACCGGCATCGGGGAGGTCGGCGGCCACTCCACGCAGGGGAGCGTCGAGATACCGCTCGGTCTCTTTACCGGCATCGAGGCCAGCGAGGACAACCGCGACACCCTGCTGTCGCTGACCGAGGAGGCGGTGCGAAAGAAACTCTTCGACGCGATGGGAGTCGAGAGCACTGCGGGCGAGGGGACGAACGGCGGGTGAGTTACGCGACGACTTCCTCGTCCGTCTCGTCTTCGAGGCGTTCGACCACGTCGTTGATGAGGATGACGTCGCCGACGGCGCGCACCCAGCGGTACGGCACCATCACGCCTTTGCCGGACTCGATGCGACCGCTGAACAGTTCTCGACTGAGTTCGCCCACCGCGAGTCCCGTGACGGCCTCGCGGTCGAGGTCGAGGCGGACGTCCTCGACTTCGCCGACGAAGACCCCGTTGTTCGAGTAGACCTCCCGACCCACGAGCGTCGTTATCTCCTGTGGCGTCCCGTCCATGTCCGTCCACTCGGTTGCCCGGGTCTTAATAGTTCCCGGGAGCGTCCGACGGGCGTCTCGGGTCGCAAGACGCGTGTCCGACGACGGCCCGCGATTACGGCGCGACGAGTTCGACCGGGTGGCGCGAGGGCCGCGAGAGCAGGGCGTCGAGTTGTTCGAGACAGGAGGTGCCGCTTGCGACCACGTCCCGGTCTCTGGTGGTCTCCTCGGTGAACTGCTCGGCGAGGTCGTCGCCCACGTCCATGCTGAGTTCGTAGTAGGTGTCCTTGTAGCCGAACGACCCGGCCATTCCACAACACTCCACGTCGGAGGTGACCACGTCGTAACCGAGGTCCGAGAGGACGGCGACGGTGTGGGCTTCCAGTCCGAGCGTGCGCTGTTGGCAGTGGGCGTGGTAGGCGACGCCGGGGTGGTCGGCCGGCGGGCCGCGCAGGGCGTCGGCGTCCGCGCCGTTCGACAGCAGACCGTAGAGGTACTCCATCACCTCGTAACTGTGCTCGCGGAGGCGTTCGACCGAGGGTTCGGGGAGGAATCGCTCGTACTCGCGTTCGAACATGGCGAGGTCCGAGGGTTCGACCACCACCACGTCGCGGCCGGCGTCGAGGTGTTCGGCGACGGCGCCGTAGAGGTCGTGGGCGTGGGTTTCGGCGGTGGCGACCATCCCCTGTGAGAGGGGGGCGCGACCGCTCGACGGCATCGCTGGCACCCGGACGGAGACGCCGAGGGCTTCGAGCGCCCGGACCGCCGCCTTGCCGCGGTCGACCTGCACGTGGTTGGTGTAGGCGTCGGGGTAGAGGACCACCTCGCGGTCGGCGGTGCCGGCGGAGGTGAGGGGCGTCCGGCGCGCGAACCACTCGACCAGCGTCTCGCGTTCGAACTCGGGGAGGTCACGGCGGGCGTCGACGCCGGCGACGCGTTCGAGCGCCCAGCGCGCGGGCGCGGTGTTCGCCACCCAGTTCGAGACGGGCGCGGTGGCGCTCCCGAGTTTCGCCAGCGTCTCGAAGTTGCCGAACAGGCGCTTGCCGAGGTCGAGACCGCCGGGTTCCTCGTCGGGCGTCAGTCCCTCGACGAGGAAGTCGAAGCCGTCGGGGTCGGCGCCGCGGTTGATTCGGTCGCGGACGACCGTGTTTATCCACGGGATGTCGATTTTGACCGGGCAGGCGTTGACACACCTCGAACAGCCGGTACAGAAGTCGTTGAACTCGGCGGCGGTGTCGAGTCCCTCGATGCCGGCCTCCCATCCGGTGCCGATGCCGCCGGAGTACGTCTCGCCGCCGAAGGCGTGGCCGCCGACGTGCTGGAAGTTGGCACACGAGTTCGAACACGCCGAACACCGGATGCAGTAGAGCGTCTCGCGGAGTTGGTCGTCTTCGCGCATCTCCATCCGGCCGTTGTCGACGAGGACGAGGTGGAACTCGCGGTCGGACTCCCGCTCCGAGAGTGGCGTCTCGTCGTCGTCGAAGTCGACGGTCGGGGAGTCGACGGGCGGGGTGAGCAAGGAGACGTAGGAGGTGATGTCCTGTCCGGTGCCGGAGCGAGCCAGCAGTTCCACGAACGGCGAGAGGTCTTCGACCGAGGGAATCACCTTCTCGACGCCGGTGACGGCGACGTGGGTGTCGGGCGTGACCGCGCACTTCCGGGCGTTGCCCTCGCTGGTGACGATGGCCATGGTGCCGGTGTCGGCGGTGACGAAGTTGGCGCCGGTCATGCCCACGTCGGCGTCGCGGATGCGTTCGCCGAGTTTCTCGCGCGCGAAGGAGGTGAGTTCTTCGGCGGTCTCTAGGGGTTCCTCGGGGTCGAAGCGCTCGTTGAACAACTCGGCGATGCTCTCGCGCGAGCGGTGGATGGCGGGCGCGATGAGGTGCGAGGGCGTCTCGTCGGCCACCTGGATGACCCACTCGCCGAGGTCGGTCTCGACCACCTCGACGCCGTCGGCTTCGAGGGCGTCGTTGACCTCGAGTTCCTCGGTGGTCATGGACTTGCTCTTGACGACGCGGTCGGCGTCGGCGTCGCTCGCCACCTCGCGGACGTAGCGGGTGGCGTCGGCGGCGTCGTCGGCGACGTAGAGGTGGCCGCCGTTGTCCTCGACGCTCTCGCGCAACTCCTCGATGAGTTCGGGCAGGCGGGCGATGGCGTCCTCCTTGATGGCGCGGGTCTCGTCTTTCAGCGCCTCGTAGTTTTCGAGGTCGGCGACGGCGTCCTTGCGCTTCTGATTGAAGCCCTTGGTGTTGGTCTCGATGGCGGCGCCCTCGGTCGTCATGAGCCGGCGGATTTCGGCCGCGCGGTCGCCTTTCCCCTTACTCATCGAGAATCACCACGTGTACCTCCTCGGGACCGTGAGCGCCGAGGACGAGTTCGCCCATGTCGGCGGTGGCGCTTGGACCGGTGGCGACGATGGCGCTCCCGGCGGTTTCGCGGAACGTCTCGCCGAAGCGGTCGAAGGCGGTCGGCATGTCGGGCACCACGTCGTCGGCGGCGACGACGGCGACGTGGAGTTCGGGGTAGAGGCTCACGGGTTCGGCGCCGTCGGCCGTCGACGGGAGGGCGAGACTGCCGTAGTTCGCCACGGCGAAGGAGGCGGGCGTGACGCCGGTGCGGGCCGCCTCCAGTTCGGCGGGCGTCGGGTCGACGGCGACTGCCTCGGGGTACGTCGCGCCCTCGAAGGGGAGGGCGACGCCCACCGCCGGGTCGCGGACCACGTCGGCGAGGGCGTCGGCGAGGCCGTCGGGCGTCGTCCGGGTGCAGGAGACGCCGTGGGCGCCGAGGGCGTCTTCGAACGTCGAGACGGGTGCGGTTGCCATATCTAGGGGACTGTGACTCCCGGGGCTTTGCACCTTCGGTCGGCGTCAGGCGAACCAGCTATTCGACTCCTCGGCGCCGGCGACGGTGCCGGCGGCGGCGCGCTTGCCCCGAATCGACCGGACGACGGCGTAGACTTGCACCGCGAGGTAGCCCGCCCAGAGCGCGTAGCCGGCGGGACCGCTCCCGAGGACGGGCACGGCGGTGCGAAAGGCCGGCAGGCCGAGGGCGACGAGGGTGTCGCCGAGGAGCAGGACGCTGAAGTAGCCGTAGAAGCCGGCGGCCCACCACATGGCGACGACGCGGGACCACCCCGGCTGGAGGTGTTCGGGCAGGCGCGTGGTGTTGACGACGAGCGTCAGGACGGTGTAGGGCCACATGACGACGCCGGAGAGGGCGGCGCCGACGACGAGGAAGAAAAAGGGGTCGCGCCCCTCGAAGGGGGCGGTTAAAAAGAGGATGACGACGACGCCCCACGCGGTAAAGAGGGTGAGCAGGCGCCAGAAGACCCGCGAGAGGTCCCAGCCGGCCTCGCGGGCGTAGGCCTCGTAGAGGGCGTCGGCGCTGTTGCGGACGAACGACTCCACGATGGCGTACTCGGTGGTAAAGAGCGCGACGAACAGGAGGACGAACACGAGGGGCGCGAGGAGACCGCCGAGAAGAGGGGCGATTTCGTCGAGCCACATGGCGATGGCATCGGCCTGCGTCCCCGGGGCGTACCGGGAGGCGACGGCCATGAGGACGGTGGCGACGAGGAGGAGACCGACGGCGAAGGTGAGGAAGTGTTCGGCCTGGACGACCCGCCACCACCCGCGCCAGCGTTCGAGGTTCAGCGACGTCGGCGGGAAGGCGAAGCCGTCGCGCCGGATGGGTTCGGGGTCGTCGCCGGTCAGGGGATTGCGCACGCGGCCCTGATAGTTGCCCATGGCGTAGCCCTTCTCGCGCGCCCAGAGGCTCTGTGAGAGGTTGAGGTAGCCCCCGGCGCCGGCGAAAGCGAGACCGCCGAGGAAGACTGCCACGTCCATGTTCGGCGGGAGGGTGCCGAAGCCGGTGAGGCTCCGGGGAAGGGCGGCGAGTTCGCCGGTCGACCCGCTGGCGACGACCAACACGAGGGCGGTGACGATGGCGACCACCAGCAGACCGAACTGGAACGCCTCGACGGCGTTGTACATCACCGAGGAGACGTGATAGGAGAGCCAGATGAGCACCATCAGGCCGACGGCGAGGAGTTTCCACGCCGGGAACGTCGCGCCGGCGACGCCCACGACGGTGCCGTCGACGCCGACGGCGGTGGCGGCCACCTGCGCGGCGCCGGCGGCCCACCCGGGCCACCCGAGACTGAGGAGGCCGCCGACGAGGAAGGCCCACGGCCACGCGCCGTCGACGCGCGCGTACGAGCGAAAGACGCTCTCCCCCGTCGCCAGCGTCCAGCGCTGGAGTTCCGTGTTGATGACGAACTGCGTGAGCACGCCCACCCAGAACGCCCAGTAGAGCGCCCACCCGTGACGGGCGACGAGGACGGGCCAGAACAGCGTCTCGCCGCTTCCGAGCGACGCGCCGAGCATGATGGCACTCGGGCCGACGACGTGCCGGAGGCGGGGGACGCGCGGGAGTTCGGCCAGTCGGAACGGGCCGCCCTCGCCGCGGTCGGGGTAGTCGCGGCTCTCGGGAGCCGCATCCAACTCCTCGTACGGGAGCGGGCAGTACCACGTCCCGCGATACTGCCGGCCCTCGGCCTCCGAGGCGTAGATGCGGCCGTCCGCGTCGTCGCCACCCGTCGACGAGTTACGCTTCGACACGGTGGTCGTCCGTGGCCGTGGGTCGCTCGAAGCCCGCGTGTGACTGCCCGTCGCTCATCGTAGACAGGCGGTTGTCGGCGAGGAACCGGGAAAAGCTAACCGGTCAGTCGCCGCCGAGGAAGTGCCAGAGGTGGCCCCGCTCTTCCGGCGGGTCGACGCCGGGGAGTTGCTTCAGCGCCGGCTGGAGCGCGTTCCACCACGCCTCGGCGGACTCGTAGCCGGCGGGCTGGTCGTGGTAGACGTCGCGGATGAAGTCGGCCTTCTTCGCCTCGGGGTGGTCGGTGAGGTAGTCGTAGGCGGCCGACAGCGCCTCTCGCCGGGCTTCGAGCGTCGGGCCGCTTCCGGGGAGGTTGGCGTCGCGGATGGCGTTCGAGACGGCGAGGGGGCGGTCGGCGTCGGTTTCGCTCGGCCCGCGCGGCATCGGCACCCACCACACCCGACTCCGGGCGCCCACCTTCCGCGTCGCGAGCGTCCCGCGCTCGACCAACACCTCCAGTTTGTTGTGGGCGGTCCGCCGCGAGCAGTCGAGCGCCTCCATCACGTCGCTCGCGGTCAGCGGCCGCGCGCGGTCCTCGCGCGCGTCGAACGCCTCCAGCACCGCCTCCGGGGGGATTCGGTCGGCGTACTGTCCGTGTTCGTTCCGGGGGCGGTCCCCCGCCGACTCGTCCATACCCCTCCCTCTGCACACGTCGAAATAAGCCTTTGCACACGAAATGAACGTGGACGCATACGACTGCACAGGCCACCACACACGAGTGTAACCCGGTCGCGTACGGCGGTGGCGGGCGGCGAATCGGCGCAGTGCCGGGTCGTCGCGTTCGGAGGAACTGCCTCTTCGACCCTGTTACCCGACGAAATCACCTGTACACACGACTATAGAGGGATGTGCCATCGCCTCCCGTGTCACCGGTCGAACCCTCACGAAAAGCGAGGAACGATGGATATTTATCGGCCGGGACTGGAACGAAATCTCATGCCAGACCGAATCAGGCATGGAACTGGAATGGAAACGGAGCCGACTGGCGTGGCCGTACGGCCGCGCCGGGGGGCGTGAGATGGCGGGCGCGGTCGACGCACTCGTCGCGTTGTTGCCCCTGTTGACCATCGCGTATCTGATGGTGGGCCGGTTCTGGCCCGCGACGCGGGCGATGCCCCTCGCGTGGGTCGTCGCCGTCGGCGCGGGCGTCGTCGGGTGGGGCATGTCGCCGACGTGGGTCGGCGCCGCCACCATCAACGGCTTCATCACCGCCGCGAACATCCTCTGGATCGTCTTCGGCGCCATCCTTCTGCTGTATACGCTGAAGCAGACGGGCGCCTTCGACGCCATCAGCGACGGATTCGCCTCCGTCAGCGACGACCGCCGCGTCCAGGTGGTCCTCCTCGTCTTCCTGATGGGGTCGTTCATCGAGGGCGCGGCCGGGTTCGGCACGCCCGCCGCCATCGTCGGCCCGCTTCTCGTCGGTCTCGGCTTCCCGCCACTCGCGGCCGTCGTCGTCGCACTCACCGGGAACCTGATGGCCATCACCTTCGGCGCCGTCGGGACGCCGCTCATCATCGGGATGATGGACATCTTCGGCGACGTGGACTTCATCTCGCAGGCCGTCACCGGCCACGGCATGACGATTCAGGGCTGGGTCTCCAACATCGCGGTGTGGGCCGCGAGCTACCACGTCGTCGTCGGGATGTTCCTCCCCTTCATCGGCGTGGCGATGATGACCCGTTTCTTCGGCGAGGAGCGCTCCATCAAGCCCGCACTCGAAGTCCTGCCGCTGACGCTGTTCGCGTGGGCGTCCTTCGCCGTGCCCTACTGGGCAACGGCGTACTTCCTCGGGCCGGAGTTCCCCGGTATCGTGGGCGCGATGGTCGGCCTGTTCGTCACGGTCAGCGCGCTCAAAGCCGGCTTCTTCCACCCCGACGAGGAGTGGGACTTCGCCGAGCAGTCCGCGTGGCCCGACCACTGGATCGGCGACATCCAGCCCGGCGAGTCCTCGAACCGCGAGGCGGCCGTCGCCGCCGACGGCGGCGCGGTCCAGACCATGTCGCTCCCCCGGGCGTGGACGCCCTACGCCCTCGTCGCCGTGTTGCTCGTCGTCACGCGCGTGGTCGACCCCGTGACGAACTTCCTCAACTCGACGCTCGTCCTCTCGTGGGGGCACATCCTCGGCACGTCGCTCAGCGGGTCGCTCGCGGTGCTCTACCTGCCCGGTGCCGTCTTCGTCGCCGTCCACCTGCTGACCATCCCCATCCACGGGATGTCCGGCGACGAAATCAAGGGCGCGTGGACCGAGACCATCGAGAAGGTGACGCCCGCCGTCATCGCCCTGCTGTTCGCGGTGGCGACGGTGCAGATAATGCTCCAGTCCGGGACCGCGACGGGCACCGACAGCATGCTCATCGTGCTCTCGGACTCGATGGCGTCCATCGCGGGCGGCGTCTACCCCTTCTTCGCGGCGCTGGTCGGCGCCTTCGGCGCCTTCCTCGCCGGGTCGAACACCGTCTCGGACATCCTCTTTGGCACCTTCCAGTACGGCGTCGCCCAGCAGATCGGCTTCCCCCGGACCATCCTCCTCGGCGCGCAGGCCGTCGGCGGGGCCATCGGGAACCTCATCGCCATCCACAACGTCGTGGCGGCGCTGGCAGTCGTCGGTCTCGTCGGCGAGGAGGGCCGAGTCATCCGGTACGAACTCATCCCGCTCGCGTACTACGCGACGGTGACGGGCGTCCTGACGCTCCTGTTCGGCTACGTGCTGTTCCCGGGCGTCTTCTGACCGGGACTCCCGTAGCCGGTCGGCGGTGAGACGCCCCCGAATCGCGCGACGACCGCGCCGGGCGGAGTGCCCGGTTTTTATGCGACGCTACCCCAACCAACGACGATGGCAACCACAGGCGGCGCGCCCGAGGACCCCGCGACCGAGGGCGATTACGACTACGCGAGCGACGACGTAGACCGACCGGGACTGGTCGACGACCTCGACCGACTCGTCGACGGCGAGGTGCGCTTCGACAGTTACTCGCGCCAACTGTACGCGACCGACGCCAGCGCCTACGAGATGACGCCCATCGGCGTCGTCTTTCCCACCGACACCGAGGACGTCTCGGCGGTCGTCTCGTACTGCGCCGAACGCGAGATACCCGTCCTCCCTCGCGGCGGGGGCACCAGCCTCGCCGGCCAGACCGTCAACGAGGCGGTCGTCCTCGATACGTCGCGGCACATGGACGGCGTCCTCGACGTCGACCCCGACGCCCGACGCGCCCGCGCCCAACCCGGCGTGAATCTGGGCGACCTCAACGCGGCGCTGGCCGACCACGACCTGAAGTTCGCGCCCGACCCCGCGTGGGGCGATAAGAGCGCCCTCGGGGGCGCCATCGGCAACAACTCCACCGGCGCTCACTCCCTGAAGTACGGCAAGACCGACGCCTACGTCGAGGAGGTCGAAGCCGTCCTCGCGGACGGCACCGTGACGACGTTCGGCGAGGTGGGTCTGGAGGAACTCCGCGCGGAGGCCGACCCCGACGCCGACGCCCTCCGACCGCGCATCTACGACGAGGTCCGCCGCGTCGTCGACGAGGAGAGCGGGGAGGTCGACCGGCGGTATCCCGACCTCAAGCGCAACGTCTCCGGCTACAACCTCGACGTGTTGGTCGAGGAGACCACGGACGGGTCGGTGAACCTCGCGCGCCTCCTCGCGGGGAGCGAGGGCACTCTCGCGGTGGTGACGGAGGCGACGGTGACGCTCGAACCCGTCCCCGAGACGAAGGCGGTGGCGCTACTCACCTACGACGACCTCCTCGACGCCATGCGCGACGTCGAACCCATCCTCGCACACGACCCCGCCGCCGTCGAGGTGATGGACGACGTGTTGCTCGACCTCGCGCGCGAGACGTCGGAGTTCGCGGACGTGGTGGGCATGTTGCCCGAGGGGACGGATTCGGTCCTCCTCGTGGAGTTCTACGCCGAGAGCGACGCCGAGGGCCGCCAGAAGGTGGCGGACCTCGTCGCCGACCGGGTGGGAGACAGGGAGACCGAGACCGACCCGAGCGACGGGGCGAGCGAGCGGACGGCCAGAGAGCGCTACGCGGTGGACGCGATGGAGGCCCACGACGCCGACTCGCGCGCGAAGTTCTGGAAGATGCGCAAGTCGGGGCTTCCCATCCTCCTGGGGCGGACCACCGACGAGAAACACATCGCGTTCATCGAAGACACCGCCATCCCCGCCGAGAACCTCCCCGACTACGTCTCCGACTTTCAGGACATCCTCGACGAGTTCGACACGCTCACCACCTATTACGCCCACGCGGGACCGGGCGTCCTCCACATCCGGCCGCTGGTCAACACCAAGACGATAGAAGGCGTCCGCCAGATGGAGGCCATCGCCGACGCCGCGACCGACCTCGTGGTCAAATACGGCGGCTCCGTCTCGGGCGAACACGGCGACGGCCGGGCGCGCACGCAGTGGAACCGCAAACTCTACGGCGACCGCCTCTGGCGCGTCTTCCGCGACCTGAAGACGGCGTTCGACCCCGACTGGCTTCTCAACCCCGGCAACGTCTGTGGCTACGACGACGACGAGTCGATGCCCGCCGGGACGCCCTCGCGGGCGGCCGCCTCGGACATGACCGAGAACCTGCGGTTCAGCCCCGACTACGAGTTCGACGCCGGCTTCGACCCCGAACTGAACTGGACCAACGAGAACGGCTTACAGGGCATGGTCGAACTCTGTCACGGCTGTGGGGGCTGTCGCGGGCCACAGGAGACCACCGGCGGCGTGATGTGTCCCACCTACCGCGCCGCCGACGAGGAGATTCAGGCCACTCGCGGCCGGGCGAACCTCTTACGGCAGGCGATGAGCGGCGATCTGGACGCCGACGAGCAGTTCGACGTCGAGTTCATGCACGAGGTGGTGGACCTCTGTGTCGGCTGTAAGGGCTGTTCGAAAGACTGCCCCAGCGAAGTCGACATGGCGAAGCTCAAAGCCGAACTCACGCACGAACACCACCAGCGCCACGGGTCGTCGATGCGGGACAAGATGTTCGCCAACGTCGACTCGTTGAGCGCGCTCGGCTCCGCGTTCGCGCCCGTCTCGAACTGGGCGTCGAAGCTTCCGGGCGCGCGGACGGTTCTAGAAAAGACCGTCGGCATCGCACGCGACCGCTCGCTCCCCACCTTCCACCGCGAGACCCTCGAAGACTGGTTCGAGGCGCGCGGCGGCGCACAGGTGTCGAAAGCCGACGCGGAGCGAACGGCCCTGCTCGTTCCCGACACCTACACAAACTACAACGCGCCGGCGACGGGCAAAGCGGCGGTCGAGGTTCTGGAGGCGGCGAACGTCCACGTCGAGATGGCCGACGTGGGCGACAGCGGTCGCCCGGCGTTCTCGAAGGGCTTTCTCGACGCCGCACGGGAACGCGCCCGGGCGAACGTCGAAACCCTCGCGCCGCGGGTCCGCGAGGGGTGGGACGTGGTGGTAATCGAACCCTCCGACGCCGTGATGGTCCAGTCCGACTACCACGACCTGCTCTCGGGCGAGGACGTCGGCGTCGTCGCGGCCAACGCCTACGGCGTCATGGAGTACCTCGACGCCTTCCGGTTGGACGAGGCGCTTTCGACGCAGGGGTCGGGGTCGCTGACCTACCACGGCCACTGCCACCAGAAGGCGACGAAAAAGGACCACCACGCGGTGGGCGTCCTCCGGCGCGCCGGCTACGACGTCGACCCCCTCGACTCCGGGTGTTGTGGCATGTCCGGCACGTTCGGCTACGAGGCCGAACACTTCTCGATGAGCAAGGCCATCGGGCGCATCCTCTTCGAGCAAGTCGACGCCAGCGACGGCGACCGGGTGGTCGCGCCCGGCGCCTCCTGTCGCACCCAACTCGGCGACCACTACGGGGAAACGCCGCCCACGCCAATCGAAGCCCTCGCCGACGCCCTCGCGTAATCAGGGCGAATACAGCAGGTCGGCCGCCTCGCGCGCCCGAGAGACGTACCGGTCCGCCCACGCGACGGCGTCGGGGTGGTCGTTGCCGACGAAGCCGACGGGCGTGCGTTCCTCGTAGACGACCACCCCCATCTCCGGGCCGTGGGGCGTCTCGGCGGAGACGACGGTGACGGGGTCGCGTCGCTCCGTGCGGTAGACGGCCACGCGACCGAGTTCGAGCCACGCCGACAGGTCGTCCGCGCGCCGCGAGAGGAGGCGTTGGAGGACGTCGTCGGTGAGGACGAGCGTCGCAGTCGTCCCGTGGTCGACGACCTGTTCGTGGTAGATGGGGTGTCGTCGGGAGACGTACCGGGAGGTGTAAATCGAGACGTGCGAGGCCCGGTCGACGACGTCGGAGACGGGGGCGGTGGGCCGGAGCGGAGCGTGTGTCGCCGCGCGGACGACCGTTGCGTCGTCGAAGACGGCCGGCGGCACGTCGAACGACTCCGGGAGGGCGGCGAGGAGGTCACTCGACGCCTCGAAGTCGTCGAGTCGACCCACGAGGCGGTCGCGTTCGCGCAGTGCCAACCTGCCGTGGAGCGTCGCCCGATACCCCTCGTCGGTGCGCGTGGCGTACCCCGCCGTCGTCAGTTCGCGGACGGCCCGAGCGACGGTCGACCGCGAGTGGTCGAGGCGGTCGACGAGGTCCACCGTCCGGAGGGGCGAACCGTGGAGGACGCGAAGCACGTCGGCCCGGCGCTCCACGACGTCCGCCGGGCGGTCGGACGTCACGCCGCTCCCTCGCCGTTACTGATAAACCCAGCCCTTCTTTTATATATCATGTGTCACCGTCTGGTGCATTGCG
The DNA here is from genome assembly GCA_042216635.1 of Haloplanus sp. Lineage (GTDB taxonomy): Archaea > Halobacteriota > Halobacteria > Halobacteriales > Haloferacaceae > Haloplanus. Next base: position 13,278 of record JBDGTR010000008.1, on the reverse strand, counting down.
CGCCGGATAACATGAAGTTACTGCGCGTCGTTGGACTCAGTGCCGGGGTGCCTCTGACAACAGGGGGAGACGGGGGGTTGCCCGCCCCAGCGTCGCCCCTACTTCCGGCAATCGGCGGACGGCGGACTTTGCCCGGGTCCGCCACCGCCGACCTCTTTCGAAGCCACCTTACTCGCGTGCCGTCTCGTGGGCGGATTCGACCCGTTCGACCAGCGACGGCACCGATTCGGCCGCCGCGAGGTGCGCCCGGCAGTCGCAGTCCGAGGCGCCGAACCCGGAGACCGGACCCGACGGGAGCGCCCGGGCGATAGCGCACTCGGCGTCGACGCCGGCGGACGTCACCACCCGCACGAGGTCGGTATCGGGGTGGCCCGCGAGGTGATCGACGTGCCAGTGGCGCACGTCGTGGTCGCCGCGCGCCACCCGCCGGTGTCTGTCGACGCGCGCGAAGCCACCGCTCCCGAGTGCGCTCCCGGTTTAGGCGTACGCGCCGGCGGGGAGGCCGTGGGTGCCGAGGGCGCCCACGTCGAGTTCGACGGGCGTCGGCAGGTCGAAGACGAGCGTGTAGGTGCCGCCCGTCGCGTCGGCGGTCACGGGACCGTCGCGGGTCGCAGTCGGTCGTCGTCTCGCACGCCGAGACCGAGGGCCGCCCGGAAGAAAACCGTGTGGGCCACCGCAATCCGTATGTCGCCCCCGGTCCGAGTGTCGCCGTGAACGACGCCGTCGAGTGGCTTCGGGAGCGCCCGTACTACGAGGGACAGGTGGTCGACCGCCGTCGACTGCCGGGGCGCGACCCCACGTACGCCGACTGCGACCTCGAACCGCGACTGGCCGACGCGCTAGCCGACCGCGGGGTGGACCGCCTCTATCGCCACCAGGTCGACGCCGTCGAGGCGGTGCGCGACGGGCGGAACGTGGTGGTGGCGACGCCGACGGCCAGCGGAAAGAGCCTCGCCTACGCCGTCCCCGCCTTCGAGCGAGCGATGGCCTCGGGCGCGCGCACCCTCTATCTCGGCCCGCAGAACGCCCTCGTCGCCGACCAGGCGGCGACGCTCTCGGACCTCGCGGCCGGACTCGGCTTCGGCAGTCGCGTCTCGGTCGCCACCTACACGGGCCGCCTCTCGAAGACCGAAAAACGAGAAGTGCGCTACCGGCGGCCGACCGTCCTGCTGTCGAACCCCGACATGCTCCACTACGGACTCCTCCCGCACGCCCACCGCCTCTGGGAGTGGCTGTTCTCCTCGCTCGAAACGGTGGTGATAGACGAGGTCCACGCCTACCGCGGCGTCTTCGGGAGCCACGTCGCGCTGGTCTGCCGGCGTCTGGCGCGCGTCTGCGAGCGGTTCGGGAGCGACCCGCAGTTCGTCTGTGCGTCGGCGACGGTGGGCAATCCCGTCGAACACGCCGCGCGGGTGACCGGGCGGCCGGAGTCGTCGTTCGCGCTGGTCGACGAGGACGCGAGCGGTCGGGGACCGCGCGAGTGGGTGCTCTGGAACCCGCCCGAGTACGACGGCGAGGGCGCGAGCGGTCGCCGGCGGTCGAGTCACGTCGAGACCAAGCGCCTGTTTACGGACCTCGTGACGCGAGGGCACCAGACACTCGCGTTCACGCGGGCGCGCCAGACCGCCGAGCGCTACGCCACCGAGAGCGCCGACGCCCTCCGCGAACGGGGGGAGCGCGACCTCGCGCGCCGGGTGGCGGCGTATCAGGCCTCGCTCCGCGACGAGCGCCGGCGCGAACTCGAAGACGGCCTGCACGACGGCGACGTCGCGGGCGTCTGGAGCACGAACGCGCTCGAACTCGGCGTCGACGTGGGCGGACTCGACGCGGTGCTCGTCGACGGCTACCCCGGGACGCGGATGTCGACGTTCCAGCAGGCCGGCCGCGCGGGGCGGGGCGACGACCCCGCGCTGGTCGTTCTCGTCGCCGGCGAGGACCAGCTCGACCAGTACCTGATGGCGAACCCGGACGACCTCTTCGACGGCGACGCCGAACGCGCGGTGACCGACCCCGAGAACGACCACCTCCTCCCCGACCACGTGGCGTCGGCGGCGGCCGAGAACTGGCTGTCGACCGACGACGAACGCCACTTCGGCCCACAGTTTCCGGACGTGGTGGCGGACCTCGAAGCCGAGGGGCGACTGGAGCGCCGCGAGACGGCCGAAGGGACGCGCTGGACCCACGCGGGAGACCGGAGTCCACAGCACGCGATGGCCCTCCGCCGGGTCGACGACCGGGAGGTGGAGTTACTGGACCGCCGGAACGGGGAGGTGACCGCGTCGCTGGGATTCGGCGACGCCCTGCGCGACGCCCACCCCGGTGCGGTCTATCACCATCAGGGCCAGTCCTACGAGGTGACCGACCTCGATCTGGACCGCGACGTGGCCGAACTCCAGCCCACGTGGGCGGACTACTACACGCGCGTCCTGACCGAGAAGTCGATCGAGGTGAGACGCGACCGCGAGGCGACGGCGCTGTCGGCCCGACCCGACACCGAGGTGCGCTTCGCCGAGGTGACGGTGACCGAACGCGTGACGGGCTTCGAGCGCCGCGACGCCGGTCGGGGCGAGACGCTTGGCCGCGAGACGCTCTCGCTCCCGGAGACGAGCCTCGACACCCGGGCGCTGTATTTCACCGTCCCGCCGGACGTGGCCCGCGAGATGGAGAGCGTGGGCGACTTCGCGGGCGGCATCCACGCCGCCGAACACGGCATGATATCGCTCTTTCCGCTCGACTTGCTCTGTGACCGCGCCGACGTCGGGGGACTCTCGACCCCGCACCACCCCCACACCGGCGCGAGCACCATCTTCGTCTACGACGGCTACCCCGGCGGCGTGGGGTTGGCCCGGAGCGGCTACGACCGGGTGGAGTCGCTGATGGCCCGGACCGCGCGCCTCGTCGACGCCTGCGACTGCGCCGACGGCTGTCCGGCCTGCGTCCAGTCGCCCCACTGTGGCAACGCCAACGAACCGCTGGCGAAAGCGCCGGCGGTGGTCCTGTTGGAGGCGCTCACTTCGTCCCGACGATGAGGTCGCCCGGACTCGCGGGGTGGTCGGTGCGGAGGCCCTGCCGACAGTCGTCGTCCTCGTGGGCGGCGCGGGCGGCGTCCATCAGGATGTCGTGGGTGCGCCAGACGGGTTCGTCCTCGGCGGGCGTTCGCTGTTCGTAGCTCCCGTCGGGACGCATCTCCCAGCAGGAGCGGTTGTCGTTGCACATCACTTCGAGGACGAAGCGGAGTTGCTCGCGGAGGGCCGGGTCGGTGACGGGCGCGACGGCCTCGACGCGGTTGTCGAGGTTGCGCGTCATCCAGTCGGCCGACCCGACGTAGTATTCGGGGTCGCCGCCGTCGTCGGCGCGCGCGCCGTTCTCGAAGTAGAAGATGCGCGAGTGTTCGAGGAAGCGCCCGACGACGGAGTAGACGGAGACGGTGTCGCTGACGCCGTCGAGACCGGGCCGGAGGCGACAGATGTCCCGGACCACGAGGTCGACGTCGACGCCGGCGGCCGACGCGCGGTAGAGTTCGGCGACGACGTCGGGGTCTTCCAGCGCGTTCATCTTGGCGACGATGCGCGCGGGTCGACCGGCGCGGGCGTGGTCGGCCTCGCGGCGAATCAGTTCCGTGAATCGCTCGCGCATCGTCACGGGGGCGACGAGCAGTTTGCGGAACGCCTCGTCGAGCGACGGGCCGGTGAAGAAGTTGAACACCTTCACGAGGTCCTGTCCCACGTCTCGGTCGGCGGTGAGGAGACCGAGGTCGACGTAGCCCTTCGCCGTCTCGGAGTGGTAGTTGCCCGTAGCGACGTGGGAGTAGAGCCTGACGCCCGCGTCGTCCTCGCGGACGACCAGCGCCGTCTTGGTGTGGGTCTTCAGCCCGATGGTGCCGTAGGCGACGTGGATGCCGTTTTCCTCTAGCTTGCGCACCCACTGGAGGTTGTTCTGCTCGTCGAATCGCGCCTTGAGTTCGACCATCACGGCCACCTGTTTGCCGTTCTCGGCGGCCTCGATGAGGCGCTGGATGACCTGTGAGTCGCTTGCGGTGCGGTAGATGGCGGCCTTGATGGCGAGGACGTTCGGGTCGTTGGCGGCGGCGTCCAAAAACCGCTGGACGGTCCCCTCGAAGGAGTGGTAGGGATGGTGGAGGAGGACGTCGTCGCGGGCCACCTCGTCGAAGACGTCGGCGCCGGCGTCGACGGTCGACTCGGCCGACCCGCCGGCCAGTCGCGGGTGAGGAAGCGGCGTCCACGACGGGCGCTTGAGGTCCGGCCGGTCGAGGTCGAGCAGGGTGGTGAAATCCCGGTAATCGAGCGGTCCGGCGCGGCGGTAGACCTCCGCCTCGGTGAGGTCGAGTTCGTCCATCAGCAGGTCGACCATCGCCTCGGGCGCGTCGGTCTCGATTTCGAGGCGGACGGCCGTGGCGAACCGGCGCTGTTCGAGCACCTCCTCGATGGCGTCGACGAGGTCCTCGGCGACCTCCTCGTTGCGCCGGACCTCGGCGTTGCGGGTGAGTCGAAAGAGCGCGGCGTCGACGAGTTCGACGTTGGGCATCAACAGGTCGAGGTTCGCGCGGATGAGGTCTTCGAGGAGGACGTACCGTTCGCCCTCGGCGACGGCGACGAGACGCGGGCGGTTCTGTGGCACCTTCACGCGGGCGAAGGTAGGGTCCTCGTCGCCGTCGTGGCGGACGAAGACGCCGAGCGAGAGGCTGAGATTCGAGATGAACGGGAAGGGATGGGCGGGGTCAAAGGAGAGGGGCGTCAGCGTCGGCAACACCGACTCCTCGAAGTAGGTGCGCATCCGCTCGCGTTCGTCGTCCGCGAGTGCGTCGTAGTCGACGAGTTCGACGCCGGCGTCGGCGAGGGCGGGCCGAATCACCTCGCGGTAGCAGTCGGTCTGCCGGTCGAACATCGGCCCGGCCGTCGAGAGGATTTCCGACCACTGCTCTCGCGGCGTCCGGCCGTCGACCGTGCGGTCGGTGACGCCCGCCTCTATCTGCTGTTTCAGGCCGCCGACGCGCTTCATGAAGAACTCGTCCATGTTGCGCGTGAAGATGCCGAGAAAGCGCACCCGCTCCAACAGCGGCGTCCGGTCGTCTACTGCCTCGTGGAGGACGCGCTGTTGGAACCGGAGTTGGCTCAACTCGCGGTTCAAAAACAGCGCCGTCTCGTCGTACTCGCCCGTCCAGTCCCCGTCCGTATCGTCTGCGTCTCCGACCATCGTTCGAACGCCGCCCCGACGCGACACGCGCGCCGGCGGGCAGTTGTCCGCCCCGACGCAGGGACACCCTAAATGGGTTCGTATGATTTCTCAGAGAAATATAGACCACTATATACCAATCCGACGCCGGTACGTCCGCCCGGCGAACGACAGATACTTTAGGCTCGCCTAAACACACGGAATCGATGACCGAGGACGTCTGCGTGGTCGTGCCGACGATTCGGGAGTACGAGTGCGTCCGCTCGTACGTCGAGAACGCCCGTCGTCACGGCTTCGACGCCGGGCGGTTGTGTTTCGTGTTGGTGACCGAAGACCACTGTCCGACCGGCGAGATGGCGGCGATGCTGGACGAACTGGGCGTCGAGGGAGCGGTCTTCGACGGCGAGAGGAGAGCCGAGTGGTTGGCCGACCACGGCGTCGCGGCCTACGACCACCTGATTCCCGCACGGAGTCACGCCCAGACGAGTTTCGGCCTGCTCTATCTCTGGCAGGAGGGCTACCCCTACGGCGTCTTCCTCGACGACGACACCCGCCCGCACGACGACGTGGATTTCTTCGGCACCCACCTGCACAACCTCGCGTACGAGGGCGAGGTGGAGTCGGTGCGGTCGGACGAACGCTGGGTGAACGTTCTCTATCAGACCGACCACGGTCTCTACCCGCGTGGCTACCCCTACTCGGCGATGGACGAGACGGTCGAGACGGGGACGGCCCGCGTCGACGACGTGGTCGCCTCACAGGGTCTCTGGACGAACGTTCCCGACCTCGACGCGGTGCGCATCCTGATGGACGGCGACCTGCGGGGACAGGCCGAGACGCGCCTCACCGCCGAGGAGTTCGGACCCGACTTCGTCGCCGAGGCGGGGCAGTACCTCACCGTCTGTTCGATGAATCTGGCCTTCCGCCGGGAGGTGGTGCCCGCGTTCTACCAGTTGCCCATGGACGACAACGAGTGGTCGGTCGGCCGGTTCGACGACATCTGGAGCGGCGTCTTCCTCAAGCGCGCGGCGGACCTGCTGGGCAAACAGGTGCTCACGGGCGCGCCGCTCTGTCGACACGACAAGGCGCCCCGGTCGACCTTCGACGACCTGCACGACGAGGTGGCGGGTCTCGAACTCAACGAACATCTCTGGCGTCTCGTCGACGACGCGGGCGAGGACGCAGAGACGTACGCGGAGGCGTTCGAGGCGATGGCCGACGCCCTCCTCGACGCCGACCACGACGACTACCGCAACGGCGAGTTCCTCGCGTCCGTCGGCCGACACATGCACGACTGGCTGGACTGTCTGGACGAACTCCGTCCGGTCCGGCGGTCGGTCCCCGCCGACGACTGACCGACCGAATCGGTAGGTATAAGTGTTTTAGGCGAGCCTAAATCAACGCATGGACGACGGTACTACGTCGCGGATGCGACGACGGCGGTTTCTCGCAACGAGCGGCGTCGCGGTCGCGGGGGCGCTCGCGGGCTGTAGCGACCTCCCCGGTGGCTCCGCCGGCGGCGGCGCCGAGACGGGGAACGTGACGATGAGTTCCTTCCGCGGGTCGGGACCGCTCGTCGAGAACCGCCCCGCCCTAGAGGGACCACGCATCGCCGACCTGCCCGCGCTCTCGGGGTCGCTGACGGTCTATCTCGGCGGCGGCGAGGGCGGTCTCTACCGCGACCTCCTCGCCCTCCTCTCGCGCATCTACCCCGACTTCACGCCGCGCCCGCGCGAGGGCGGCACCGCACAACTCGCCAACACCATCATCGAGGAAGGAGAGAACAGCCCGGCCGACGTGTTCTGGGCGGTCGACGCCGGGTCGCTCGGCGCCGTCGCCGACGCGGGCATGTCCGCGACGCTCTCCTCGTCGGTGGTGGAGTCGGTGCCCAAGCAGTTCCACCCGAACGACCAGTGGGTCGGCACCGCCGGCCGCGCCCGGAGCGTCCCGTACAACACGAACGACTTCTCGGCCGACGACGTCCCCGAGTCGGTGATGGAGTTCCCCGACGCGGGCGTCCTCGACGGCGTGATGGGCTGGGCGCCCACCTACGGCGCGTTCCAGGCGTTCGTCACGGCGATGCGCGTCCTCGAAGGCGAGTCGGCGACGCGACGGTGGCTCCGTGGCATGCTCGATTCCGACGTCACGGAGTACCCCGACGAGTTCCTCGTCTCCAACGCCGTCGCCGACGACGAGATTCGCGCGGGCTTCGCCAACCACTACTACTCGCTCCGGGTGCAGTCCGCCCGTCCCGACGCGCCCCTCGACCTCGCCTTTACGAGCGGCGACGCGGGCGCACTCATCAACGCCGCCGGCGCCGCCGTGGTGAAACACACCGACCAGCCCGACCTCGCCGAGAACTTCGTCCGCCACCTCCTCACCGTCGAAGCGCAGGAGTTTTTCGCCACCCGCACGTTCGCCTACCCGATGATACCCGGCGTGCCGCCGGTGGGCGGTCTCCCGACCATCGACGAGTTGAACCCGCCCTCGATGGACCTCCAGAAGCTCTCGAACGTCCAGCCGACGCTCGACCTGATGCGCGAAGTCGGGGTGCTCTGATGGGCGGGGGCCGAGACGGCGTCGGGGGCGTACTCGGCCGCGTCCGAACGGCGGTGCCGTCGCCCGACCGCTACGAATCCCACCCCGTCGTCACGGCGCTCGCGGCGCTGGTGGCCGTGACGGTCATCTCGCCGCTCGTCTGGCTGTTCCTCCGGGCGGGACGCGTCGGGGCGAGCGAGGCGCTGTCGATGCTCACCTCGTCGTCGACGCTGTCGGTGTTCACCAACAGCCTCGCGCTCGTCGCGTCGGTGACGCTCGTCTCGGTGGCGCTCGGCGTCCCGCTGGCCGTGTTGACGGTGTTGACGGACCTCCCGTTCCGTCGGTTCTGGACCGTCGCGCTGTCGCTCCCGCTGGTGGTGCCGAGCTATCTCGGCGCCTTCGCGTTCGTCTCCGCGTTCGGTCCGCGCGGGGCGCTCGCGGAACTGCTCTCGCCGCTCGGCGTCACCATCCCCACCATCTACGGCTTCGAGGGCGCGACGCTCGTCCTCGCGCTGTTCGTCTACCCCTACGTCTTCCTGACGACCCGGGCGTCCCTGCTGTCGTTCGACGCCCGCCAACTGGAGGCGGCACAGACGCTCAATCACGGCTTCCGGAGCGCGTTCCGCCGGGTCGTCCTCCCGCAGATTACGCCCGGCACCACGGCCGGTGCGCTCCTCGTCGCCTTCTACGCGCTCTCTGATTTCGGGACGCCCGCCATCATGCATTTCGACACCTTCACGCGGGTCATCTACGTCCAGTACAACAACTTCGGGCGCGGGACGGCGTCGTTGCTCTCGATTCAGTTGCTCGCCGTCACCGCGCTGGTGTTGCTCCTCGAAACGCGGTTCGGGTCGAGCGGCGACGACGGCTACAGCGGCGGCGTCGCCGGAACCGACGCCGCCGTCACGTCGCTCGGGTGGGCCACCGTGCCCGCACTCGCGTTCTGTGGGCTGGTCGTCGCGCTGACGCTCGTCGTCCCGGTGGCCATCTTCGGCATGTGGCTCGTACGGAGCGGTCCCGGCTACGTCGCCGGCGGCTTCGGTTTCCAGTGGGCGTTCGCCGCCAACTCCGTCTACGTGTCCGTCCTCGCCGCCGTGGCGACGGTGCTCGCCGCCCTCCCCATCGCCTACGTCTCGGCCACGTCCGGGTCGCGGCTCACCCGCCTGCTCGAACGCTCGACGTACGTCGGCTACGCCGTCCCCGGCATCGTCCTCGCACTCGCGCTGGTCTTTCTCGGCGCGAACTACCTCCCGTGGCTCTACCAGACCCTCCCGTTGCTCGTCTTCGCCTACGTCGTGCGCTTTCTCCCGCAAGCCGTGGGCGCGACTCGCTCGTCGGTGTTGCAGGTCGACGCCGACCTCCTCGGCGCGGCGCGCACGCTCGGGGAGTCGCCGTCCGGCGCGTTTCGGCGCGTGACCCTCCCGCTCATCGCACCGGGTCTCGTCGCCAGCGCCGCGCTCGTCTTTCTCACCACCATGAAGGAGTTGCCGGCGACACTCATCTTACATCCGACGGGCTTTACAACCCTGGTGACCTACATCTGGCGTGTCCAAGAAGCGGGCTACTACGGTCGGGCCGCGCTACCGGCGCTCGTGCTGGTAGCCGTCTCCGCGCTCTCGATGGTCATGCTCTTGCGACAGGAGGGAGACAATGCGTAACGACTCACCGGAGATGACGCCGCAGACGGCGACGGCAGACGGCGAAACGACCGAGGAGTCGATGTTGACGCTGTCCGGCGTCACGAAACGCTACGGGCCGGAGACGGCCGTCGACGACGTCGACCTGGTCGTCCGCGACGGCGAACTCCTGACGCTTCTCGGTCCCTCGGGGTGTGGCAAGACCACGACGCTTCGCATGATAGCCGGACTGGAGATGCCGACCAGCGGCCGGGTCGCCGTCGACGGCGCTCCCGTCGCGGCCGACGGCGAGGGCGTCCCCCCCGAGGAACGAGACGTCGGCATGGTGTTCCAGGAGTTCGCGCTCTTTCCCCACCTGACCGTCGCCGAGAACGTCGGCTTCGGACTCGACCACTGGGACGACGCGGACCGCGAGGAACGCGTCGCCGACCTCCTCGACCTCGTCGGCCTGTCGTCGTTCGCGGACCGCTCCCCGGAGAACCTCTCCGGCGGGCAACGCCAGCGCGTCGCCCTCGCGCGGTCGCTCGCGCCCGAACCCGACGTCCTCTTGCTCGACGAACCCTTCGCCAACCTCGACGTGCGCCTGCGCGAACGCATGCGCGAGGAAGTGCGACGCATCATCAAGGAGACGGACGTCACCGCCGTCTCCGTCACCCACGACCAGACCGAGGCGCTCTCGATTTCCGACCGCGTGGCCGTCATGAGCGACGGCCGCATCGAACAGGTGGGCCGCCCCGAGACGGTGTTCGAACACCCCAAATCCCGCTTCGTCGCCGAGTTCCTCGGGCAGGCGAGCTTCCTCACCGGCCGGTTCGTCGAGGGCCACATCACGACCGGTCTCGGAACGCTCTCGGCCGACCTCCTGCAGGGGCTGACCACCGACTACGACGGCGCGCAACTCGACGTCCTCGTCCGCCCTGACGACCTGCGGGCGACGCCGTGTCACGGTGAGGACCGCACGGGCAACGGAACGCTGACCGAACGGCAGTACACCGGCCCGTCGTTCGTCTACGCGGTCGAACTCGACTCGGGCGACGTCGTCCACTGCGAACACAACCACGCGAGCGAACTCGAACTCGGCCAGCGAGTCACCGTCGACCTGGTCGCCGACCACACCCTCGCGTGGTATCCGGGCGAATGAGCGACCGGCGGTGGCGGCTCACGCCCCGCCGCGCGCGACTCGCCGCCCTCGCTCTCGCCGTCGTCGCCGCCGTCGTCGTCTCCCTCCTCGCCGCTCGCCTCTTTCCGTACCACAGCCTCAACCACGACGAGGGCGTCTACCTCCAGCAGGCCGCGATGCTCCTCGACGGCCGACTGTTCCTCCATCCGCCCGTCGATGGACCGTACCGGCCGTGGTTTTTCGTCCGTCGCCCCGACGGCGCGCTCTACGCCAAGTACGCGCCCGTGCCGGCGGCCGTCTTCGCCGCCGGGAAACTGCTCGGCGGCTACCGCCTCGCACTCGCCGGCGTCGCCGCCGGCGTCGTCGCCCTGACCTACGCCCTCGTCGCCGAGGCGTTCGACCGGCGACGGGGTCTCCTCGCGGCCGCGTTCGTCCTCGTTTCGCCACTCTTCCTCCTCGATTCGTCCGTGTTTCTGCCCTACGCCCCGACGACGCTTCTGAACCTCTGTTTCGCCGTCGGCTACGTCCGCGCGCGGCGGACCGGCCGCCTGCGCGACGCCGCCGTGGCCGGCGTGGCGGTGGGAACGGCCTTCTTCGCCCGTCCCTACACGGCCGTCCTCTTCGCGGCGCCGTTCGTCGCACACGCCGTCTGGACGCTCCGAAACGCGGACCGCGACGCCCTCCGCACGCAGGGGACGACGGCCGCCCTCGGACTCCTCGGCGTCGGCGTCGCACTCGGTTACAACGCCCTCACGACGGGGTCGCCGCTGGTCTTTCCCTACGAGGCGTTCGCACCGCAGGACGGACTCGGCTTCGGCCACCGCGAGATACTCGGCTACGGCCGCGAGTACACGCCCGCGCTGGCGCTCCGGGTCAACGCGCGGGTGCTGGCGCTTCTGTTCGGCGAGTGGGTCGCCGGCGGCGCGTTCGGAACGGCGCTCGCGGCCGTCGGCGTCGGCGCTCTCCTCCGTCGCGCCCGCCGACGCGAGGCCGACTGGCGACGTCTCGTCCTCGCCGGCCTGTTCGTCTCCGTCGCCGTCGGCAACGTCTACTTCTGGGGAACCCTCAACGTCCTCGGCGACTTCGGCCGGGCGAACGACGGACTGGTGGCGTATCTCGGGCCGTACTACCACTTCGACCTGCTGGTTCCGACGGCGGCGTTCGCGGCCCACGGGACCGTCCGCGTCGCCGACCGGGCGCGGACGGCACTGGCGACGCGGGTGCCGGACCCGGCGCGCCGACGGCGCGTCGGAAGCCTCCTGCTCGCTACCTGCGTCCTCGTCTTCGCGGCGTCGACCGGCGCCGCGTTGGCCGACCCCGTCCGGCGCAACGCCGAGGTGACGGACGCCTACCGGCAGGCGTACGCGCCGACCGAGGACGTCCCGGACGGGTCGCTGGTCTTGCTCCCGACGCCGTACGGCGACTGGCTCAACCACCCCTTCCAGTCGCTCCGCAACGACCCCGGCTTCGACGGCGACGTGGTGTACGCCCTCCGCGAGCGACAGGTCGCCGTCGCCGACGCCCACCCCCAGCGGACGCTCTACCGGTACGCCTATCGCGGGACGTGGGCGCCCGCCGCCGGCGAGACGGTGCGTCCGCGCCTGCAACGCGTCGAACGCGTCGACGGCGACCGCGTCGTCCTCGACCTCCGGTTCGGCGTGCCGGAGAGCGTCGAACGCGTCTCCCTCCGTCTCGCCGCCGCCGACGGCCACGCCTACTACGTCGCCGACGGGTCGAACGCGACCGTCTCGCCGTCGCTCGTCGTCGCCGACGGCCGCGCGCGACTGCGCGGCGTGCGACCGGTCGGGAACGCGAGCGCCGACGCGTCGGTGCCCGTGGCCGCACGCGACGAACTCCGGCTGACGGTCTTCGCCGACTACGGCACCGGGTCGGGGTTCAGCTACCGAATCGACCTGCCGGTCGCCACCGGCGACGGCCGGACGCGCGCGCTGACGCCGGCTCTCGAACTGTGTCGTCGCCCCCTCCGGTGTGGCGGCGGCGCGGCCTACCTGCCGAACGACACCCGGCCGGGCGTGGGCATCGACTACGACCTCCACGGGCACAACGCGACGGCGACGGGGTGAGGCGACGCCGTGACCGGCGGTCGGTCCACGGACGCGGGACGGCGTGACGTCGTCGCGGTACTGTTCAGATTAGAACAAGGGGACTGAGACCACCTCGAAAGCCCCCGGCGTCTCGGCTCCCGGGACTCGTTGTCGTTCGAAAGAGCGCAAAGCGCTCTTTCGTGATGACGAGAGAGCTTCGCTCTCTCGAACCACGCTCCTCGGCCTTCGGCCTGCGGTGCTTACGTCGTCACCAGAACCCGGAGGGTTCTGGTTGGCTCACGAGAGCTTCGCTCTCGTGAACGTCCGGGTACGCCGAGACGCCGGCCCCTTTCAGTCCCGCCCTCGCCGGCTACCCAACCGGCCGCCGTTGGGCGGGACTGAAAGGGGCGACTCGTCACCGGGCGGCGAAGCCGCCCGGTTGCATGAGGGAGCTTCGCTCCCTCTCTGCTGGAGGACGGCGGCCGTTCACGGGCGCTTTGCGCCCGTGAGCTCGGGAGAGCTTCGCTCTCCCGGTGACGTAAGCACGCGAGCAGCGAGGGACCGGAGGTCCCTCGGGCAGCCGGCGCGAAGCGCCGGCGACGAAGCGAGCGCGCGTGGTTCGAGAGAGCGGAGCTCTCTCGTCATCCCGAAAATCTTCGATTTTCGGACGACAACGAGGTTCGCGCACGGCGTAGTGGTTCACAGAAGATTTAGGTATGCTCTGAGTTGGTGGAGTAATGACAGG
>JBDGTR010000071.1:0-33334 GCA_042216635.1 Haloplanus sp. | reverse complement strand
CCGCCGGGCGTGAGCCACACGTTCAAGTGCGGTGACGGAACCAACCCGGCCCATGACCCTGTTGGACCGACTGCGAGGGCAGACGGACGACGGCGTCTGTCGGTGTGAGCCGTCGATTCGAACGACCGGCGACGGGGGAGAGCGCACGCTCGCCGTCGACGCAGACGACTGCCCCGGCGACGGTCACCTCGCCGAGTCCGTCGCCTGCCGGGCGACGGTGGTCGAGACGCTCGCCGACCGCGACGTCGACGCCGTTCGCACGCGCTCGGAGGGACGGGAACGCGCCTACGACGACGCGGCCGTGGCGCTTCTCGTCGCCGCCGGCCGGTTCGTCGAACGCGTCGCGGTCCACGACGAGCGACTGGCCGACCGCGCCCGACGCGACCCACTCGGCGCCGCCCACGAGGCCACCGGGCGGGCCGGTCCCGCACGCGACGTGGCCGCGACCACCGGACTGGCCGAGTGCGCCGCGCGCGTCGACGGCGGCTACGAGGCGGCCTTGCGCGCGTCGGTCGGGCCGACCGTCGCCGACGCCCGGTTGGCGACGCGCGCCCCCGAGGGCGCGACGCTACTCGACCGCTACGACCTCGATACGGGCGCGCGCGTCCGGCGCTACGAGACGCCGGCGGGCGGGTACTACGCGCTCGACCCCGTGGCGCAACGACTCGATTCGTCGGCGCTGTCGGTGCTTTCGAGCGCCTACGACCGCCTCGCCGACGGCGCCGTCGACGGGGGCGACCGGGCGGCCTCGCGTGCGGTCCGGCGGGCGGTCGACGCCGACTCCGACCCCGACGCCGACGTGCCGGTCGAGACGGTGGCGCGCGTCCTCCGGAAGCACACCCGTGGCCACGGCGTCCTCGACGACCTCTTCGCCGACCCGGCCGTAGCCGAGGTGGTCCTCACGGCGCCGGTCGACGAGAACCCCGTCCGCGTCGCCGTCGACGGCGACCGACTGCCGACGAACGTCCACCTGACGCGAGAGGGCGCGGCGGCCCTCGCGTCGCGGTTTCGGCGGACCAGCGGGCGGGCCTTCTCGCGAGCGAATCCGACACTCGACGCCACCGTTTCCCGACCGGACGGCGGGCGCGTCCGCGTCGCGGGCGTCACCGACCCCGCGAGCGACGGCTACGGCTTCGTCTTCCGGTCGCACGACCGCCGCGCGTGGACGCTCCCCGCCCTCGTCGCCAACGGGACGCTCCCGCCCGACGCGGCGGCGTTGTGCTCGCTCGCGGTCGAACGCGCGGCCGCCGGTCTCGTCGCCGGGCCGCGCGGCGCCGGCAAGACCACCCTCCTCTCGGCGCTCCTGTGGGAACTCCCGCCGGCGACGCGGACGGTGCTCGTCGAAGACACGCCGGAACTCCCGGTGGCCGCCCTCCGCGAGGAGGGACGGGACGTACAGGCCGTCCGCGTCGCGGCCGACGACGGCCCGTCGCTGTCCGCGACGGAGGCGCTTCGCACCGCGCTTCGACTGGGCGAGGGCGCTCTCGTCGTCGGCGAGGTTCGGGGCGAGGAGGCGGCGACGCTCTACGAGGCGATGCGCGTCGGCGCCGCGAGCAGTGCCGTCTTCGGGACCGTCCACGGCGACGGCGCCGACGCGGTGTTCGAACGCGTCGTGACCGACCTCGGCGTGCCGGCGTCGTCGTTCGCGGCGACGGACCTGCTGGTGACTTGCTCCGTCGGCGAGCGCCGGCGCGTGGCCTCCATCGAGGAGGTCCGTCGCGTCGGCGGCGAGCGTCCGGTCTCCTTCGAGACGCTGTTCGAACTCGGCGACGACGGTCTCGAAGCGACGGGGGTGGTCGACCGCGGCAACAGCCGTCTGGTGGCTCACCTCTCACGCCCCGGGGAGTCCTACGCGGACGTGCTGTCGGTACTGGACGAACGCGAGGCGGCCATCGCCGACCTCGCACGAACGGAGCGCACGAGTGCGTCGGAGGTCGATTCAGCCTGCCGGGAACGGGTGGCCCGATGACGGCATCGAGGGCGACACCGAGTTCGGCGGCGCTCGCCCGCACGCTCGCCGGGTGGTGGCCGTGGGCCGTCGAGACCGACGCCGACCTCGACCGGGCGCTCGCCTACCTCGGTCTCGGCGTCGACGCCGCGACGGTCGAACGCGGCGCGCGCGCCCTCGCAACCGGGCTGTTCGTCGTCGCACTCCTCGCGGGCGCCGCCCTCGGCGCCGCGGGCACGACGCCGTACATCTCGGCCCTTGCCTCGGCGGTGGCGCTCGGGTCGGGCGCGGCGCTCGGAACGCTCGTCGTCGCTCGTCGCGGCCCGCCGTTCGTGGCGACGCTCGCCCGGACTCGCGCCCTCGGCGAGGCCGCCGGACTGGTGAGTCGAGCCGCGCTCAGACTGCGCGTCGACCCGACGGTCGAGCGCGCGGCCGCGTTCGCGGCCCGGACCGGGACCGGACCGCTCGCGCGGAGCCTCGGCAGTCACGTCGAGCGTGCGGCCGGGACGGGTCGGACGGGCTTGGCGGGCTTCGTCGCCGAGTGGGGCGAGCGCTTTCCGGCGCTCGACCGCGCGGTTTCCCGTCTCGATTCGGCGGCGGCCGCGCCCGCCGAGAAGCGCGACCGCCACCTCGACCGCGCCGTCGACGCGGCACTCGACGGCGTCGCGGACGAACTCGCGGCGTTCGCCGGCGAGATTCGCGGCCCGGTGACCGGGCTGTACGCCTTCGGCGTCCTCCTGCCGCTGGCGCTCGTGGGCGTCCTCCCGGCGGCGCGCGTCGCCGGCGTCCGCGTCTCGCTCCCCGCCGTCGTCGGCGTCTACGACCTCCTCCTCCCGGTCGTCGTCACTGCGACGGGTGCGTGGCTCCTCGCGCGCCGGCCGGTTGCCTTCCCGCCGCCGGACGTCGGCCGCGACCACCCCGACGTGCCCGACACGCCGATTCGCGCCGTCGGTGCCGGCGGTCTCGCCGCCGTCGCTGGCTTCCTTCTCGTCGACCGGGCGGTTGCGGCGTGGGCGGCACCGGTCGCGGCGGCGGGTCTCGGGCCGGGCGTCGCCCTCGTGGTCTGCTTTCGCCCCGCCCGGCGCGTCCACGACCGCGTGACTGCCGTCGAATCCAATCTCGACGACGCGCTCTACCTCGTGGGACGGCGCGTCGAGGCGGGTGCGGCCGTCGAGTCGGCAATCGAGACGGCGGCCGAATCCGTTCCCGGCGCGACCGGCCGCCTCCTCGCCGACGCCGCCGCCCGCCAGCGGCGACTCTCGGTCACCGTTCGGACGGCGTTTCTCGGCGACTCCGGCGCGCTCGGCGACCTCCCGAGTCCCCGGACGCGCGAGACGGCGACGCTGTTCGCACTCGCCGCGACGGAGGGTGAACCGGCCGGTCACGCGCTCGTGACGCTCGCTGACCACGTCGAACGCCTACAGCGCATCGAGCGGACGGCCCGACGCGACCTCTCGCGGGTCACCGACACGCTGGCGAACACGGCGGCCGTCTTCGGCCCGTTAGTCGGCGGCGCGACGGTCGCGCTCTCGGCGCGCGTCGCCGCCACCGGTACGACTCGCTTCGGTGCCGACGCCCTCCCCACGGCCGCCCTCGGCGTCGCAGTCGGCGCGTACGTCCTCTGGCTTGCGGTCGCGCTCACCGCCCTCTCGACGGGACTGACCCACGGACTCGACCGCGTCCGCGTCGGCTACCGCACCGGACTGGCGCTCTGTCTCGCTACCTGTTCGTACCTCGCGGCGTACGTCGGCGCCGGGTTGCTCCTGTAATCTCGTCCCCGGATTCAAGTACGGTAACGCGGCCATCCCCGCCATGCTCGACGTACCCGTCGACGCGTGGTATACGTGGCTCGGCCTGTCGATAGCGAGCGTCGCGCTCGTCGGCGTCGGTGCGGCGCTCCCGACGGCGCCGCCACCCGCCGCCGCCGACGCGGCCGCGACCGTCGACCGAACGGCCGCAACCAGATACGACGCGACCGCCGAACAGCCACTCGACGCGACGGCGGTGCGCGTCGGCCCGGCGGAACTCGGTCTCCGAAACGACGCGGGGACGACACACGCCGCCTACGCGTTCGGCCCGGTCACGCCGACCCGTACGAACGGTCGCCTCGACGCCGTCCTTCGCGGGGCGCCGCCCGACGCTCGGTTCGACGGTCCGGCGGCGCTCTGCCGGGCGGCGTCGGCGGCGCGCGACCGACCGCCGCGCTGGCGTGCGGTCGACGGCCCGTTGCTGGTCAGACACGTCCACTGGGGGGAGTGCGATGTCACGCTCGTCGGCGCGTAGGGCGCAGGCCGAACCCACGGCGGCGCTCGTCGTCTTCCTCGCGGTCTGTGCGGGCGTGACGGCGTACGCGACGGCGCTCGACGCCGCCGTCCCGCCGGTCGACCGCGACGTCGCCGCGCCGACGCTCGACCGCGTCGTCGACGCCCTCTCGACCGGCGGCGTCGCCGACCCGAACCGGACGGCACGAGCGCTCGGTGCCGCCCCGGCGGGCTACCGACTCAACGTCACCGTCGCGGCGGCGGGACGGCGGTGGCGGGCCGGTCCGACGCCACCCGACGCGACGACCGGCGACCACGCCGTCCGTCGGACCAGTGTGCGACTCGGACCCGGTCGCGTCCGTCCGGGTCGCGTTCGCGTGGAGGTGTGGCAGTGACGAGTTCCGTCCTCGACGGGATGCTCTGTCTGCTGTTGATAAGCGGGGCGGTCGTCGCGGTCACGACGGCGACGCCCGACTCCGGCGTCGACGGCGGGCGCGCTCCCGCCGTCGCGTCGACGCTGGCGACGAGTACGGCGACCGTGAACTACACGCTCGCTCCGGGTGCCCGGCGCGCCGAGGGGCGGACGTCGCCGTTCCCACGACCGACGACCCGGCGTTCGAGCGGACCGCTCACGGGACGCTCGCGGGTCTCCTCGCACGCGCCGCGACGGCGAACGTAGCGGTCGACGGCCGACCGCTCTCGCACGCCGGCGACGACCTCCAACAGCAGGTGGGTCGAGCGGTCGCGGGTGCGGTTCGGGCGAACCACACGCGCATCACCGCCGTCTGGCGACCCTATCCCAACGCGTCGCTCTCGGGACGGGTCGTCGTCGGCGGTCGCCCACCGCCTGACGTGCCGGTCCACGCCGCCACGCTGAACGTCTCCAGTGGCTATCCGGCGCGCCGCGACGCCGTCCTCGCCGCCACCGACAGAGGATTCGAGGGCGTCGCCGCCGTCGTCGCCGCCGGCGTCGTCACGGGGTCGTTCCCGCCGACGCGAACCCGGATTTCGGCGGGAAGCGACTACCCCACGTCGGCGCTGGTCCGATACCGGTACCGGCGTGCGGCCGCGCTGTTCGGCGCGAACGTCTCGACCGACCTCGATTCGGGCGGCGTCGGCGCGGCGAACGCCCGACTCGCAGACGCACTCGCGTCGCGCATCGAACGCGACCTGCGGGCGACGACCGACTCGCCGCGAGAGGCCGCACGCGGCGTCCGCCTCGGGCGCGTCCGAATCACCGTGAGGACGTGGTCCTGATGCGTCTCGCTGACGACCGACGCGCACGAGTGCCGTTCGCTCTCGTGGGCGTCCTCCTGTTGGTCGGCGCCTCGACGTTCGCGGTCACGGTGTCGACGCGCGGTCCCGTTCGCGTCGACCACGACGCCGACGCCGCGATGACGCGCGCGACGGCGGAGACGACGGCCGTCCTGCGCGCGGCCGTGAAGGAGGCGGCCCGTGACGCGGCGGCCGAACCGCTGACCGACCCCGCCGAGACGCCGTACGGTCGGGTCCTGAACGATTCGCGGCCGTTCCGCGACGCCCTCCGGGTCCGCATCTACGTGGCGGCGCGCGAGCGACTGCGCGCCGTTCGGTACCGCCGGGGCGACGTCACGGCGTCCGCCTCGCTCCCGACGACGCCGACGCCTGCGGCGTTGGACCGCGCACTCGACCGCGTTCGTCTCCGCGGCGTGGACGACGGCACCGCCCTCCGGGTGACGCTCCGCAACGTGTCTGTCACCGCACGGCGCGGCGGTCGGGTCGTCGCGCGGGAGACCCGGACGCGGTCGCTCACCGTCGCCACGCCGGTCCTCGCGCTTCACGACCGAACGGCGCGGTTCGAGACGCGTCTGAACCGCGGTCCGCTCGACGGCCCGGGACTGGGGCGGCGGTTGACGGGGAGGCTCTACCCGGTCGCGTGGGCGCGTGGCTACGCCCAGCACGACGGCCTGCCCATCGAGAACGTAGTGGCGAACCGTCACGTCGAGGTGTCGACCAACGGCGCTCTGCTCGCAACCCAGCGGTCGGTCTTCGGGCGGAGCGACCCGGCCGGCCGTCGAGGGGTGCGACGCGCGACGCTCGAACTCGGCGTGCGCGACCTGACGGCCGCGACGGGTGGGCCGTCGTGGACCGCCAAAGTGCTTCCGTCGCCGAACCCGCACCGAGAGCCGTCGACCGACCTCCCGGGGTGGCAGACGGGCACCGCACCGTCGCCCAATCGGCACATCCACGTCGGCGCCGGCCCGGCGGCCCGCCGGTCGCTGGCGGGGCTTCGAACGACCGACCTCGACTCAAATCGATCGCTCGACGCGGTGCTCCGGTCGGCCTACCGAGTGAAGGTGGCCCTCCGAACCGACCGCCGGCAGACGTACGCCGAACCGCGACCCGACCCCGACTCGCCGGGCGGCAGGTGGTCGCTCGAATCGACCGACGTCTCCGTCGATGCGGCGGTGTCTCCGACCGGCGGACCGACGCCGGCGGTTTCGGAGGGAGAACGCCGACTGCGGTCTTACACCGAAACCGTCGCGCTCGACCGCGAGGTGACGTGGACGTGGTCGAAGGGCAACGAGACGACGACGACGCAGGGCAACTGGACCGAGCGATACCGCGTCGGCGTCGTCGTCGCCGGCGAGTACGCACCCAACGGCTCTGCGCCCGACCGGCCGACGGCACCGCTGTTCGAACGCGGCGGCGCACTCGACGGCCCGAACCTCGGGGACGTCCCCGAGACGGCCGAACGGACGCTCATCGACGCACGCGGCGGGCGGGAGGCGGTCGCGGTACTCGTCGCCCGCGACGCCCTCGGCGAGACGGCGGACGTGGTGTACGGCGACCGGCCGGCCGACCTCCGGCGGTGGACGAACGCCGACCTCGCGTCGCTCCGCCGACGCCTCCGGAACGTCTCCGTCTCCGTCGGTGCGGGGCGCGTGGCGACGTACACGACGAACCCGCCGCGACGCCTCGCCGACGCAATCCGCGACCGACGGGCGTTCCTCGTCGACGCACCGGAGGCGTACGACGGCGCGGCCGGTCGCGCACGCGTCGCGGCGCGGGCGGCCCTCGTCGACGAGACGCTACGCCGACTCGACCGCCGGGCGGCACGCCACGCCGCCACGCGGCGGGCCTTCGACGACGCACTCGGTCGCGTCGGTCTCGACTCCCCGACGCGACTCCGGCGCGTTCTCGGGTCGCGCCTCGCACCCGACGCCCCCACCCGGACCGCCGTCGCCAGCGACGCGCCCGGCGGGAACCTCACGTTCCGACCCGACGGTTCGCCCGCCTACCTCACGACGGCGGAGGTGGGCCACGCCCGCGCGTCTGGGGTGCCGCCGGACCGGCCCTACCACCCCCTCGCGGCGCGGAACGTCAATCTGTTCACCGTCCCCTACGGCGACGCCGCCGACGCGGTCACCGGCGCGGTGAGAAGCCGCCCCGACCGGGTGCAACTCCGCACGGCCGCCCGGACGCTCGTCGCCGCCGACCGGTCCGCGAAGGCCGGCGTCGACGCGACCGGCCGGGACGACCTGCGCCGCGCGGTCGACTCGTCGGTCCGCGCCTTCCGCCACCGCGCCGACCGGGTGGTCGTCGCGGAGACGACCCTCACGACGCCCGAGGCGAAGGCGGCCGTCGCCGACGGATTCGACCGCTGGGACGGTCCCGGCCGTCGCGCCTTGGCGGCGACCAACGGGTCGCTCGCGTCCGCCATCGCCGACGAAGTCCGGGTGCGGACCGGGGACGACGCGCGAACCGACCGCGTCGAGACCCGCCTCCGGGCGGCCTTCGACGACGTCGAACGCGAGACGACGGTGTCGGAGGCGACGACGAACGCCACCGCGACGGCGCTCCGGAACGCCGCCGTCGACCGTGCCTCGTCGGCGGCGGCGGACGCCGCGTCGAAACGGGTCGAATCTCGGCTGAACGGCACGCTCGGCGAGGTGCCGGCAGGATTGCCGGTCGCGCCGGTGCCGGGGTACTGGTACGCGACGGTGAACGTCTGGTCGGTGTCGGTCCGGGGGGCCTACGCCCGATTCACCGTTCGCACGCGCCGCGGCGCGGGGGCGGGGCGGACGCTTCGGTACGTCCGCGACGGGTCGACGGTCGCACTCGACGTCGACGGCGACGGGGAGACCGAGAGACTCGGGCGCGACGAACGCGTCGCCTTCGAGACGACGACGGCGGTGGCCGTGGCCGTCCCGCCGGCGGGCACCGGCGTCGGCGACGTCGGCGGCGACGCCGACGAGCGCTCGGGGTCGTGGCCGCACCCGCGGTGTACCTCGTGGCGGGCGACGGCGTGCCCGGAGACGGAGTGAAACCGTTTTTGCCGGCGGCCGTCCGAGTCGAGGTATGCTCTACGACGTTGTCGACGACCCCGGGTCGCTGTCGCCCGCCGAACTCCGCGCGGCGTACCAGCGGGAACTCCGGGCGGTCGTCGACGAACACGGCGTCGAGACGGTGACCGTCGAGACGGGTCTTCCCGGGGAGCTAATCGCGGCGCTCGCCGATGGCGACTCGACGACGCTGACGCTCTCGGAGGCGGCGGCCATCCTCGCCGTCGGGTCGGACCGCTCGGCCGAGACCATCGAACAGGAGGTGCGCGACCGTCTGCTGATGGGAATGACGACGGGCGTCCTCGACGTGGACACGCTGGCGTCGAATCTCGACCTCGACCTCTCGGGACAGGAGGTCCAACAGGCAATCGAGGGGCGCGTCCAGATGACGCTCGACGAACTCGCGGCGATTCACGGCTACATCGCCCGCCGCAACGACCGCTGATGACGGCACGGGTCGCCGTCCTCGGCTGTGGCTACGTCGGTCTCGAACTCGGCCGACAGTTGGCCGCCGCCGGCCACGAGGTGGTCGGCGTCCGCCGGTCGGAGGCGGGACTCGCGGCCGTCGACGCCGCCGGCTTGACGCCCGTCGAGGCGGACCTGACCGACGCGGCGTCGCTGTCGGCCGTCCCGGACGTCGACTGGGCGGTGTACGCGGCGAGTGCGGGCGGGCGCGGCGCCGACGCGGCCCGGCGGGCGTACGTCGAGGGCCTGCGGACCGCCGTCGAGACGCTCGGCGCCCGCGACTCGCCGCCCGAGCGGTTGGTCTACACCTCCAGTACGGGCGTCTACGGCGACCACGACGGCGCGTGGGTCGACGAATCGACGCCGCTCGACCCGGCGACCGAACGACAACGCGTCCTCGTGGAGGCCGAACGCGTCGCCGTCGACGCCGCCGTCGACGCGACGGTGGTTCGCTTCGGTGGACTCTACGGCCCGGAGCGCTACCGACTCGACTACTACCTCGACGGCCCGGTGACGGAGGGCTATCTCAACTCGATTCACCGGGACGACGCCGCCGGCGCCGTCGCGCACCTGCTGACGACCGACCGAGCGCGCGGGGAGACGGTGCTCGTCGTCGACGACGAACCGGTCTCGAAGTGGGCGTTCGCGGATTGGCTGGCCGAACGGTGCGGCGTCGAGGCGCCACCGAAGCGGACGGTGGCGGAGCGACTCGACGACGGCGACGCCTCCCGGCGCGTCCGCGCGAGCAAACGCTGTGCCAACGACCGCTTGCACGAACTCGGCTACGTCCTCCGATTCCCGAGCGTCTACGAGGGGTACCGCCCCGCAATCGAGGCGTATTGCACCGACTAACGCCGATTTCGTCCCAATCGAGCTGACATAATGGGGGAATATTCTTCCCACTCCACCGAGTCGAGACGAGTATGCCCGTCGGTGCCGAGGAAGTCTTCACGCGCGTGGCGCGATTCGTCGAGACGCACCCGGAACTGACGGTTGCGGCGCTCGTGAGCCTGCTCGTTCTCGTGGCAGGCGCCTACGCGCTCCATCGATTTACGCGGCCGGCCGGCGTCAGATTCGTCTCACTGCTCGACGAGTGTACCGAAGTCGCCGTCCTGACTCACCCGAATCCCGACCCGGACGCGATGGCGGCCGCGATGGGGGTGGCCTGCCTCGCCGACCACCTCGACGTCGAGGCGACCATCCAGTTCCCCGGCCAGATTCGCCATCAGGAGAACCGGGCGTTCCGTAACGTCCTCGAACTCGACCTTCAGCCCATCGAGAAGGCCGCCGACCTGACGGCGGAGAGTGTCGTCCTCGTCGACCACAACCAGCCACGGGGGTTCACCGGCGCCGAGAGCGTCGTCCCGTTCGCAGTCGTCGACCACCACCCCGGCGACGGCGTCGGCGAGGCCTTCACCGACGTTCGGACCGAGTACGGCGCGTGTTCGAGCGTCGTCGCGGAGTACTTTCAGGACCTCGACGCCGAACCGGTACCGCCGGACCAACACGAAAGCGAGGTGGGGTCGGCCTACGCCCTCCCCTCGCGGGTCGCCACCGGACTCCTCTTTGGCATCCTCACCGACACGAACCAACTCACCTCGGGTGCCAACACCGCCGACTTCACCGCGAGTGGCTACCTCTATCCCGGCGTCGACGAGACGTTGCTCGACCGCATCGCCAACCCGCAGGTGAGCGCCGACGTCCTAGAGACCAAGGCCCGCGCCATCAACGAACGCGAAATCAAGGGGTCGTTCGCCATCAGCGACGTCGGCGACTGTGCGAACGTCGACGCCATTCCGCAGGCGGCCGACGAACTCATCACGCTCGAAGGCGTCACGGCCGCCATCGTCTGCGGGCGGCGAAACGGCACGCTCTATCTCTCCGGCCGCTCCCGCGACGACCGGGTCCACATGGGCCGAGCGTTGGAGTCGGCGCTCTCGGAGATTCCCGGCGCCAGCGGCGGCGGGCACGCCCGCATGGGCGGCGGCCAGATTCCCATCGACGACGACGAGTTCGTCTGGCCGGGGCGCCGGGCCGTCCTCGCCGACCGCCTCCGGAGCGCCCTCGAAGGCGACGTGTAGAGCTGAGGGCTTTTATCCACCCCGCGCCTACGCGGGGTATGGCGACCGCGTCCGGCACGTGGGGGTATCGTGACCGCTTCGGCGAGGCGTTCGGGCGGACGTACTTCCGCCGATTCGGTCCCGGCGTCGTCTCCAGCGCCGGTCTCGGCACCTACCTCGGCGACCCGACCGACGCCGTCGACGACCGCTACGAGGACGCCCTCGTCGCCGGATTGGACGGTGGCGCCAACGTCGTCGACACGGCGGTCAACTACCGGTGTGGGCGGAGCGAACGCGTCGTCGGGCGGGCACTCGACCGCGCGGAGGTCGACCGCGAGAGCGTCGTCGTCGCCACCAAGGGCGGGTTCCTCCCGTTCGACGGCGACCGACCCGACGACCCCGGCGCCTACCTCCGCGAGACGTTCGTCGACGGCGGCCCGGTCGACCCCGGCGACGTCGCCGCCGGCGTCCACTGCGTCGCGCCCGACGCCGTCGAGGCGATGCTCGACCGCTCGCTGTCGGCGCTCGGCGTCGAGACCGTCGACTGCTACTACGTCCACAACCCCGAGACGCAACTCCGGGTGCGCTCGCGCCAGGCGGTCTACGACCAGTTGGAGGCGACGTTCGAGCGACTGGAGCGCCGAATCGAGGCGGGCGACGTGGCCCGCTACGGCGTCGCCACGTGGGACGCCTTCCGCGTCCCGCCGGACCACGACGCCCACCTCTCGCTCCCGGAAGTGCTCGCCCGCGCGGAGGCGGCCGCCGACGCGGTCGGCCACGACGCATCGGGGTTCGCGGCGATTCAACTCCCGTTCAACGCGCTGATGGCCGACGCGTTCACCGTCGACGCCCACGACTACGAGGGCGAGCGCCGGTCGGCACTGGAGACGGCCCACGCCCTCGGCGTCGACGTGTTCACGAGTGCGAGCCTCGCACAGGGCGACCTCACGCGGAGCGTCCCCGACGCCATCGCCGAGGTGTCCGGCGAGACGCGCGCTCAGCGAGCCCTCAACTTCGCGCGGAGTGCGCCGGGGGTCACCTGCGCGCTGGTGGGTGCGAGCGACCCCGACCACGTCGCGGAGAATCTGGCCGCCGGCACCTTCGACCCGCTGGGTGCGCGGGCGTTCGACGCCGTCTTCGCCCGCTGACGCCCTGCGCTCACCGCAGGTCCTTCCACTCGCGGCCGCATTCGGGACAGATACGCACGGAGAACACCTCGTCCGGTTCGTCGCGTTTCTTCAGTACCTTCTCGCACTCCGAACACGTGAGTCGACCGTAGGTGTCCTTGTGGAGTTCGCCGGCGCGGAGTCCCTTTCGCGTCGATTTCATGTCCGACACTTCGGCACCCGAGTTTAAAAAAGACCCCGGCCGGGGGACGGTGGTGGGCGCGGGCGTTTCTCGGGCGCTCCGACGGTCCGCTCATAACGTTTATCGTGACCGTTTACCGCCAGTTCGCCGCCCCGGTCCGGCGAACCGGCGGTAGTGACTCACGATACACAGTATCAGGCGCTGGCTTCGTAGCCGGCGTCCTCGACGGCTCGAACGAGCGAGTCGGCGTCGGCGTCGCCGTCCACGGTCGCTCGCTCGGCCGCCCGGCCGACGGCGACGTCGGTCACGCCGTCGACGCCGCCAAGCGCGTCCGTGACGGTCTCTTCGCAGTGTTCACAGCTCATCCCTTCGACGGTGATTTTCGTCGTGCGAACGGTCGTACGGTATCCGGTCTTATGCGGAGGTTCCATTCGATTCGAGCGTTACATTCGAATCCGAATTTCGAATCCCAAGTACGACGCCCAGTGGGCTTTTGTCTCTCGGCGTCGTGGACGACGCATGCGCGACCTGGACGAAACCGACCTCGAAATCCTCCAGTTGCTCCTGTCGGACGCCCGCCGACCGTACAGCGACATCGCGGACGCGGTCGGTCTCTCGGCGCCCGCCGTCTCGGACCGCATCAAGCGCCTCCAGGAGACTGGCGTCGTCGAGCGATTCACCATCGACGTCGACCGCTCGCAACTCCGAAGCGGGATTCCGGTGTTGGTGTCCGTCGACGTGCGCGACGCCACCGACCTCTCGAATCTCCGGGGGGCCTTCCTGGACGCGGGCGCGGTCGAACACGTCTTCACGACGGCGTCGGCCGACCTCGTCGTCTACGCGCGCGCGCCAGACGCCGACGTCGCCGGATGGTTGCAGGACGCTCTCGACGGAGACGCCGACGCCGTCGACGATTTCGACGTGACGCTCCTCGCTGGCGTCGAGTGGTCGCCCGACCTCGGCGGCGCGGAGTTCGCCCTCACCTGCGCGCAGTGTGGCAACACCGTCGACAGCGAGGGAACCGCCGCCCGCATCGACGCCGACCTCTATCAGTTCTGTTGCCCCTCGTGTGAGTCCCGTTTCGAGGAGCAGTACGAACGACTCAGGGAAGGCGCGGACTGACCGGGGCGACGCCTTGGATTCAAAAGTTCGGATGCGCGTTCGCCGAACGGTCGAAAGGGCAAGGCGATTGAATGCGGAGTGCCTAGGGGTAGGTGATGAGTTTACACCGGGTCCACCTCGACGTTCGCGGGATGAGTTGTGCGAACTGCTCGCGGACCGTCGCGGAGGCGGTCCAATCGCTCGACGGCGTCTCGGAGGCGACGGTAAACTTCGCCACCGACGAGGCGACCGTCGAGTACGACCCCGACGCCGTCTCGCTGGCACGGATTTACGCGGCCATCGAGGACGCCGGGTACGAACCGGTCGCCGAGTCGGTGACCGTCGCCATCACCGACATGTCGTGTGCGAACTGCGCGGCGACGGTCACCGAGGCTCTCGAAGCGACGCCGGGGGTCGTGGAAGCGGACGTGAACTTCGCCACCGACGAGGCACGGGTCCGCTACGTTCCGGCCGAGGTGGACCGCTCGGACCTCTACGACGCCGTCGAGGGGGCCGGCTACACGCCGGTCCGCGAGGACGACGCGGACGCCGAGGGTGACGCCGACGACCGACGCGACGCCGCGCGGACGGAGGAGATGCACAGACAACTCCGACTGACGCTGTTCGGGGCGGCGCTGTCGGCGCCACTGCTGGCCTTCCTCGTCGAGAAGTTCGCCTTCGGCGGGGACGCCCTCCCCGCCACCGTCTTCGGCGTCGACTTCGGCTGGGTGGAGTTCCTGCTTGCGACGCCCGTACAGGTGGTGCTCGGACGGCCGTTCTACGAGAACGCCTACAAGGCACTCGTCAGGAATCGGACCGCGAACATGGACGTTCTCATCGCACTCGGCTCCTCGACGGCGTATCTCTACTCGGTCGTCGCCCTCCTCGGCCTGCTAGCGAGTGCGGGTCTCTACTTCGATACGGCCGCACTCATCCTCGTGTTCATCACGCTCGGCAACTATCTGGAGGCGCGTTCGAAGGGGCAGGCCAGCGACGCCCTCCGGAAACTGCTGGCGATGGAAGCCGACACCGCGACGCTCGTCGCCGACGACGGCACCGAACGCGAGGTGCCCGTCGACGAGGTGGCCGTCGGCGACCGGATGAAGGTCCGCCCCGGCGAACGGATTCCGACCGACGGCGTCGTCGTCGACGGCCAGAGCGCCGTCGACGAGTCGATGGTGACCGGCGAGTCCGTCCCCGTCGAGAAAACCGAGGGCGACGAGGTGGTCGGCTCGACCATCAACGAGAACGGCGTCCTCGTCGTGGAGGCGACGAAGGTCGGCGAGGACACCGCCCTCCAACAGATCGTTCGGACGGTCAAGGAGGCCCAGTCCCGTCAGCCCGACATCCAGAACCTCGCCGACCGCATCAGCGCGTACTTCGTGCCCGCCGTCATCCTCAACGCCGCGTTGTGGGGGACGCTCTGGTATCTCGCCCCCGGGACGCTCGCCGGGTTCGTGACCGCGCTCCCGTTGTGGGGACTCGTCGGCGGCGGCCCGGCCGTCGTCTCGACGTTCGAGTTCGCCGTCGTCGTCTTCGCGTCGGCGGTGCTCATCGCCTGTCCCTGTGCGCTCGGACTGGCGACGCCCGCCGCCACCATGGTCGGGACGACCATCGGCGCCCGCAACGGCGTGTTGTTCAAGGGCGGCGACGTCCTCGAACGCGCGAAGGACGTCGACACCGTCGTCTTCGACAAGACGGGCACGCTCACCGAAGGCGAGATGGAACTGACCGACGTCGTCGCCATCGACGGCGCGGCGTCGGCGACGCGACCCGACGGGCGACCGGCGACCGACGGCGGCGCGCGGGCGGCCGCCGGTCGCGCCCCTCCTGCCCGTCTCGACGAGAGGGGCGTCCTCCGACTGGCCGCCGCCGCCGAACGCGGGAGCGAACACCCCATCGCACGGGCCGTCGTCGACGGCGCGTCCGCCCGCGACGTCGACGTCACCGACCCCGAGGCGTTCGAGAACGTCCCCGGGCACGGCGTCCGCGCCACCGTCGACGGCGACGAGGTACTCGTCGGCAACCGCAAACTGATCCGCGACGCCGGTATCGACCCGTCGCCGGCCGCCGAGACGATGGAGCGCCTCGAATCCGAGGGGAAGACGGCCATGCTGGTGGTCTCCGAGGGCGTTCTGGTCGGCGTCGTCGCCACCGCCGATACGGTCAAACCGAGCGCCCGCGACGCCGTCGCCGCCCTCGACGCGCGCGGCGTCGACGTGATGCTGATAACCGGCGACAACGAGCGAACCGCTCGCGCGGTGGCCGAACAGGTGGGCATCGACCCCGAGAACGTCCGTGCGGGCGTCCTCCCGGCGGACAAATCCGACGCGGTGGAGGCGATTCAAGCCGAGGGCCGGACGGCGATGATGGTCGGCGACGGCGTCAACGACGCGCCGGCGCTCGCGGTGGCGTCCGTCGGCTGTGCCATCGGGAGCGGGACCGACGTCGCCATCGAGGCGGCGGACGTGACGCTGATGCGCGACGACCCGCTGGACGTGGTGAAGGCCATCCGCATCTCCGAGGGGACGCTGGCGAAGATACGCCAGAACCTCTTCTGGGCGCTCGGCTACAACGCCGCGATGATTCCGCTGGCGTCGCTCGGCTTGCTCCAACCCGCTCTCGCCGCCGGTGCGATGGCGTTCTCGTCGGTGTCGGTGCTGTCGAACAGCCTGCTGTTCCGGCGCTACACTCCCGACCACGACTACCGCCTCCTCGGGCGGTTCCGCTGAGGCGGCACCCCGGACGCCACCCACGGGCTTTTGTCCGGGCCGTCCACAGTGGGGGGTGATGGAGTACGCACAGGAGCGCGTGACGACGCTCCACGACCTGACCGACCCGACGCCGTCGGCGCCGACGGACCGGACGGCGGTGGTCGTCCCCATGACCGAACGGGAGTACGGCGGGTTGGCCCCCGACCGCGTCCTCTCGGAACTGGAGCGGGTGGACCCCGCACGGGTGGTCGTCCCGCTCCGGGCGTCGGCCGACCGCGTCGGCTCGTTTTGCGACTGGCTCGCCGACTTCGACCTCTCGCTGTCGGTGCTGTGGTGTAACGGCCCGCGGCTCGAATCGCTCCTCGACGACCACGACCTCGACGGCACCGCCGGGAAGGGCCGAGACGTCTGGCTCGGCATCGGACGCGCCCTCGCCCGCGACGCCGCCTACGTCGTCGTCCACGACGCCGACACCAGGAGCTACTCCCGCGCCGACGTCCCCCGTCTCCTCTTCCCCCTCGCTCGCGGCTTCGAGTTCTCGAAGGGGTATTACGCCCGCGTCGAGAACGGGAGGCTCTACGGCCGGCTCTTTCGACTGCTGTTCGCACCGCTCGTGTCCGCCCTCGGCGCGCGCACCGACGCGCCGGTGGTCGACTATCTCGACGCCTTTCGCTACGCGCTGGCCGGCGAATTCGGGGCGACGGCCGACCTCGCGCGCCGTCTGCGCCCCCAGCGCTCGTGGGGACTCGAAGTCGGCACCCTCGGCGACGCCTTCGCCCACGCGGGCTTCGACGCGAGCGCACAGGTCGACCTCGGCACGTACGAACACGACCACCGGTCGGTCGACGGACCCACCGGGCTCTCGGACATGAGTCGCCACGTCGCGGCCGCGCTCTTTCGCGCCGTCGGCGACCACGGCGTCTCGCCCGACTTCGACTCGCTTCCCGACCGCTACCGCGAGACGGCGCGGTCGTTCGTCCGGCGCTACGAGACCGACGCCGCGTTCAACGCCCTCGACTACGACCGCGAGGGCGAACTCGAACAGGTCGAGACGTACGTCGACGCCGTGGCGCCGCCGGGTGCGGACCGCCGTCTCCCGGCGTGGCGCGACGCCCCGCTCTCGCCCTCGACGGTCCGCGAGGCCGCCGACGAGGACGTGGAGGCGGTTCGATGAGCGTCCCCACCGCGACGGGCGACGAACTCGCCGGCGTGGTCGACCTCTTTGGCGCGCTGACGCGAACCGAACTCGAACGCGCCCTCGACGAACTCGCGTTCAAACAGGGCGCCGAGACGGACGCCGAGGCGTTCGCGGCGGCGGTCGACGCGGCGGTCGAGTCGTTCTATCTCGTCCCCGTCGACGCCGCCGACGTCGCCGACTCCGCCGACGGGAGCGTCCCCGAGGACAACTTGCTGGCGCCCGGGCCGGCGGCCTTCCCCGCTCTCCCCGACCACGCCGAGGACCTCCCGCACATCCTCGACGTGCCGGAGCGAACCGTCGACCGCGACCGACTGGCGCGGGCGGCCGAGCGTCGTCTGCGCGCCGCCGCCGCCAGCGCCGTCGAACGCGAGGACGCCGAGCGCATCGAGCGACTCCTCGACGTGAGTTACGACCTCGAAACGTGGGCGTCGGTCGACGCGAGCGGGATTCGTGACCGCCTCGACGACGCCCTCGCCGAGTCGGAGTGACGGATACGGTCGACACGGGGTGCAATAGCACGGGACGTGTGAACGATTCCCGCGACCGGATAAGATAAGACGGGCGACCCACTCGGGGTAGGTATGGACCTGTCGGCGGTCGCACGGTACGCCCCTCGGACCGTCGAGGGCGCCGAACGCGAGGCGGCGGTGGTCGCGCCCGTCGTCCCCCGCCCGGACGGCGACGCCCTCCTCTTTACGAAGCGCGCCGACCACCTCGGCGAGCATCCGGGTCAGATGAGCTTTCCCGGCGGCGGCCGCGAACCGAGCGACAGGGACCTCCAGTCGACGGCGCTCCGGGAGGCCAACGAGGAAATCGGTCTCGACCCCACCGAGGCGGAGGTGGTCGGCCGCCTCGACGACATCGAGACGGTCAGCGAGTACTCCGTCCGCCCGTTCGTCGCGCGCGTCCCGGACCGCGAGTACGTCCCGGACGAGCGCGAAGTCGCCGAAATCGCCGTCCTCGCCGTCGAGGAGTTGACCGACCTCGACAACTACGAGTCCGAGCGCCGCGACCACCCCTACTACGGCGAGATTCGACTCCACTTCTTCCACGTCCGGGGGTACACCGTCTGGGGCGCCACCGGGCGCATCCTCGTCCAACTGCTCGAACTCACGACCGACTGGGAAGCGCCACCCGAGGTCGACCGCGTGGTCGGCCCGGACGCGGACTACCCCGTCTGATAGCGTTTGGTGTGATACGGTTTACTGTAAGTCATCTCCGCATCGACCGCCCGACTGTGAGCGGTCGGAGCGGTAAACAGTTACAGTAAACCGTATGAGCCACTGCCGCTGTGTCGCCGGGCCGACGCCGACGACCCGCGTTCGACGCCCGCGTCTCCGTGCCCGCACGATTCGACGCGTGGACGACGATTCGAGCAGTGGACGCGAAGACACAATATTCCCGTCGGGATAGTGGTGAGCGTGTCCCGACTCCTCTCGAATCGGACCCTCCCGGTATCGCATCCCAAATTACTCCTCGGCGGCGTCGTCCTCGCCGCCATCACCGGCGCCATCCATCTCTGGCTCGCACTCGAGGCGTGGGCCGAACCCGAGGAGGCGCTTCCCTTCCTGCTGGCCGGCGTGGGATTTTTCGTCGGCATCGGCTTCGTCCTCTTCGCCGAACGCCGGCGCCGCCTGCTCTACCTCCTCGGCGCCGCCTTCACCGCCGTCGAAATCCCGCTGTGGATACTCGGCGGCATGGAGGAGTTCACCGTCGGCGTCTTCGATAAGGTGGTCCAACTCCTCCTCGTGGCCGTCCTGCTCTACCTGTGGATGCAAAGCGAGTCGGCGTCCGCGACGCCCGGCGGGAGCTAACCCTCCTCGGCGCTGAGGAATCGACGCGGTCCCCGGCGGCCCTCCGACGCTTTCCGTTTCGACTCGACTCGACTCCGAACGAGCGACGCACCTCTCGACGCCGCACGAGCGACGCCACGCCCCGTGAGCGACAGACATTTGCCGCGGCGCGCGGTATGGCCGCCACCATGACCGAACGGACGGCCGCGTCGTCGCGCGCGGCGGACCGGGACGCACCGCTCGCGCGGACGGGCGTCGACGCCGTCGCGTTGAAACCGACCGAGTGCGACGTGGCCCGGGGCCGCGACGTGCCCGTCGACGGCGTCGTCGTCGACTTCGAGGGCCACGACCACCTCCCCGCTCCCTCGACGTTACGCGAACTCGCCGCCGAGAAGTCCGTCCGCGTCACGACGCCGGTCCGCGCCGACGGCTTCGACCCCCTCGGCGACGACGGCCGTCTCTCGGCGCTCCCCGACGCCGTCGGACGCGTCGTCGTCGCGGGCAACCCCGCCTACCTCTCGGAGACGGCGGGCGACCGCGCCGTCGCCCCGCGACTGCGCGCCGCGCGGGAGTCCGACCCCGACGCGTGGGTGGGTACCGAGGGGGTCGAACGCGTCGCCCTCGCCGTCGGCGGTACGCAGTTCGAACTCCTCTCGCGGTCGACCGCCCGCGACTGCCGGGCGCTCCGGGCCGCCGGCTTCGACGCCGACCTCGCCGTCTACGCCCCCACGGTGTTGTGCGACGACGACGACGCCGTCCTCGACGCCCTCGCTCCCTACCTCGGCCGGCGTCGCGCCGTCCGGCGCGCCCTCCCCGACGACCCGACGCTCTCGGCGGACGCGACTGGCCGCACGCGGGAGGTGTTACTGCGCGCCGCCGAGGACTTCGCGCTCACCGGCACGCCCGAGACGGTGGCCGACCGCGTGGCGGACCTGAAAGCCGCCGGCGCGACGGCCGTCGTGAGCTATCCGGCCCGGGGCGTCGACGCCGTGGTCGACTGACCGGGGCGTCGACGCCGTGGTCGACTGACCGGACCGTCGACGCGGGCCGCTACTCGCTGGCGTTCTCGCCGGCGTCGTCGGCGTCCGTTTTTTCGTCGGCGTCGTCCGCTTTTTCGTCCGCGTCCGCTCGCTCTTCGTCCGCGTCGCCCTCCGCGCGCACCTCGACCGCCGTCGCGTCGGCGTCGCGTTCCTTCGGGACGCGCACTTCGAGGGTGCCGTTGTCGGTCAGCGTCGCCGACGCCTCGCCGGCGTCGACGTCGGCGTCCGGCGGGAGGCGGGCGCGGCCGTCGAGCGAGAGCCCCCGGCCGGGAAAGCGCATCTCGAAACCCTCGTGGAAGTCCCGGAAGCGGTCGATGCGGACCTGCACCTCGCCGTCGACGTAGCGCACCTGCACGTCGCTCTGTGTCGCCCCCGGCGCGTCGAAGACGACGAGGTAGGCGTCGTCGCTCTCCAGGACGTCACAGGGGAGGGGTTTGCGCTCCTGTACCTTCCCGACGCCGCGTCCGACGCGTTCGAGGACGGTGTTCGCCGCCGACTTGCCGAACTCGCGGAAGCCGGTCATACCACGATTTCCTCCAGACACTCCGTCCCGCCGCAGTACGGACAGGAGAAGTCGCTCACGCCCACGCCGTCGGGCATGTCGTAGGTGTAGTGGAGTTCGAACATGTCGAGTTCGCAGTCGCCGTCGGTGCACTTCACTTCCAGCGTCGCGGGCATGGGTGTGGGTAGTGCCGCGACGGGCATAAGTGGCGTGGAGGCGCCGACGGCGACACGGACACGGTTTTACGCGTCGACCGCCAACGCCCGGCCATGACCGACCCCGCCGACCTCACGGTCACCCTCGTCGACGGCTACGTCGACGAACCCGCCCACTTCGGGGTGCCGCCGTACGTCTCCACCTACCCCCGATTCACGGCGGGCGCACTGGTCGACGCCGGGGTTCCCGAATCCGCCGTCACCTACCACACCATCGACGAACTCCGCGACGACCGCATGAAGTGGGCCGACGTGGCCGAGGCCGACCTCCTCGTCTACGTCGGCGGCATGACCGTCCCCGGGAAGTACGTGGGCGGGACGCCCGCCGAACCCGACGAGGTGCGCGAACTCGCGTGGACCGCCGAGGGGACGACTCTGCTCGGCGGACCGGTCCGCTTCGGCGTCGGCGAGGAGAACGCCGGCGCACAGGAGATGCAACGCAAGGACCTCGATTACGACTTCGTGGCGAAAGGCGACGTCGAGGCGGCGGCGTACGACCTCGTCCGCAGTGGCCTGGAGGGGTTCGGCGACCGCATGCGCGACAACGAGGAACTCGACCGCTGGGCGTCGGAGGGGGCGTTCGTCGTCGAAGACCACCCCGACCACCCCGACTACCTCATCGCCGAACTCGAAACCTCGCGGGGGTGTGCCTACCGGTGTTCCTTTTGTACCGAACCGCTCTACGGCGACCCGGCCTTCCGCACGCCCGAGTCGGTCGTCCGCGAGGTGAAACGCCTCTACGACCGCGGCGTGCGCCACTTCCGACTCGGCCGCCAGGCGGACATCCTCGCCTTTGGCGGCGACGGCGAGGCGCCCAATCCCGACGCCATCCGGCGACTCTACGGCGGGATTCGGGAGGTGGCACCCGACCTCGGAACGCTCCACCTCGACAACATGAACCCCGTCACCATCGTGGACTACCCGGAGCGCTCCCGCGAGGCCATCCGCATCATCGCCGAGAACAACACGCCGGGCGACACCGCCGCCTTCGGTCTCGAATCGGCCGACCCGGTGGTGCAAGAGCAAAACGACCTCCTCGTCACCGCCGACGAGTGTCTGGAGGCCGTCCGCGTCGTCAACGAGGTGGGCGGGTGGCGCCCCGGCGACGACCCGAAACGCGGGCCGAACACCGACTCCGACGCCGACCGCCTCCCCAAACTCCTGCCGGGTATCAACCTCGTCCACGGGCTACAGGGCGAACGCCGGGAGACGTTCGAACACAACAAGCGGTTCCTGAAGCGGGTGTACGACGAGGGGTTGATTCTCCGGCGCATCAACATCCGGCAGGTGATGGCCTTCGCCGGGACGGAGATGAGCGACACCGGCGCCGAGGTGGCCCGCGACCACAAGGACCTGTTCAAACGCTACAAACGCGAGGTGCGCGAGGAGGTCGACCGCCCGATGCTCCGCCGGGTCGTCCCCCCGGGGACGGTCCTCCCGGACGTGCATCTGGAGTACCACGAGGACGGTACCACCTTCGGCCGACAGCTAGGGACGTACCCCTTGCTGGTCGGCGTGCCGGGCGAACGCGAACTCGGCACCACCCTCGACGTGGCCGTCTTGGACTACGGCTACCGGTCGGTGACGGGCGTTCCGCACCCACTGGACCTCAACTCCGCGTCGATGGCGGAACTCACGGCCGTACCGGGAATCGGTCAATCGACGGCCGGCGACATCCTCGTCGGCCGGCCCTACGCCTCGACCGCCGAGGTCGACGTCGACGCCGACCTCGACCGGTTCGTCGCGGTGGACCCGTCGCTCCGGGCCGACTGATCGTTCGGCGGCAGTGGCCGCCGCCGAAAAATGCGGTTAGATGTCCTCGTCGATGATTTCGCCCACCGCGAAGTTGGATTTGACCTCCGTAATCTCGATTTTGACCCGCTCGCCGATTTCGGCGCCGGGGACGATGATGACGTAGCCGCGTTCGACGCGAGCGATGCCGTCGCCCTGTTTGCCGATGTCCTCGACTTCGACGTAGCGTATCTCGCCGACCTCGACGGGGGGTTGTGGCTCTCCGTCGGGGGTCCCCGTACGCTCCTCGGACGCCTCGGGTTCGGTCCGGTCGGCCGAGATGAGCGCTACCCGGTACGTCTCGTCGGGTTCTATCGACCCCGTCTCTATCTCGCGGCGCGGCACCTCGATGACGTATTTTCCGTCCTCCGAGCGAACATTCGAACTGAACAGACACAGCAGTTTATCTGAGATCTCCACGCTCTAACCTCCATGCCAACGTCTGGCGGCATCGTTAAAGGTGTACCGCCGTCATCGCGGGCCGCCGTCGGGGCCTTTCGCCCCCTCGGAGTCGTGGACGACCACTTCGCCGGGGTCCGTCTCGACCGGTTCGTAGTTGTCGCGGACCCCGACGGCTTCCTCCAGTTCCCGAACCGCTCGCTCCTTGAGCGTTCGCGCCAGTCTCTCGGCGTCTTCCCGGGAGATGTCGCGGCCGAGTCCCTCACACTCGTGTGCGCGAACCATTCCCGCCTCGTCGACGGCCTCGCCCATCGGTTGCGTCGTGCCTCCGAGGTCGACGCTGAACGGGTAGGTCGCACAGATGAGCGGGCGGTCGTCGTGGACGGTACATTGCCCCCGACCCTCGCGCTCCGCGTAGAAGGTGCAGTCGCCACAGGCGTCGGTCTGGAGCGCCCACTCGAAGGTCTCTCCTTCGGGCCCGTCCGCGCCCTCTGCGAGTCCGTAGGGCATCGGTCGCGCCACGTCCCGCCAGTCGTAGTCGGTCGTCGCCTGCAGGTCCCGCACCTCGTCGGGGAAGACCGTCGCCGTGTGCGGGTCGTCGGATTCGGCCGTACAGCAGGCGCCACACCGCGTACACTCGAAGCCGATGGACTCGATGGCGTCCGCGAGGGCGTCGACGTCGAGGGCGCGGGCGCGTTCGAGTTCGGCGTCGAGGTCCATACCGCGACTCGGCGGGCGGGACCGAAAAGCCCGTCGGCGAGACGTCGCTGGAGAGACGCGTCAGTCGCCGCTCGCTCGCGGCAGTTCGACGGTGAAGACCGCTCCCGTTGGTTCGTTGTCCGCGACGTCGACGGTGCCGCCGTAGGCGTCGACGAGGGTCGCTACGAGGTAGAGTCCCACGCCCGTTCCGTCGCTGTCGGTGCCTTTGGCGTCGAGTTCGAACATCCGCTCGCGGTCTTCCGACGGGATTCCCGGTCCGTTGTCGGCGACGCGGACGACGACCGTCTCCGGGCCAGCCTCGGCGCCGACGTCGATTCGGGCCACCGCTTTGTCGTTGTGCTCGACGGCGTTGGTCAGGAGGTTCCCCACGACCGACGAGAGCATGGTGTTGGCTTCGACGGCGACGTCCGGGAGGTCACCGTCGGTCCGAATCTCGACGTCCGCGAACGTCTCGCGGACGCGTTCGATTTCGGTTTCGAGGACGGTGCGGAGATTCACCGACTGGAGGTCCGCCCCGGCGCTCTCGCTCCCGAACAGTTCGACCAGCGTGCGGACGTCTTTCGTGAGTCCCATCGCGTGTTCGCCCGCGTCCCGAATCCGGTCGAGGTTCGCGCGTTCCTCCTCGGTCGCCGCCTCGCTCAGTACGTCCACCCACCCCAGTATCACGCTCATGTCGTTGCGGATGTCGTGGTGGACGATTCGATTGAGCAGGGACAACTGTTCGTTCCGCCGGCGGAGTTCCCGTTCGGCCTCTTTGCGTCGTGTGATGTCCATGGCGATGCCGGTCACCTTCTCCGGGTCGCCGTCGTCCGTCCACTCCGTGACGCCCCCGGCGTCGTGGAACCAGCGGTACTCGCCGCTCGCGGTGCGGATTCGGTACTCGACGTCGTACTTCTTCGCGCGCCCTTCGAGGTGGTCTCGCATCGCGTCCATGGCGCGTTCGTAGTCGTCCGGGTGGAGGCGCTCCGTGAAGTCCTCGTAATGGTCGAACTCCGTCGGCGACGCCCCGAGCATGTCGGCTTTGTTCTCGTGGAACTCGACGGTCCCCGTCTCGACGTCCATCTCCCACCACGCGACGTCGCCCGCGAACATCGCTCCGTCGAGACGTCTGCGGTACCGTTCGAGGTCGCTGACGTACTGGTCGTCCTCGCTCTCCTCTCCGGTCCCGTCTTCGGAAAGCCCCTCACCACGCGAACCTGACTCGGTCACTACCCCCACTCTTCTCTCTCGGCGGAGATAGGCCTTGGCATGACGGAGATAGCCACCGCGCCGGCTCGCCGCTCAGAGTGGCCGAACTGCGCCACTCGCGCGGTCGTAGCGCACCCGACCCTCGACGGCGAGTTTCTCGACGTGGGCGACGACCGTCGCCCGCGCGAGGGCACGGACGCCCCCGAGGTCTTTCTCGTAGGCGGCGTCCAACGCGTCGTCGACGGTCCGTGCGCCCGCCTCGACGGCCGCGAGAATCCGGCGCTCCCGGTCGCGGCGGTGGGCGAGCAGTCGGTCGAGCGTCGCCTGCGGGTCGGCGATTTCCGGGCCGTGGCCCGGCAGGAGGCGACCGGGGTCGCGGACGCGCAGGCGACGGAGCGAGGCGAGATACGCCCGCAGGTCGCCCTCGGGGGCGGCGACGGCGACGCTTCCCGTCGCCACCGCGAGGTCGCCACAGAGGACGCGGTCGCCGACAGCGAAGGCGACGTGGTCCGGTGCGTGTCCCGGCGTCTCGATTACCGTCGCCGGACCCACGGCGTCGCCCTCGCCGAACGCGCGATTGGGGGCGACGCCGGCCGCCGACTCGAATCGCGCCTCGCGGCCGCGTCGCGCCCAGACCGTCGCCCCCGTCTCGCGGGCGTAGTGGGCGACGCCGCCGACGTGGTCCGGGTGGGCGTGCGTGACGGCGACGTGGGCGACCGACCGGTCGGCGACGGCGGCGTCGAGGGCGGCCGTCCGCCCGCCGGGGTCGACGAGGAGTGCGGGGTCGCCGAGGAGGTAGGCGTTGGTCGTCCCGCCGGCCGTGGTGTCAGTCGGGACCGGAACGCGGGTCACCTCGGCCGTCACTTCTCGATGATGCTCTCCTCGACGGCCTCGCCGAAGTGTCGCGCCACGTCCTCGTAGTAGACCAGCATCTCGTCGCCGACTTCGAGGTCCGTCACGGCCGTCCGGCCCTCGCGGGTGTGGACCTTGATGGTCTCGGCGTTCTGGAGGAGGGTCTCGATGCGGTCCGGGCCTTCCTCGCTCTCGACTTCCGCCTGCACCCGGAACATCGGCCGCTTCTCGATTTTGACCCGTCCCACGACCGTCTCGCGGGTGTTGCCCTCGGTGTCGACGACCTGCACCTCGTCGCCGCTCTGGAGTTCGGCGAGATACTTCGTCCCGCCGTCGGGCGCGCGGACGTAGGCGTGGACCGCGCCGGCGTTGACCCGGAAGGGCCGGGAGGCGACGTACGGCGACTCCGCCGTCTCCGCGTGGACGAAAAAGAGACCCCGGGACATCGACCCGACGAGCATCCCCTCGTCGTGGTCCATCAGACTCCCCGTATCGACACAGACCCGGTCGGCCATGCCCGTCCGTTCGACGGCGGTCACCGACGCGTACTGCAGGTCGAGGTGTTCGCGTTCGGCGGCGTCGCGCGTCTCGCAGGTGGCGCGAATCTCGTCGGGGTCACTGGAGTCCAACAGGACGCCGTCGGCGCCGAGTTCGAGCGTCTCGAAGGCCGTCTGGGCCTCCTCGGCCGAGGTGACGCCCGCGACGAGGTCCGTCTCCTCGCCGATGCGCGCGATGAGGTTTTCGAGTGGGATGATGGTCCAGTCTTCGCCGACGACGAGGGTGTATTCGGCGTCGTGGGCCGCCTCCTCCGCGAAGGCCTCGTAGTCCTCGTTCAGGATGCGGACGTAGGCGCCCTGCGCCCGGTCGTCGTCGCGGCGGAGCGTCGAGAGGTCCGCCGACCCCGAGTAGTCCGGTGGCAGGTCGACCGTCCCGTCGCCCTCGCCGTTTTTTCCCACCACGTAGGCGTCGGCCTCCTCGCGTTCGTCCTCGGCGTCCTCGACGAGGTCGGCGTCGGACCGGAAGGCCGCCACCTTCACGTCGCCCAGTTCGCGCACCCGCGCCACGTCCGCCTCGTCGACGAGTACCCAGTCGACGCCCGCCTCCAGTCCGGCGGTGATGCGTTTCTTCCGCGTCTCCCAGTCGCCGACGTCGCCGTCGGCCTTCAACCACACGCTCCGTGTCATTGCCAATCCCACTCGGCGGCGTGGCTTCAACGTGGCGGATGAACCTGCTCCACTCGTGTCGTCGTCTTCGTGACCGGGGTAGCTGGAACCCCCTCGAACGCCCCCGAATCCAGCGTCTCGGGGCTTTCACGGCGGCGAAGCCGTCCCTGAGACTTCCGGTGTGCAGACGAGAGCGTCGCTCCCGTGGACGCCCGAGTTCGGGAGACCGCCGGTCTCCCGGATTTCGGAGTGGGCACGGAACGGTCTCCGTCGGACAAAACCGCCCCCCAGAATCCGACGACCCCTCGCTACACTTCGGCCAGTCCGGCGGCGCGCATCGCCTCGCTCACGCTCGCGTCGTCGTGGATGACGGCGGAGATGGCGCGCGTGATGGCCTCGGGGTCGTCGTGCTGGAAGATAGAGCGCCCCATCGAGACGCCGGCGGCGCCGCCGTCCATGGCGCCGCGAACCATCTCGACGGTCTGGCGGTCGGTGCCGCGACTACCGCCCGCGATGACGACGGGCAGGCGGGTGGCCGAACAGACCGGTGCGAAACTGTCGCCGTCGCCGCTGTAGCCCGTCTTCACCACGTCCGCGCCGAGTTCCTCGGCGAGGCGGACGGCGTGGCCGAGCGCTTCGGGGTCGTCCTCCGCGATGTCCGGACCGCGCGCGTAGGCCATCGCCAGCGTCGGCATGCCGAGTTCGGCCGCCCGGTCGGTCACCTCCGCGAGTTGGGTCATCTGGTCGGGTTCGTACTCGGAGCCGACGTTGATGTGAAAGGAGACGGCGTCGGCGCCGGCCCGGACCGCCGCCTCGACGCTCCCCGTGCGGCGTTTGTCGTCCTCGTCGGGTCCGATGTTCGTCGACCCGTTGAGGTGGACGATGAAGCCCGCGCCGTTCTTGTTGCCGTGGACCCGCGGCGCGATGCCTTTCTGTGTCAACACCGCGTCTGCGCCGCCGCGCGTCACCGCGTCGATGGTCGACTCGATGTCGACGAGTCCCTTCACCGGACCCATCGTGACGCCGTGGTCCATGGGGACGACGAGGTACTTCTCGGCTGTCGAGATGCGTCCGAGGCGTGCGTTGATTCCTGTGTTCATGGATGTGTTACAGTGTACCAACGGCGCTTATGTACGTTCCGAATGCGGACGCCCTTTGGCCGCGCCGCGGGCGGCGCCTTCTTTGAGTTCGCGCGCCTTCGCTTCGAGTTTGCTCGCCACCGTCACCGGCGGGTCGCCGCGTTCGACGCCCTGTGCGACGATGTCGACGAGTGCAGAGCCGACGATGACGCCGTCGGCGCCCGCCGCGACGACGCGTTCGGCGTGGTCGCCGGTCGAGATGCCGAACCCGACCGCCTTGGGGACGTCCCACTCGCGCAAGCGGTCCAGGCTCTCGTCGGTCTGGTCCGAGAGGGCCGACCGCGCGCCGGTGGTCCCGAGTCGCGCCTGCACGTAGACGTAGCCCGTCACCTGCGACATGATGCGCGCCAGTCGCTCGCCCCGCGTCGTCGGCGCGACGATGAACACCAGTTCGCAGTCGTGGGCGTCGCAGGCGGCCCGGAGGGGTTCGGCCTCCTCGGCGGGCAGGTCCGGGACGACGAACCCCTCGATGCCCACCTCGGCGGCCCGGCGGACGAACGCCTCCGGGCCCCTCTCCTCGTCGTCGCCGAACTGGTAGATGAGGTTGTAGTAGGTCATACAGACCAGCGGCACGTCCACGTCGAGGTCCTCGACGAACTCGAAGTAGCGTTCGGGGGTCATTCCCGACTCCAGTGCGCGCACGAT
Organism: Haloplanus sp.; assembly: GCA_042216635.1. Taxonomy (GTDB): domain Archaea; phylum Halobacteriota; class Halobacteria; order Halobacteriales; family Haloferacaceae; genus Haloplanus. Next base: position 4,507 of record JBDGTR010000071.1, on the reverse strand, counting down.
GGCGCTCTGGATGGTCGGCCCTTCCGCGATGGGTTCCGAGAAGGGCAAGCCGAGTTCGATGACGTCCGCGCCGCCGCGTTCGAGGGCTTCGACGTACGACAGCGACGCCTCGTAGTTTGGGTCGCCCGCCGCGAGGTAGGGGACGAACGCGTCGCCGTCGGCGAAGGCCGCCGCGATGGAACTCATTCGAATCCCCCCGTCTCGGCGAAGGTGTCGATGTCCGGCGCGTTCTCGACGTCGCGGCCGTGGGTCTCCTCTAACACCGTTTCGAGGTCCTTATCGCCCCGCCCGGAGACGTTGACGACCAGTACCTCGCCGAGGTCCTCGTAGTTGGCTTCGAGATACCCCAGCGCGTGGGCGGATTCGAGCGCCGGGATGACGCCCTCTAGTTGCGAGAGGCGGTGGAAGGCTTCGAGAGCGCCGTCGTCGTCGACGTTGACGGCGGTGACGCGACCGGTGTCGACGAGGTGGGCGAGTTCCGGACCGACGCCGGCGTAGTCGAGACCGGCCGAGACGCTGTGTGACTCCATTATCTGTCCGTCGCTGTCCTGGAGGACCCGCGTGCGCGACCCGTGGAGGACGCCCTCGGTGCCCGTCGACAGCGACGCCGAGTTGGGCGCGACGCCGCGGTCTTCGTCGACGGCGAGGCTACTGCCGCCCGCCTCGACGGCGTAGAGAGACACGTCCTCGTCGTCGACGAACTCCGCGAACGCGCCCATGGTGTTCGACCCGCCGCCGGCACACGCGAGGACGCCGTCCGGGAGACCGCCCGTCTTCTCGCGCACCTGTTCGCGGGCCTCCTCGGAGATGACCTTCTGGAAGTCCCGAACCATCGCCGGGAACGGGTGGGGACCGACGACGGACCCGATGACGTAGTGGGTGTCCTCGACGTTGGTCGCCCAGTCGCGCATCGTCTCGCTGATGGCCTCCTTCAGCGTTCCCCGGCCGACCGTAACGGGGTTCACCTCGGCGCCGTTGAGGCGCATCCGGTAGACGTTCGGGCGCTGACGGTTGATGTCGCGCCGCCCCATGTACACCTCGCAGGGCATCCCGAGGTGGGCACACGCCATCGCCGTCGCGGTGCCGTGTTGCCCGGCGCCCGTCTCGGCGACGATGCGCTCTTTGCCCATGTACTTCGCCAGCAACACCTGTCCGAGGGCGTTGTTGAGTTTGTGCGCGCCGCCGTGGAGCAGGTCCTCGCGTTTGAGGTAGATTTCGCGGTCGTAGCGCTCCGAGAGACGCTCGGCCCGCTGGAGGGGGGTGGGCCGCCCGCCGAAGTCGGCGAGGCGCCCCCGGAAGTCGTCCATGAAGCCGTCCTCGTTTTCCAGGACGTACCGTCGGTAGGCGTCCTCTAGCTCCTCGATGGCCGGCATCAACGCCTCCGGCACGTACTGTCCGCCGTACTCTCCGAACTTCCCCGAACTCGAATCAGAACTCATGTTGTCGTCTCCGTCTCCGTTTCCGTGAATCGCCGCACGTTCGCCCGCACGTCGCCGTCCATAATCGCCGTCCCGATGAGGAGGGCGTCCGCGCCCGCCTCGCGCATTCGCCGCACGTCCTCGGCGCTCCCGATGCCGCTCTCCGCGACCAGCGTCACGTCCTCGGGGACGTGGGGAGCGACCCGTTCGAACGTCCCGAGGTCGACCTCCAGTCGCGCCAGGTCCCTGTTGTTGACGCCGACGACGTCGGCCCCGGCCGCGAGCGCCCGGTCCAGCTCCGCGCGGGTGTGGACCTCGACCAGCGGCTGGAACCCCCGCTCCTCGGCGGCCGCGACGAGACCGGACAGGTCGTCGACGAACCGCGCGATGAGGAGGACGAGGTCCGACGCCACGAGGTCAAGTTGGGACTCCTCGACGATAAAGTCCTTGCGGAGCACCGGTACGTCCACCGCCGCCCTCACGCGTTCGAGGGCGTCGGTCGACCCGCCGAAGTGTTCGGGTTCGGTCAGCACCGACAGCGCCGTCGCCCCGCCCGCGACCATCTCCCGGGCGAGCGCCACGGGGTCACCGTCGTTTCGCCCCTCCGTCGTCGGACTCGTCGGCTTCACCTCCGCGATGACCGGCACGCGCCCGTCGTCCTCGGCGGCCGCCACCGCGTCGGGAAACGACCGCGCCCGCACCGACAGGCGCTCGTCGCCGCCCGACCGCGCGCGGGCCGCCGACAGAATCGAGCGCACCGCCGGCGCGAGGTCTTCACCATTAGCGTCCATCATTGTACACTGACGTACTGATTTGGACATAAGTCTTGCGCCCCGCTTTTGGGTCGCGCCCGCCTCCCCCCTCGCATGGAAGGACTCTACGCGCGCGAGTCGTCGGTGCTCGGGCGGGCGGTACAGGTGGCCGTCGTCTCCGGGCGCGTCATCGGCGTCGAATTCCCCGAGTCGACTCCCCCGGACGCCGCCGCCGACCACCCCCTGTTGGACCGACTGTTCGACTACCTCGACGGCGCCGAGGACGACTTCGACGACGTGACCGTCGCGCTGACGCTCCCCACCGACCAGCGAGAGGTGCTCGAAGCCGTCCGGAAGGTGCCTTACGGCGAGACGGCCGACGTGGGACAGGTGGCCCGCCTCGCCCACCTCGACGCCGACGACGCCGACGACGTGGAGACGGTCCGGGCGGCCCTCCGGGCGAACCCCGCGCCCATCTTCGTCCCCGACCACCGCGTCTCCGAACCGGGCGCGACGCCCGCCGACGTGGCCGACCGACTGCGCGACCTCGAAGGGTAGTCCCCTACCACGCGACCCCCGCGCCCTCGTGGACGACGAACTCCAGTGCGTTGACGAGGTAGTGTGCGACCACCACCGTCGCCAGACTTCCCGTGAGGACGAACGCCGCCGCGAGGACGAACCCGAGCAGTCCCGTCACGACGACGCCGCCCGGACCCTGCGCGCCGTGGCCGAGGGCGAACGCCACCGAGGACAGCGCGGCCAAGAGCCACGGCGAGACGCCGAACCCCGCGACGAAGGCGCCGACGAGCGCCCCCCGGAAGAGCAGTTCCTCGAAGCCCGCGATGGTCGGGAGGACGACGAACAACAGCACGGCCCACCCCGCCACGGAATCGGGAGCGAGCGCTTCCCGCAGAGCGTCGCCGTCGCCGAGACCGAACCGGTCGCTCGCCGTCGACCCAGCCTCGTTGACGGCGTAGAGTGCGACGCCGAGTCCGACGCCGGCGGCGAGAGGAATCGTGCCCACGGCCGCCGCGTCGACGCCGAACGCCGCCGCCGGGACGCCGGTGTACCACGCCCCGACGACGAGGAGCGACCCGAACAACCCCTGCGAGACGGCGACGTTGACGAGCAACGCGCCCGTCGAGAGGTCGGGGCGCAGTCGCTCGTCGGCGACGGACGGCGCGGACACGACCCGGTCGGTCGGCGTCGCGGGGTAGGTATCGACCGCGTCGTCGGCGTGTGGCGCTTCCGAGGACGCGCGCGTCTCGCCGTCGGCGTCGCCGCTCAGAAGTCCGGACGACGCGTGTGCGAGCAGGAGAAGTCCGCCGAGGACGACGCCGACGAAGCCGGCGAACGCCCCCCAGTTCGGCATGCGCCTACTGCGGGCTGGGACTGCTGGGACCTTTGCTGACGCCCTGCCCGTCGAGGGCCGACCCCGTGATGTGTTTGAGCCGGTCGACCAGCGAGTCCTTCTCGGGTTCGCCTTCGAGGGCGACGTCGAGCACTTCGCTGATGTGGCTGACCGGGATGATTTCTATCATCTCCTCGTACTCGTCTTCTATCATCACGTCCTGAAGGTTGGACTCGGGGATGATGACGCGGTCACAGCCGGTCTTGGCGGCGGCCTCAATCTTGTGGGTGACGCCGCCGACGGGGAGGACGTCCCCGCGGACCGAGAGCGACCCGGTCATGGCGAGCGACTGGTCGACGCCGACGTTCTCCAGTGCGGAGATGACCGCCGTGGCGACGGTGATGGAGGCGGAGTCGCCGTCGACGCCGCCCTGTCCCGCCTGCACGAACTGGATGTGGATGTCCTTCTGGGTGATGTCCTCGTCGGAGAACTTCTTGATGATGGCGGAGACGTTGTCGACTGCCTCCTGTGCCATCTCCTTGAGTTGCCCCGTGGCGATGACGTCGCCGGGACCCTGCGAGGGCGTCACCTCGGCCATCACCGGGAGGACGATGCCGGAGTCCTCGCCCATGACGGCGAGTCCGTTGACGCGGCCGACGACGAAGCCGTCGTTGACCTGCAGTTCGTAATCCTTCCGGCGCTGGATGTAGTCGTCCGCGAGCTGTTGCTCGATGGAGCGCGAGCGACCCTTGGCCTGGAGGACGTGGTCGCGGGTGGTGCGCTCGGCGTCGGCGGCGCGCGCGATGTCGCCGGCGACGCGGACCAACCCACCGAGGTTCCGGAGTTCGAGCGTGAGGTGGCCCTTCCGGCCCGCCCGGCGGCGCGCCTCCAGAATCACTTCCTCGACGGCGTCGTCGGTGAAGTGGGGGAGACGGCCGTCCTTCTCGACCTCCTGGGCGACGAAGCGGGCGTACTTCCGGCGCATC
>JBDGTR010000080.1:0-33358 GCA_042216635.1 Haloplanus sp. | reverse complement strand
CTCTCGCCGCGCATCCCCGTCTACGACCTCGTCGAGGAGGAGGTCATCTACGGCCACCTGCCGCCCGAACGGCGGGCCTTTACGCGCATGGTGGAGTCCTCCATCGGCGACCACGAACTCTTCGCGGGCGGGGCGTACAAGCCCGCCGTCGTCGCCCTCGACATCGAAGACGAGACGCGCGACGCGACCCGACGCGAGCAAGCCCTGCGGGAGAACTAATCCGTCGCCTCGGCCGACGCCATCGTCTCGGCCAGCGTCGACACCCAGTTGTCCCGCGCGATGCGCCGTATCTCCTCGCGGTCGTACCCCCGGCGCTCCAGTGCGCGAAACAGCGTCTGCACCTCGCCGGCGTCGCCGAGGGCGTCCGGCGGCGTCGCACCGTCGAAGTCGGAACCGACGGCCACGTGGTCGACGCCGATGCGGTCGGCGACGTAGTCGACGTGGTCGGCGACGACATCGACAGACACCGTCGTGTCGCGTTCGCAGTCGGGGTGGACGTCCGGGACGTGAAACGTCACCCCGACGAGACCGTCGGATTCGCCGACGGCGTCTAGCTGTTCGTCGGTGAGGTTCCGGGCGGACGGACTCAGTTCGTGCGCGGCGGTGTGGCTCACCACCAGCGGGTCGGTCGACTCCTCGGCGGCGTCCCAGAACCCCGCCTCGTTGAGGTGAGCGAGGTCGACCACGACGCCGAGGCGGTTACACCGGCGGACGAGTTCGCGCCCACGTGCCGTCAGGCCGGGACCGAGGTCCGGCGTCGACGGGCGACGGAAGGGGACGCCGTGACCGAAGGCGTTGGGGCGACTCCAGACGAGGCCGAGCGAGCGAAGCCCCGCCGCGTAGAAGGCGGGGAGATGCGAGAGGTCGTGACCCAGTGGTTCGGCGCCCTCGAAGTGGACGACGGCCGTCAGCGTCGTCTCGTCGGCCGCCGACCGCCGCAGGTCGGCGGCCGTCCGAACCACCTCGACGTCGCCCTCCGCGCGGCGTTCGATGCGGTAGAGCCGGGCGAGCTGGTCGAACGCGCGCGCTCTGGCGTAGCGTTCGGTCACCGCCGGCGCGACGTCGACGACGGTGCCTCGGCCGTCCCGGAGGTGGGTCGACCCGCGTCGTCCCTCGTGTTCCGGGGGTTCCTCGGGGAAGACGGCGAACAGTCCGCCGGTCACGCCGCCCGCCCGGGCGCTCGGGAGGTCGAACTCCGTCGCCGCGTCGCCGTCGAAGAATCGCTCGTCGGCCGCGCCCGCGAGTTTCGAGAGCACGTCGTTGTGTCCGTCGAACACCGGATACGAACCGACCATGGGCGCGCTACTCGACCGCCCGACTTAAAATTGCCAGCCGTCGGCGGGGTCTCCCGGCGGCGAACAATCCAAAGACTTGAATCGCCGGCCGAGCCATACCACCGTAATGACCGAGGACGCCGCCTCGCCGCCGGTTCGACGGCTCTCCGACTGGCCGTCCGACCGCCTCCGTTCGCTCGCGGCGAGCCACGAGACGCCGCTGTACGTGATCGACCTCGACCGGGTGCGGGAGAACTACCGCCGCTTTGCCGCCGCGTTCGAGGACGCCGACGTGATGTACGCCGCGAAGGCCCACACCGGCCGGGCCGTCCTCTCGACGCTCGTCGACGCCGGCGCGAACGTCGAGTGCGCCGCGTGGGGGGAACTCCACCGCGCCGTCGAGGCGGGCGCGGACCCCGACGGTCTCCAGTACACCGCCGTCAACCCCCCGGACCGCGACCTCGATTACGCGGTGGACCTCGCGGCCGACCACCCCGGACTCACTATCACCGCCGGCGCGCGCGACACCTTCGACCGCCTCGAAGCCCGCGGCTACGACGGTCGGGTGGCGATTCGAGTCAACCCCGGCATCGGCACCGGCCACCACGAGAAGGTCGCCACCGGCAAGGACGCCAAGTTCGGCATCCCCTACGAACAGGTGCCGGCCGTCGCCGCCGACGTGCGCGAGCGGTTCGACCTCGTGGGTCTCCACGCCCACGCCGGGAGCGGCGTCCTCCACGACGACCTGGACGACCACTGCCGAGCGCTCGCCAGGGTGGCCGAGATGGGCCGGCGAGTCGGCGACCTCGAGTTCGTGGACTTCGGCGGCGGTTTCGGCGTCCCCTACCGCGAAGACGAAGAGCCACTCGACCTGCCGCGGGTGGCCGCGAAGGTGCGCGAGGCGGTGGGCGACCTCGGCGCCGAGATGCGACTCGAACCCGGACGGTACGTCGTCGCCGACGCCGAACTCATCCTCACCACCGTCAACACGGTCAAGGAGACGCCGGAGACGACCGTCGTCGGCGTCGACGCGTCGCTGGCGACGCTCATCCGCCCGGCCATGTTCGACTCCTATCACCCCATCCGCAACGTCACCGCGCCGGACCGCGAGGCGCGAGCGGTCTCCATCGGCGGTCCCTGCTGTACCAGCGCGGACGTCTTCTGCATCGACCGCCCGGTGGCCGCGCCCGAACGCGAGGACGTCCTCGCCATCGGCAACGCGGGCGCGTACGGCTACGAACTGGCGAATCAGTTCCACTCACAACCTCGCCCGGCGGAGGTCGCCCTCGAAGCCGACGGCGCGCGACTCCTCCGCCGGCGCGAGACCATCGACGACGTGACGCGCCTCGAAAAGACATAACTCGGCTCGAACGGAGATGCCCCCATGGGGGAGCACCGACGCACGCGCGTTCGGGCGTGGTCCCGGCGGGAGTTCGACGCCGGGGACTTCGACCCGAGCGCAGACGAGTTCAAAGACGCCATCGTCGTGCCGCAGGCGGTGTTCGACCGACTCTACCCCGGGGGCGACGCGGCGACGGGGTACGCGTGGGCGTCGGCGACCGGCGGCGACGCCCCGGCGAAACTCCTCACCGTCCTCACCTTCAGCGACGCGTACGCGCAATCGTCGTCGCCGCCGAAGGCGTTCCTCCGCCTCAACAAACAGGAAGAACTGGGTCTCGACGGCGGGGAAGAGGTGACGCTGACGCCCGTCGACGCCGGGGAGTCGGGACCGCTCCGGGTGGTTCGGTACTCGACGCGAACCGAGAGTACGCGCACCGACGAGTGCCGGACCCACCCGTCAGTCCTCGACCGGATGGGCGTCGAAGACGGCGACCTGGTGGAACTCTACAACCCGACGACCGGCGGGCGCATCCTCCTCGACGTGGTGGCGACGCCCGACATGGCCCCCGACACCGTCTCGCTGAGCACCCGCGCCCGGAAACTGCTCGGCGCCGAGTTCGAAGCGCGGGCGGACGAACACACGACGACGGTCTTACACGCGCGACGCCCCGTCCGGCGGGAACTCCTCGACGCCCCGAAAGCGGGTCGCCTCCGACGACTTCGCAACCGACTCCTCGACGCGAGCGTCGGCTACCACGAGGCCAACCTGCGGGTCGACCTCGGTCTCAACGTCGACGAGAACCGCGCGACGGCGCGCATGAACCCCGACACGATGGAGGTCCTCGGCGTCGACGACGGCGACCGGGTAATCCTCAGTTCACAGACCGACCGCACGCGGGTGCGCGTCCACTACATCAGGCCGGACAGCCACTACATCGAGACCGATAGCGACTTCGAACCCGAAGACGTGCGCGGGCGGACGGTCCTGTTGCCGGCGACCGGACGCGAGGCGGCGGACGTGCTCTGTCACGACGTGGTTCGGGTGCGCCGGGATACGGGCTACGTCGCCGCCAAGCGCATCGTCCCCTCGCTGTTCGGCTTTCTCGGCGTCTTCATCGGCGGTCTCCAGACCATCGACCTCGTCTTTCCGCCGGCGTGGAAACTCCCCGCCGTCGGCCTGACGCTCCTGTTGAGTCTCAGCGCCATCTGGTTCGTCCTCTGGCCGGAGCGCCAGCGGTGTCAGTAGTCCGTCTCGGCCGCGTAATACACCGTATCGACGCCGTCGCCCCGGTCGTCTTCGACGCGGGCGACGCAGTCGAAGCCGTGTTTGTCGAGTACCCGCAGGTGGGCGTGGTTGGTGGACCACGTCTTCGTGGTGACGTAGGGCCGACGGAGGGCCGAATCGAGGTCGGTCAGGAGGCGCCGGTAGAACCGCGTGGCGACGCCCCGGTTGCGGTACGGCCGGCGGACGAGCAGTATCGAGACGTGGTTCGCGGGCGTGTAGCCGTCGAGATACCGCGAGCGGACGACCGGGTGAAACGAACAGAATCCCACCAGGTCGTCGCCGTCGAACGCGCCGAGCATCGGCCGGTCGAGACAGCGTTCGACGTAGCCCCCGAGGGTGGCGGGTCCGTGTTCGTCGCTCGACCGCGCGACGGCGTCGCGGTCGCTCCCCGTCAGCGGCGGCACGAAGGCGTCGTCGAAGTCGGCGAGCAAGTCCGCGACGCTCTCCCGGTAGCGGCCGCGCCGCCGGACGCGACGAATCGACACCATCGCTCTCCCGTCGCACTGAATTCAAAAAACACCCGCGGTCTCGACCGACGAACTGTTATGCCGGGACGCGTACCCACCACCGAATCCCACCGGACGGAGCCACCATGACCCTCGACATCGAGACTTTCCACCGACGGGCCGTCGAAACGCCGTCCCGCGAGGACGTCACCGAGATGCGAACGCTCCTGTGTGAGACGCTTCGGGAGGCGGGCGTCGACCCGTCCGTCGACGAGGCGGGGAACGTCCGCGCGAGTCGCGGCGACGGCGACGGCGACGGCACCCACGTCGTCCTCAACACGCACGTCGACACCGTCCCGCCGCACGTCCCCTACGCCCGCGACGGCGACGTGGTCTCCGGGCGCGGCGCCTGCGACGCGAAGGGACCGCTCGCGGCACTGCTCGCGGCCTTCCTCGCCGTCGACCCCGCCGAGGGACGACTCACCCTCGCGGTGACGCCCGACGAGGAGACGACGCAACTCGGGGCGGCCCACCTCGGGGAGACGCTCTCGGCCGACGCGTACGTCGTCGGCGAACCGACCGGTCTGGACGTCTGTACGGCCGCGCGCGGGCAGTTCGAGGGGACGGTCACCGTCCGGGGGACGAGCGCCCACGCCGCAAACCCCGAGGCGGGCACCAACGCCGTCGCCGCCGCCGCGCGCGTCCTCGACGCCATGGTCGCGTACGACGACGAACGCGGACCGGACGCCCACGACGCCCTCGGCCGACCGCTCCTCACGCCGTCGATGATAGCCGGCGGCGAGGCGCCCAACCAGATACCCGGCGAGTGTCGAATCACCTTCGACCGCCGGAGCGTCCCGCCCGAGACGAGCGAGGCGTTCTCCGACGAACTGGAGGCGTACCTCCGCGACCGAATCGACGCCGGCGTCGACGTCTCGGCGTCGCTCGTCCGCCCGGATACGCCGTTCCCGGACGCTTTCGCCACCGACACGGACGCGACGCTGGTTCGGACGCTCGCCGACGCCGCGACGCGGGCGACCGACGGGGCAGGGGGTACAATCCGACCGTTCGGCGCCGCCACCGAAGCCTCCTACTTCGCGCCGACGCCGACCGTCGTCTTCGGTCCCGGCGTCCTCGCCGACGACGAGGGCGCCGTCGCCCACGCCGACCGGGAGTACGTGCGCGCGGACGACCTCCACCGCGCGGCCGAGACGTTGACCGGGGCGCTCTCGGAACTCGTGGGGTGAGGCGCTACTCCAGCGACGCCACGACGTCGCGCACCTCGTCGACGAACGGGTCGAAGTCCGGGTTGTCGCCGTCGCGCACCCACGTCCACGCCACCTCGCCGTCGGTGTCGACGACGAAGACGCTCCGCTCGGCCACCTCGAAGTAGCCGTACATGTCCGCTAAAATCACGTCGTAGGCGCGGATGACCTCCCGGTCCTGGTCGGCGAGCATCGGCACGTCGATGCCCTCCCGTTCCAGCCAGACGTTCTGTGCGAACGAGAGGTCGGCGCTGAGACCGTAGACCTGCGCGTCGACCGCCTCGAACGCCGCCAGCGAGTCGGTGAACGTACACATCTCCTCGGTACAGCCGCTGGTGAACGCCGCCGGGACGAACGCGAGGACGACCGGGCCGTCCTCTAACGCCTCCGAGAGCGTGAACGGTTCGATGTCGTTGTACGCGCGGCCCTGTGCCATCGGGAGGGTGAAGTCGGGTGCGTCGTCGCCTGCGTCGACCATAGCGGGGGGTGGGGCGCCGACACCAAAGCCCTCACGACGACGGGGAGACGTTTTGTCCGTCGCGTCCGAGGGCGAAGCATGGACGACCCGCCGCGACCCGCGAGCCACCCACCGGGGTACGACGAGGAGGACCCCTACGCGGAGGTGGACCTCGCCGACCTGCCCGCGTGGTGGCGGCGCAACGTCGAGGAGTTCCGCGCCCACGGGACGGCCCTACCGCCCGCCGCGGTTCGCCGACGGGACGGTCACCCCACCCGTTATCGAGCGACTGGAGACCGAACTCGGCGTCGCCGTCCGCTTCGAGGCGCGCGACCCGCAGGCCGGCGGCGAGTGGTGGGTCGTCGTCGACGGCGAGGCAGTCGCGCGGGTCGCACGACGCCGCGACGGCGGGGGCTACACCGTCTACGAACTGTCGCCCGACGCGTTCGAGAAACTGGTCTGTGAGGCCGTCGAGTAGGCGCGCTCCGTCGCCTACCGCACCACGTGAACCGCCTCGGGGTCAAGCCCCGAGGCACTCGCCTTGCTTTCTCTGTAGACGCTTCCGTCCTCGACGTCGACGTCCACCCCGTCGAGCGAGCGCATCCGTCCCGCTTCCGGGTGCTGTGCCATGCTCCCGTGCTCGGTGCGCGTCACCTTACCTCTATCCGTCGGCAGGGGAGACGCGCCGAAGCGCAATCCCCAAAGCCTCGGGGTCGCTACGCGGTGGCATGTACGAGGCGGTCCACGCCCACCCCGACGGCGAGAGCACGGCCGCGCGCTTCGCCCGCGACGCCGCCCGCATGGGGTTCGAGGGCGTGGTGGTTCGCGCCCGCGGCGCCGACCCCGATTACGAGGCGCTGGCGGCGGCGCCGGTTGACGTCGTCGACGCCGTCGAGGTGGTCGCCTCCGGTCCCGAGCAAGCGAGCGGGACCGTCGGGAGCGTTCGACCCGACCACACGCTGGTCTGTCTCCGCGGCGGGACGGACGCGCTCAACCGCTTCGCCGTCGAACACGAACGCGTGGACGTGCTCACGCGGCCGATGGCCGGCGGGGGCGGCTTCAATCACGTCCTCGCGCGGAGCGCGGCCGACAACGGCGTCCGCGTCGAGTTCGACTTCGGGCCGGTCCTGCGCTCGACCGGCGGCCCGCGCGTGAAGGCCCTCGGGCGCCTGCGCACACTCCGCGAACTCGTCGCCCACTACGACGCCCCCTACGTCGTCAGCGCGAACCCGACCAGCCACCTCCACCTCCGAGGCCCGCGCGAACTCGTCGCCGTCGGCGAGGAGGCGGGCTTTGCCGCCGAGTGGGTGCGCGCCGGTCTCCGGGAGTGGGGGGTCGTCGCCGAGCGAAACCGGGAGCGACAGTCCGAGTCGTTCATTGGGCCGGGCGTCGAACGTGGTCGGTATGAAAAAGACCCTTGAGGAACACGCCGAGCGCTTCTCGAATCTCGCCGCCGAGTACGACGACGAGCAGTCCTCGCCGGAGTACCGGGCGTGTGCGGACCTCGTGGTCGCCCACGCCGACCCCGGACCCGACGAGACGGTCCTGGACCTCGGGACGGGGACGGGCGCCATCGCCCTCGCCCTCGCCGCCGACGCCGGGCGCGTCCTCGGCCGCGACATCAGCGACGGAATGCTCGACGAGGCGCGCCGGAAGGCCGACGACCGGAACCGCTCGAACGTCGCCTTCGGCGAGGGGCGCTTCCGCGACCCGAACGTCGACGAACCCGTCGACCTCGTGGTCTCGAACTTCGCCATGCACCACCTGAGCGACGCCGAGAAGCGCGAGGCAATCGAGGCGATTGCGGACCTGAACCCCCGGCGGTTCGTCCTCGGCGACGTGACGTTCTTCGACGGCAAGGACGTCGAGAGCGGCGTCTACGACCCCGAGGTGGACGACCCGGCGACGGTGGGCGTCCTCGCGGACGCGTTGACGGACGCGGGATTCGTCCTGACGGCCGTCGAACGGGTGAGCGACGGCGTGGGCGTCCTCGTCGCCGACCGGCCATGAAACACCTCCCGAAACACCTGCGTCCGCGACGGCGGTATCTCGCCGTGGGCATCGAGTCGTGGCCGGACGCCGACGTCACCCGGCGGGCGTTCCAGCGCGAACTGTGGTACGCCGCCGGCAACCTCCTCGGCGACGCCGGGAGCGCGGACGCCGACCTCCGGGTGGTTCGCTTCGAGTTCGGGGACGGCGCGGGCGAGGCGGTGGTGCGCACCCGACACGACGAGGTGGGACCGGCGCGGGCGGCGGTGGCCTGCGTCGACGACGTAGACGGCCACCCGGTCGGCGTCTACGTCCGGGGCGTCTCCGGGACGGTGCTATCGTGTGAAGAAAGGTATTTAGGAGGCCGGGCCGGAGTGACCGCCGAGAGACGCGTCGTGTTCGAGAACGACCGTCGGCGGGGATTCGTCCGGGACGGCGCCGTGGACGTTGAACTGCCGGAAGGGTTCGCGGGCGCGGCCGAACTCGATTTCGAGTCAGAGTCAACGTGATACTATGCAGGGACAAGCCCAACAGCAGGCCTACGACCGCGGGATAACCATTTTCTCGCCCGACGGCCGCCTCTATCAGGTCGAGTACGCCCGGGAGGCCGTCAAGCGAGGGACAGCGAGCATCGGCATTCGAACGGACGACGGCGTCGTACTGGCGGCGGATAAGCGCTCGCGCTCGCCGCTGATGGAACCGACGAGCGTCGAGAAGATACACAAAGCCGACGACCACATCGGCATCGCCAGCGCCGGCCACGTCGCCGACGCGCGCCAACTCATCGACTTCGCGCGCCGGCAGGCACAGGTCAACCGCCTGCGCTACGGCGAACCCATCGGCATCGAGACGCTCACCAAGGAGGTCACCGACCACATCCAGCAGTACACGCAGGTCGGCGGCGCCCGCCCGTTCGGCGTCGCGCTCATCATCGGCGGCATCGAGGACGGCGAACCGCGCCTCTACGAGACCGACCCCTCGGGGACGCCCTACGAGTGGAAGGCCGTCTCCATCGGCGCCAACCGGGGCGACCTTCAGGACTACCTCGAAGAGAACTACACGGACGAACTCGACCTCGGCGGCGGCATCGACCTCGCGCTTCGAGCGCTCGCGTCGACCAACGACGACGGCCTGGAACCCTCGGGCGTCGACGTGGGGACCGTCGACGTCGACTCCTCCGCGTTCCACGAACTCACCAACGACGAAATCGAGAGCCACCTCGCCGAACTCGACTTGCTCCCCGACGAGGACGCCGAGGACGACGCCGACGCCGACGCCGAGTAACGACGACTCGCCGGCCCCTGCGGTCCGCCCCTCTTTCGAGTATCGACCGGGAGCGTCGGCGCTAGCGAGGAACGCGGTCGAATCCGCGACGAAAGGCGGCCGAATCGGCTCAGTACTCCTCGTAGGCGAGGTTCATCAGCCACTGCGAGAAGGCGTCGCTCCGGGAGTCGACCTCCTCTTCGCCGATGAACGGCGAGAGCATGTCGCCGGCCATCAGCAAGGAGAAATCGAGGTCTTTCGCCGTCGGCATCAACAGGTAGGTGTTGTGGCCCTCGTAGACCGTCTCCTCGCGGTCGATGAGGCCCGATTCGACCAGTTTCTCCGCGATGCGACTCCCCTTCCGCGAGGAGATGTCGAGTTCCTTCCAGAATTCGCTCTGGTGGATACCCCCCGTCTGGCGGATGAGTTCGAGCGCCTCGCGTTCCTCCGGCGAGAGGTCCGTCTCGGCTACGCTCATCGGACGCTCACCCCGTCGTTGTCGGCGGTCCGGCCCATACACTCACCACGCGCCGCGTCGTGTTTAAACCTGACTTTCCACGAGGTCGTACGCCGTCTCGCAGGGCGGCCCGGGTGCGAAGAGATACCGGGCGCCGTCCGCGCCGAGGGAGATGAGCGACGAGGAGCGGGTGCCGTAGCCGTCCTCGTGGACGCAGACGCCGAACTCGTGGTCCGAGAGCACGGCCGCCGCGCGGTCGAGCCACGAATCGGCGTCCTCGCCGGGTTCGGGCACCAGCGCCTCGCGGACGGCGCGGGCGTTCTCGGCCTGTTCGCGGCCGCGTTCGGGGTGGGCGTCGGGCGTGACGAACGCGTCCACGACGGCGCCGCCACCGCCGAGTGCCGCACCGACGTTGACGACGACGTGGACGCCGGGGTCGAGTTGGGTCACCCGGAGGCGGCCGTCCCACTCGAAGAGGAAGGCGGCGTTCGCGTCGGCGACGACGAGGTTGAAGCCGTCGTACTCGTCGGCGTCGACGGCGCGTTCGACGAGGCGGGCGGCGTCGGTGGCGCTCCGTTCGCGCAGGGCGTCGGCGACGAGCAACCCCCGCGAGCGCTCGGCGGCGAGACCCTCGACCCAGCGGTTGGTGACGCCGACGAAGAGACCCGCGTCGTTGTAGCCGATCCACGTTCCGCCGGCCTCGGCGTCGCGGGGCGCGACGACGGCCGGGTCGGACCCGCTACGCGCCGGCGGTTCGGAGGGCCGCCCGACCCGTTCGTCGCGGTTGGCCGCGACGACCACCGGCGCGTCGGCGAACACCTGCCACGCGAGCGTGAGGGTACACACGGACGGCGGTACGGCCGCCGGCCGCTTAAGACTCACTCCGACGGGGTCGAGGGAACCGTCACAACCCGTGGGTTTTTACCCGACGCTCGCCTCGAATCGGGTGATGAAAGAATCGCTGATGGAAATCCTCTGTGACCCGCTCGACAAGAGCGACCTCGAACTCGAAGTTGACGAGCGAGACGGCGACGAGATTCTGGAGGGCCGCCTCGTCGGCACCGTGACGGGCGAGGTCTACCCCATCGAGGACGGCATCCCGAACCTCCTGCCGCCTGACATGCGCGACGACTAGACGGTCGGCCTGAAGTTTTTTCGTCCTCGGGCGCGAGCCACGAGGCGTGACACCGGTGTTGCTCGTCGAGTTGAACCGTGGGAACATCCACGACGTCGAAGTACCGGAGGAATTCGTCGCCTCCGGTCCGTTCTCGGTCGAACTCCGCAATCACGGCGAACCCGTCCACGTCCACGTCCACCCCGACGACGCGCTGTCGACGGTCGCACGTCTGGAGTCGGACGGCAACCTCTTCGTGGAAGCCGAGACGACGCGGTCGGTTCCGGTCGGCGTCGACGCCGTCGAGTCGCCGGTCTCGGGTCGCCTCGAAATCGCCACCGGCTACGGCGCCGAGACGCGACACGTCGACGTGACGGTCGAACCGGAGACCGACCGACCGGCCGTCGACGTCGACGAACGGCTCTCGCGTCCACAACGGGAGGAGTCCGACTCGACGCCCATCGGCGAGCGACTCGCCGGGGCGCTCCCCAGTCGCGGGGTGCTCCCCGTCGTGGCGCTGGGTATCGTCGCCATCGCCATCGCGGGGGCCGTCGCCACTACCGTCTCCAGTCCGGCGGTGCTCGTCGGTGCCGGCGTCGTCGTCGGTGCCGTCCTCGTCGCACTCGCGGCGCTGATTCAGTGAGTGCAAAGGAGGGGTGGATTCGCGTCGACGTGGGACCGACGAGCGCCCGCGGGGACCGACGCGACGGGAGCGGGGAACCGTCGCAGGCCAACCGAGACGTGCCGACCACATAACGGTATCCAGAAGGTCGATTCTGTAAAATACCTTACCATTGTTCGAGAGGCGAGTTTTTTGAGGCGTCGCGCCGAGGGAGCGCCATGTCGATTGCCGAGGAGACGCGCGAGGCGGTGCGCGCGCGGCCGTTCCTGTGCGAGGCGCTCCGGGCGGGCGTCGTCAACTACCGCGCGGCGGCCGCGACGCTCGACGTGGGCGACGTCGACGCGGTGGCGACGGCGCTCCGGCGGTACGCCGACGACCTGTCCGACCGCGACCCCGAGAGGCGGGACGCCCGGGTGACCGTCCGTCGGAAAGTGGGCGCCGTCGAGGCGGGGAACGAGACCGAGGCGGGGAACGAGGAGGAAGCGGTGGTGACCGTCGGCGGGCGTGGGTTCGCCCCCGACGCGGGGTCGGCGACGGCGCTCGTGGCGACGGGTGACGTGGACGCCCGGGCGCTGGCGACGGTGCTGGGACGCCTCCACGCGGCCGAGATACCGGTCGAGGCGGCGGGCGTCGCCGGCGACGGACTGGCCGTGGTCGTCGGCGGACGCGACGGCGCGCGGGCGCTTCGCGTCGTGGAGTCGGCGCTCGACGCGGTGCCGAAGGCGTAAACGCGTTTCTACAACTACTAAAGGCTCGACGCGGAACGGGACGACGATGACGCTGTCCGTGACCAACACCCTGTCCGGCGAACGCGAGGAGTTCGAGCCATCGGGCGAGGAAGTCCTGTTGTACGTCTGTGGGTTGACGGTCTCGGACGACGCCCACCTCGGTCACGCGCGGGTGTGGACCCACGCCGACGTGATGCACCGCTGGCTGGAGTACGTGGGTTACGACGTCCGTCACGTCGAGAACTTCACCGACGTGAACGAGAAAATCGTCGCCCGCGTCGGCGAGGACGACCTCGGCGAGTCGGAGTTGGACGTGGCCGAGGGCTTCATCGCCTCGGTCCTGCGGGACATGCGCGGCCTGAACCTCAAGCGCGCGACGGTCTACCCGCGCGTCTCCGAACACGTCCCCGAAATCGTCGGCCTCGTGGAGACGCTGATGGAGAAGGGCTACGCCTACGAGTCGGCGGGGTCGGTCTACTTCGACGTGACGAAATTCGAGGACTACGGCAAACTCTCGAATCAGCGAGTCGAAGAGATGGAGGCACAGGGCGACCCGAGCGAGCGTTCCGAGAAGCGCCACCCCGCCGACTTCGCGCTCTGGAAGGCGGACGGCGTCTCGCCGGCGGACGTGGCCGAACACCGGAAAGACGACCGACCGCTCGGCGACGCGCCGCCGTCGGGCGAGACGTGGGACTCGCCGTGGGGCGAGGGTCGGCCCGGGTGGCACGTCGAGTGTTCGGCGATGAGCATGGCCCACCTCGACGACACCATCGACATCCACGTCGGGGGCCACGACCTGGTCTTCCCCCACCACGAGAACGAAATCGCCCAGAGCGAGGCGGCGACGGGCGAACAGTTCGCGCGCTACTGGCTCCACACCGGACTGTTAGAGACGGCGGGCGAGAAGATGAGTTCGAGTCTCGGCAACTACTTCTACGTCCGGGACGCGCTCGAAGAGTTCGGACCGAACGTGATTCGGACGTTCTACCTCGGCACCAACTACGGGTCGAGTCAGACCTACAGCGAGGCGGCCATCGCGGAGGCCGAAGAGCGCTGGGAGCGCCTCGAACGCGCCTACGAGTCGGCGGTCGAGGCGTGCGACGGCGTGGACGCGCGGACGAAAGTCGAAGACGCCGCCCTCCGCGAGGCGGTGACGACCGCCCGCGAGGAGTTCGCGGCGGCGATGAACGACGACTTCGGCGTGCGCGAGGCGACGACCGCCCTCCTCGAACTCGCGTCGGCGGCGAACCGACACGTCGAGGGGCGCGAACAGTACGACTACGTGGGGCTCAGACGCGCAATCGAGGCGTTCGAGGACCTCGGCGAGGGGGTCCTCGGCCTGTCGTTCGGCGACGCGACGGCGGGCGAGGCGCAACTCGCCGACGACCTGATTCGACTCGTCCTCGACGTACGAGAGACCGAACGCGAGGCGGGGAACTACGACCGCGCGGACGAACTGCGTGACGGCCTCGCGGCACTCGGCGTCGAGGTGGAAGACGGCGACGACGGGCCGACCTACCGGTACGGATAGCGTTTGGCGTGAGTCACTGCCGCTGGGTCGCCGCTCCGTCCCGGCGACCCAGCGGTAGACAGTCACACTAAAAGAGGCGGTATCGTCGCCACCCGAATCGAGTCGGTCGGTCCCCCCGGCCCACAGGGGTCCCGGGAGCGGACGCGACGAACCCCGACGATACCCCCTACGAGGCGACCGACGGGGTCAGTTCTCCCGACCCTCGCCGTCGTCGACGATGTCCTGGACCGTCTCCCAGTGTTTCCGGGTCCGGTCGGTGGGGTGATAGACGGCGCCGTACTCGTCGCCGCTGACGGTCAACACGCCGTTGTCGACCATCACGTCGAGGTGGTGGCGAATCGTCTTGTAATCGAGGGCAAGTTCGGTCGCCAACTGGTTCGCGTTCCGGGGTTGGCGGTCGAGGGCCTGCAGGATGCGCACGCGGTTGCTCCCGCCGCGCGTCCCCGCCAACACGTTTCGCAGAACGGCGTCCATCGCTCGGGATATGGAGCAGAGAGGCGTAAACCTATCGCATTTGAAACGACAGAAATCGGCTCAGAGGGTAAAGAGGTCGGCGTCGTCGGGGACGGCAAAGAGACCCATTCGGACGCCGGCGTCGAGCCACCCGTAGCCATAAGAGAAGGCGGCCAGCGCGTTCACGGGGTCGTCGTCGTCGCGGAAGTGGCGGCCGTCGTCGAGGTAGGCGGCGGCCATCTCGCGGCAGTCGGCGGCGGCGTCGCCGAGGGGCGTCCCGTCCGGGGGGCGACTCTCGGCGGCGTCGAGGGCGTCGGCGAGCATTCGCTCGTAGCGGTCGGTCTTCTCGGCCAGGTCGGCGGGCATGGCGAGTCGTGGGGTCGCCGCCGACATCAACCCCGGTGGCCGGCAGGCGACAGCGCAAGCTAAATGGGCGCCACCCACCAATCACTTCGCATGAGTGACAGCGACGACGTCGTCGAACACCGGCGCCTCATCATCGCGGGGACGGGCATCGCGGGCCTCACGGCGGCCATCTACGCCGGCCGGTCGAACAACGACCCGCTGGTGTTCGAGGGCGACGAACCCGGCGGCCAACTCACGCTGACGACGGACGTGGACAACTATCCGGGCTTCCCGGACGGCATCGGCGGGCCGGAGCTGGTCAACGACATGAAAGCCCAGGCCGAGAAGTTCGGCGCCGACGTCAAAAACGGCGTCGTGGAGTCGGTCGAGACCGGTCAGCCGTTCCGGGTGACGATGACCAACGGGAACGTCTACACGGCCGACGCGGTCATCGCGGCGTCGGGCGCGAGTGCGCGGACGCTCGGCATCCCCGGCGAGGACGAACTCATGGGATACGGGCTGTCGACGTGTGCCACCTGCGACGGCGCCTTTTTCCGCGACGAGAAAATCGTCGTCGTCGGCGGGGGCGACGCCGCCTGCGAGGAGGCGGTCTTTCTCACAAAGTTCGCATCGACGGTCTATCTCGTCCACCGGCGCGACGAGTTCCGCGCCGAGGATTACTGGATAGACCGCGTGATGGAACACGTCGACGCGGGCGACATCGAACTCATGCTCGACACCGAGGTGACGGAACTCCACGGCACGCCCGAGGAGGGCGTCGACCACGTGACGATGGTCCACAACCCCGAGGGGCACCCGACGGAGAAACTCGACGACCCCGACACCGAGGAGTTCGAGTTCGACGCCGGCGCGGTGTTTTACGCCATCGGCCACACGCCCAACACGGAGTATCTGGAGGGGACGGGCGTCGAGATGGACGACGAGGGGTATCTCGTGACCGAGGGCGGGAGCGGCGGCGGCCAGACCGAGACGGGCGTCCCCGGCCTGTTCGGCGCCGGCGACGTGGTGGATTACCACTACCAGCAGGCGATCACGGCCGGCGGCATGGGGTGTAAGGCGGCCATCGACGCCGACGACTACCTCGACGAACTCGACCGGACGCGGTCGGCGGCCGAACCCGCCGCCGCCGAGAGCGACGACTGACGGCCGTCACGATTCCCACACGCCCTTATAGCCGGACCTCACAGTAGCGGTATGGTCGGAACGGAGACGTACACCATCGAAGGACCGGACGGCGACACCGACACGCTCGAACTCCCGGCGGGGCTGACGAGCAAACTCGCCGACGAGGGCGAGGACCCGACGACGGTGGTCGCCGAAGTCGGCCTGCTCTCGTTCGCCCAGCGTTCCCACGCGTTCGTCCACCACTCCCAGGGGGAGGTGCCGGACGACCTGCGCGAGATAAACGACAAGATGGAGGAACTGTTCGAGGAACGGTTCGGCATGACGTTCGGCGAGGCGACGGGCCACCAGCACTAGACCAAAAGCAGGGGCAACATCGACACGACGCCGACGACGACGCCGGCGACCAGTTCTCGCTTCCCGTCGCCCGGGAGACCGTCACCGATTTCGAGGGCTTCCGGGATGAACTCCGTGACGACGAGATATATCATCGCGCCGGCGGCGAAGCCGAAGCCGAACGGGAGGAACTGGCGGGCGATGCGGACGAACAGGTAGGCGATGACCGCCCCGATGGGCTGAGGGAGACTGGAGAAGACGGCCCACCACACCATCTTCCACTCGGAGACGTCGAGCGAGCGAAGCGGGATGGAGATGGCGAGACCCTCGGGGACGTTGTGGATGGAGATGGCGACGGTCATGAACACCGCGAGCAGAGGGACGACGAACCCGAACATGGCGAAGGTCTGTCCCGGCGCGTCGAGACCGAGGTCGGCGAAGGAGACGCCGACGGCGACGCCCTCGGGGAAACTGTGGACCGTCAGCACGCCGAGGATGAGCAGGAGTTTGCGGAAGTCGGCCCGTTCGTACCGCCTGGGGTTCACCTCGTAGCCCTCGATGACCTCGTGGGCGGCGACGACCAACACGGCGCCGGCGAGCAACCCCGGCACGATGTCGAGTGGCGAGTCGGCGACCGCCAGTCCCTCGAATATCAGCCCGAACAGCGACGCCGAGACCATGATGCCCGACGCCAACCCCCACAGGGCGACGTTCCAGCGGTCATCCACGTCGTCGACGACGAAGAAAGGGAGGGCGCCGATGCCCGTCGCCAGCGCGGTTATCAACCCCGCGACGAAGACGAAGACGAGATTTTCCAACAGCGTCATCGTCCGTACGGCGGCGCCCGAGTAGAATAAGTATTATCATATCCCCGACAAATTTTGGCCTGCCTAAATCGCCGGACTGCGCGGCGTCAGGCGGGAGCGCCGAACAGCGTGGAGTAGAGGAGCCAGACGTTCAACACCACGATGAGACCGATGATGGCGGCGAGTCCGTAGGTGGTGCGGGGGCGGTTGGCGAACCGTCCCATGAGGTCTTCCTGATACGTGAAATAGAGGAGCGGAATCAGCACGAACGGGAGTTCGAAGCTGAGTGCGACCTGGGAGGCGACCAGCACGGACGTGGGGTCGAAGCCGGCGATGACGATGGCGAGGCTGGGGACGAGGGTGACCGACCGGCGGAGCCAGACGTTGACGTTCAAATCGAGGAAGCCGTCCATCACCGTCTGACCGGCCATCGTCGCCACGAGCGACGAGGAGAGACCGGCGGCGATGAGGGCGATGCCGAACGCGAGGCTGGCGTTCCCGCCGAAGACGCTGTGGAGGGTGACGTAGGCTTCTTCGAGGGTGCGGATGCCCGTTCCCTGAAGCGACGCGGCGGCGACGACGAGCATCGCGCCGTTGACGAACATGGCGCCGAACAGCGCGAAGGTCGTATCGACGCTCTCTAGGTGGAAGTGGCGCCGGTGGACGGATTCGGTGTCGCCGTTCTCGGCGATGAGGCGGTCCCGCCGGTTCTGGACGATGGTCGGGTGGAGATAGACGCTGTGGGGCATCACCGTCGCGCCGAGGATGCCGATGGCGATGTAGAGCGCCGAGGCGTTGGGGAGCGACGGGACCAACCCGACGGCTATCTGGCTGGCGGTGGGTTTGGCCAACACCATCTCGAAGACGAACGCGAGCGAGATGACCCCGACGAGCGCCATGATGGTGAACTCTATCCAGCGGAAGCCGCGCCGGTAGGCCGTCCGCACGCCGAGTAAGGCGTACGAACTCGCGCCCGCGAGGATTGCGCCGGCCCACAGCGGAAGCTGGAAGATGAGGCTGAAGCCGATGGCGGCACCGATGATTTCGGCCATGTCGGTGGCTATCATGGCGAGTTCGGCGGCCGCCCAGAGCATCCAGACCACCCGGCGAGGGAGGCGTTCCCGACAGAGTTGGGCCACCCCTTTCCCGGTGGCGATGCCGAGTTTGGCGGCGATTATCTGGATGGCGATGGCCATCAGACTGGCGAGGACGATGACCCAGAGGAGGGCCGTCCCGAACTGCGCGCCCCCGGAGATGTTCGTCGCCCAGTTCCCGGGGTCCATGTACGCGACGCTGATGATGAACCCCGGACCGAGATAGTAGAGCAGTTCTCGAAACGAAGGCCGACCCGGCCCGTCGGAGTCACGAGACATATACGTCGAGTAGTCGTAGCACGTCCGTACTGAAAGCTATTTCCATCTAAATTTAGATTTAGTCTAATCAAATCCTCGCGTTCGGTGGCGATTCCGTCGCTCTACCTTCGTCGGTCACCGCCACCGGTCGCCGAACGAGGGGTCGAACGAGTCGTCGCGTCGGCACCGAAATTTATGCGTTCACGCGGGCTACTACCGGTCGATGGGAGACCTATCCGCGCTGTTCACCCCGAAGCGAGTGGCGGTGGTCGGCGCGACGGAACGGCAGGGGTCGGTCGGCCGCGCCGTCGTCGAGAATCTGCTCGCGGACTTCGAGGGCGAGGTGGTGGCGGTCAACCCCCACTACGACGAGGTGTTGGGTCTCGACTGCGTCGACGGCGTGGCCGAGGCCGAGGCCGACCTCGTGGTGGTCGCGGTGCCGCCGGACGCCACCGTCGACGTGGTGCGCGAGGCGGGCGAGGCCGGCGTACGGAACGTCGTCGTCATCACGGCGGGGTTCGGCGATACCGGCGGCGAGGGGACCGCCCTCGAACGCGAACTCGAAGCGGTCGCCACGGAGTACGACGTCGACCTCGTCGGGCCGAACTGCCTCGGCGTCATGAGCACGCCCGTCGGCCTGAACGCCACGTTCGCGCCCCAGAACGCCGACCCCGGCGCCATCTCGTTTCTGAGCCAGTCGGGCGCGTTCGTCACGGCCGTCCTCGACTGGGCGGCCGACCACGGCGTCGGCTTCAAGGACGTGGTCTCCCTCGGCAACAAGACCGTCCTCGACGAGACGGACTTCGTCGAGACGTGGGGCGACGACCCCGACACCGACGTCGTCATCGGCTACCTCGAAAGCATCGAGGACGGCCGCCGCTTTCTCGACGTGGCCCGCGAGGTGACCGCCGAGACGCCGGTCGTCGTCGTGAAGTCCGGGCGGACCGACGCGGGCGCGCAGGCGGCCTCCTCGCACACCGGCGCCATCGCCGGGAGCGACCGCGCCTACGACGCCGGTCTGGAACAGGCGGGCGTCATCCGCGCCGACACCGTCGAAGCCCTCTTCGACGCCGCCCAGATTCTCGCGGGCCAACCGCTCCCGGAGACCGATTCGGTGGCGGTCGTCACCAACGCCGGCGGGCCGGGCGTGATGGCGACCGACGCCGTCGGCGACACCGACCTCTCGATGGCCTCGTTCGACGCCGAGACGGTCGACGCCCTCCGGGAGGTACTCCCGGCCGGCGCGAACGTCTACAACCCCGTCGACGCCATCGGCGACGCCGACAACGAGCGGTTCCGGGCGGCCCTCGACGTCGTCCTCGCCGACGAGAACGTCGGCTCGGCGGTCGTGCTCTCGGCGCCGACGGCGGTGCTCGATTACGACCGACTGGCCGCCGACGTGGTGGACCTGCAGGCCGAACACGACACGCCCGTGACCGCCTGTCTGATGGGCGGCGAACGCGCGCGCCGCGCCGGCGACGTCCTCGACGACGCGGGCGTCCCAAACTACTTCGACCCCGCGCGGGCGGTCGGGAGTTTAGAGACCCTCTCGCGCTACCGGGAGATTCGCGCCCGCGAGTACGACGCGCCCGCGTCCTACGACGTCGACCGCGAGGCGGCCCGCGCCGTCCTCGAACGCGCGAAAGAGCGCGACGTGACCCGCCTCGGCGTCGAGGCGATGGACCTCCTCTCGGCGTACGGCGTCCCCACGCCCGACGGCGAGGTGGTCTCCTCGCCGACCGACGCCCTCGCCGTCGCACAGCGAATCGACGGCCCGGTCGTGCTGAAGATAGTCAGCCCCGACATCCTGCACAAATCCGACATCGGCGGCGTGAAGGTCGGCGTCCGCCACGAGGACGTCTACGACGCCTACGAGGACCTCGTCACCCGCGCGCGGAACTACCAGCCGGACGCGACTCTCCTCGGCGTGCAGGTCCAAGAGCAAATCGACGTCGACGCCGGCGTCGAGATCATCGTCGGCGCGAACCGCGACCCGCAGTTCGGTCCCCTCCTCCTCTTCGGTCTCGGCGGCATCTTCGTCGAGGCGATGAACGACACCACCGTCCGCGTCGCGCCAATCGCCGAATCCGAGGCGCTCTCGATGACCGACGAGATACGCGCCGCGCCCCTCTTACGTGGCGCACGCGGCCGCGACCCCGTCGACCGGGCGGCCGTCGCCGAGACGCTCGGCCGTCTCTCGCAACTCGTCACCGACTTCCCCGCCATCCTCGAACTCGACGTCAACCCCCTCGTGGCACTCCCCGACGGCGTGCAGGCCGTCGACGTCAGACTCACGGTCGACCCGGAGCAACTATGAGAACCCTACTCGTCACCGCGACAGCCGAGAGCACAGGCAAGACGGCCATCGCAATCGCGCTTGGCCGCCACGCACGAGACCGCGGTCTCGACGTG
Source organism: Haloplanus sp. (assembly GCA_042216635.1). Lineage (GTDB taxonomy): Archaea > Halobacteriota > Halobacteria > Halobacteriales > Haloferacaceae > Haloplanus. The sequence goes on along the minus strand of JBDGTR010000080.1, from coordinate 12,739 downwards.
GGCTACATGAAGCCGAAGGGCACCCGCTTACAGAGTCGCGTCGGCAAGACCCTGGACGAGGACCCACTGCTCGCGCGGGAACTCTTAGACACCGGCGCCGAGACCCACGAGATGGAGCCAATCGTCTACTCGCCGACGTTCGTTCAGGGGGTGTTGGAGGGCCGCGAACGCCCCGACGACCTGCGAGAACGCGTCCGCGAGGGGTTCGACGCCCTCTCGGAGGGCCGGGATTTGATGCTCGTCGAGGGCGGCGGCCGACTCACCACGGGCGGCATCGTCGACCTCACGGACCCCGACGTGGCCGACCTCCTCGACGCCGAGGTGGTGTTGGTGGCGGACTACGAGTCGCCGATGGACGTCGACGACGTCCTCGCCGACGCCCGACGCGTCGGCGACCGACTGGTGGGCGTGTTGTTCAACGGCGTCGCCGACGCCGCTCACGACGAAGTCGAGACGCTGGTCGCGCCCTTCCTCGAACGCGAGGGGGTGCCCGTCCTCGGCGTCCTGCCGCGCGAACCCGAACTCGCGGGCGTGACGGTCGGCGAACTCGCGGCCGAACTCGGCGCGGAGACGCTGACCGACGCCCCCACCGACGCCGTCGTCGAGCGGTTCGTCGTCGGCGCGATGAGCGGCGAGGAGGCGCTTCGCTTCTTCCGCCGGACGAAAGACGCCGCCGTCGTCACCGGCGGCGACCGCGCCGACATCCACACCGCCGCCCTCGAAGCGCCGGGCGTGAAGTGTCTAGTCCTCACGGGTGGAAAGCGCCCGCCCTCGGCCGTCCTCGGGCGGGCCGAAGAACGGGGCGTGCCCGTCCTCCTCCTGCCGGGCGATACGCTCACGGCGGTCGAACGCGCCGAGGCGGTGGTGCGGAGCGGTCGAACGCGCGACGAACGCACCGTCGACGTGATGTACGACCTGCTAGCCGCCCACGCGGACGTCGACGACCTCCTCGGCGACTAGCGGCGTTCGTTGATGGCGGTCGGCACCACGACGCCGACGACGAGAAGCGAGAGGAAGGCGGCGCCGGACGGCCCGGTGAGCGATTCGACGGCGTAGGCGACCGGGAGGGACGCCAGTACGAACGCACCGACGACGAGGTTCTCGCGGGAGACCATACGCCACCTTCGACCCGCGAGGAAAATCAGCGTACTGGTGGCGACGCCCGCCACGCCCGCCTCAACAGCGCCACCCGCGGTCGGTGTGGTCGAGGCGGTCACACCCCGACTCGGTGACGACGACGAGGTCTTCGATGCGGACGCCGAACTCGCCGGGGAGGTAGACGCCGGGTTCGACGCTGAAGACCATCCCGGCTTCGAGTTACGTCTCGCCGCCGGCGACGACGTACGGGTCCTCGTGGACCTCCAGTCCGACGCCGTGCCCGGTGCGGTGGACGAACGCCTCGCCGTAGCCCGCGTCCTCGACGACCGACCGCGCGGCGCGGTCCACCGCGCCCGTCGTCGCCCCCGGTTCGACCGCCGCGACGCCCGCCTCCTGTGCCGCCCGCACCACGTCGTGGACGCGTTCGAACTCGGCGGGCGGGTCGCCGTCGAAGACGACGGTCCGGGTCTGGTCGCTCGGATAGCCGTCGACGCGCGTCCCGAAGTCGAAGACGACGGGAGTGCCGGAGCGTATCTCGCGGTCGCCGGGCGCGTGGTGGGGTTTCGCGCCGTTCTCCCCCGCCGCGACGACGGTGTCGAAGGAGACGCCGGTGCCGCCGTGGGCCGACAACCGCTCTTCGACGTACGCCGCGAGGTCCGCTTCGGTCCTGCCGACGGCGTCGGCGCCGAGGGCGCGCACGTCCCGCATCGCCGCGTCGGCCGCCTCGGCCGCCCGCCGGAGGGCGTCGAGTTCCGCGTCGTCTTTGCGACACCGCAGGGGGCCGAGCACCTCGCTCGCCAGACCGAACGTCGCGTCGGGCAGGCGCGCCCGGAGGTCGAGCGAGAACCGCGCCCACAGGCGGTCGTCGAGGAGGACGCGCCCGCCGGCGAGTCCACAGTCCGCGAGGGCGCCCGTCACCGCCTCGTCCGGGCCGGCGTCGTCGTCCCACGTCCGTACGTCGCTCACCCACGTATCGCGGGCCTCGGCGGCGGCGAGAGTCGGCACGACGAACACCGGGTCGCCCGCCGCCGGAACGAACAGGAGGAACGGTCGCTCCATCGGTTCCTCGTCCAGTCCCGTCAGGTATCGGAGGTTCACGCCGGGGAAACAGACGAACGCGTCGGCACCGACGGCGTCGAGGCGGGCCTGTGCGTCGCGGGTCCGCCGCTCGAAGGGGGGCATGCCAACCGGTTCGACGCCCGACCGGATAGGGATGTCCCCACGGCCCCGCAGTCCGAGACCTACCCTTCGGATTTTTGTCCCTTCGTGGCGCGTATTGCCGTATGGCCTGGTACGCCCTGGATGCCCTCAGCGACGCCCGCGACGCGACGACCGCCCTCCTCCTCCCGGTCGACCGGGGACGGTGGTTGCGACTGGCGCTCATCGGCCTGTTCGTCGGTCTCGGCGGCAGTGCTCCCACCTTCAACGGCGGCGGGAACGTTCCCTCGGGCGGTGGTGGTGGCGGTGGCGGCGGCCCACCGATGCCCGGCGGCGTCCCCACGCCCTCGTTCCCGTCGCCGGGGTCGATACTCGCACTCGTCCTCGCCGTCGTTCTCGTCCTCCTCGTGGTGGCACTGCTCTGGAGCGTCGCCTCGGCGGTCATGGAGTTCGTCTTCGTCACGGGCCTGCGCGACCGCGAGGTGGAGATCCGCCGGCCCTTCCGTGCGAACCTCCGGCGCGGCCTCCGCCTGTTCGGCTTCCGGGTCGTCCTCCTCGTGGCGACCCTCCTGCTCATCGGCGTTCCGTTGCTCGCGTTGGTCTTCATCGGCGTCGCCGTCCCGTTCGCCTTCTTACTGCTCATCCCCGGCATCTTCGTCTTCATCGCCGTCGGTCTCGCCGGGTCGATTGCGTCGCTGTTGACCACCGACTTCGTGGTGCCCGCGATGTTGACCGAAGACGTGGGCGTCCTCGACGGGTGGCGGCGCCTGTGGCCCGAGATGCGCGCCGAGTGGCAACAGTTCGCGCTCTTCGTCCTCGTGCGCTTCGGTCTCGGCATCGCCGCGAGTCTCGCCGTCGGACTGGTGACGCTTCTCGGCGCTCTCGTGGTCGCCATCCCCTTCGCAATCGTCGGCGGTCTCGTCTTCGTCGCCGCCTCGATGGGCGGTCCCGTCGGTCTCGCCGGGTGGGTCGTCATCGGTCTCCTCGTCGCCCTCTACGTCCTCGCAGTCGTCGTGGTCGCACTCGTCGTGCAGGTGCCGGCCGTGACGTTCCTGCGGTATTACTCCCTCGCCGTCCTCGGCTACGCCGACGCCGACCTCGACCTCGTGGGCGTCGAACGCGACGAGGACGACGAGGGCGACGAGGGCAGTGAGACGGATGGCGACGACGGTGACGACGGCGACGAAACGAGCGAGGCGGACGGCGACGAAACGAGCGAGGCGGACGGCGACGGGTCGGACGACGACGAGACGACGGACGACGCCGACGAACCCGGAGAAGACGACGACGCCGCAGACGACGAACCCGGAGAGGAAGGGACCGACAGAACCTGACCGCGCCGGCGCGCCTACTGGAGTCGTTCGGTCGTCTCGATGAGGGGGTGACGCGCGTAGTCGACGACGGAGATGTCCTCGATGGAGTCGAGACCTTCCTTCTCGGCGGTGCGTTGCATCCCGAGTTCCACCTCGTCGTCGGCGTCGACGACGATGACGTAGGCGTCCATGTCCTCGATGCCGAGGCGGTAGGCGGCCATGACGCGGTGGTGACCGTCGGCGAGCAGGTAGGTGCCGGCGTTGTCGATGACGACCAGCGGTTCGGCGAGACCACGTTCGAGTTCGTAACTCCGGCCCTCGAGTTCGTCGGCGTAGACCTTCCCCTGGGTCGGCGTGAGCTTTTCGAGCGATATCTCTCGGCGCTCCTGTGTCACCTCGATTTCGTGGATGTCTTCGAGCGTGCGCATGAGTTTGCCCACCTTCTCGGGCGTGGCACGCTCTATCTGGCTTCGAATCACGTCGGTGTTCGAGATGATGCCGACGAGGTTGCCGGCGTCGTCGACGACGGGGAGTTTCTGGATGCCCGACCGGAGGATGACCCGGGCGGCGTCGTTGACCTTCATCTCGGGGTGGGCGACGATGAGGTCGTCGGACATAATCGTAAAGACGAGGGCGTCGTCGTCGGCCAACAGGAGGTCCCGCGCGCTGATGAACCCCCCGACCTTTCGGCCGTCGGTCACCGGAAAGCCGGTGTGGCCGTCGCTCTCGACGATGCGACGCGATACTTCGGCGACGGTGTCCTCGGGCGAGACGGTCGCCACGTCCCGCGTCATGTAATCTTTGACTGTCGCGTTACCGGCCATTGCGGTGACGTACGCCACGGGGGGCAAAAAGGGTAGCCGTCGAATCGAGCCGTCGCGTCGCACGGCTTTTATGCGAGAACGACGCCAGTCACGCGTAGGATGGGCACGGACACGTGGCGCGCGGTCTTCGGACACGACGACCCCTACCCCGAACAGGCCGACGGCATCGACGCCGCCATCGAGACGGCCGACGACGGCGGATTCACCGTCGTCGAGGGCGCCTGCGGGACGGGCAAGACCATGCTCGCGCTGACCGCCGGCATCGACCGGGTGCGCGACCCCGACTCCGACTTCGAGCGCGTGTTCGTTCTCACGAGCGTCAAACAGCAACTCCGGCAGTTCGAGGCCGACCTCCGGACGATAAACGAGAACCTCCCCGAGGACTGGCGACCCGTCTCGGCGCTGACCCTCGTCGGCAAGGCCGACGTCTGCCCGTACAGCCGCGAACGCGTCGCGGGCATCGACGACTCGACGGTCTACGACCGCTGTGAGGGCCTGCGCGAGCGAACCCGCAACCTGACGGGGAGCGAAGGACCGACCACGGCGGCGACCCTCGCCAGCGAGGCCCGACGCGCACAGACCGGCCTCCTCGACTCGGGCGGCGGGTCGGCGGCGGGCGTCGACTACCTCGAAACCGCCGGCGAACCCACGCCGTACCTCCCGGAAACCGCCGAGTACGGCGACACCGAATACTGCCCGTTCTACGCGCAGTATCTCGACGACCTGCCCGAAGACGGCGACCTCGTCGAGACCGTCCCCTTCGAGTTCGACGACCGGGGACTGCTCGACGTCGAGGACCTCGTCTCCCTCTCGGCGGGCCACGGCACCTGCCCGCACTCCATGCTCGGCGCCCTCCTCCCGCACGTCGAGGTGGTCGTCGGCAACTACTACCACGCCTTCGACCCCCGGACGACCGGGTCGTTCACCGGTCCGCTCCTCGACGAGTCGACGTTCGTCGTCTGCGACGAGGCACACATGCTCGAACCCCGGGTGCGCGACCTCGTGAGCGACGGCGTGGCCGACGCGACGCTCAGAGACGCCGAATCAGAGCTCACGCGGGTGATACAGGCCGTCGAGTTCGACGGCTCGGACCCCGACGCCGACGTGGTTCGGGGCGAACTCGACGACTCGGACGTGACGCTCGCGGAGGTGAAGACGACGCGGACGTTCGTCCGCGACCTGCGCGAGGAGGTCGACCGCCGCGTGACGGCCCACCTCGACCGGGAGCGTCCGGGCTGGCGAACTGCGATGCGCGAACTGGACGACGAGGAGATACCTCTCCGCGACCCGGAGACGCCGGAACCCGACGCGCTCACCGAGTGGGCGACGGAGGCGGGCTACGGCGACGACGTCTGGGTGCGCGCCGAGTCCGTCGGCGCCGTCGTCGCGCGGGCGCTGAACTCGCTGGACGAAGAGGACCGCGAACGCGCGGCGCCGACGGCCGGGCGCGTCCTCGGCGCGTGGTACCGCGCGGACCACGGCCGCTACTTCCGCGAACTCGACCTCTCGAAGACGTGGAACGAGATGGAACCCGGCGACTCGTGGCGCCGCGCGTACAACGCCCGTCTGTCGCTTCACAACTGCGTGCCGGGCGACGCCATCGCCGACCGCCTCGACGACTTCGGCGGCGGCGTGTTGATGTCGGCGACGCTCGAACCGCTGGACGTGTTCCGGACGGTGACCGGACTAGACGAGTTGGACGACGAGGGCCGGCCGGTGGTCGAACGCACCTACGGCCTGACCTTCCCCGCCGACAACCGCGCGAGTTTCGCCGTCGACGCGCCCGCGTTCACCTACGACAACCGGGGACCGACGGGCGAGGACTCCGAGACCAGACGGGTCTACGTCGACGCCGTCGCGGAGGTGGCGGGCCGCGAGGGGAACGTCCTCGTGGGGATGCCCAACTACGCGGAGGCGGAGTGGATGGCCGGCCGACTGGACGACCGACTCGACGCGCCCGTCCTGCTGGACGAATCGAGCGACGACGGCGCGACCGAGGACCTGAAGAGCGACTACTTCGCCGGGCGGGATAAGGTCCTCGTGACGAGTCTCCGCGGCACGCTGACCGAGGGCGTCGACTACCGGGGCGACCGGTTGCGCGCCGCCGTGGTCTGTGGCGTCCCCATCGTGGACACGACGAGTCCGCGCACCCGCGCCGTCGTGACGGCGTACGACCGCGCGTTCGGGTCGGGCTTCGAGACGGCGCTGACCGTCCCCGCCGTCCGCAAGGCCAGACAGGCCATCGGGCGCGTCATTCGCGGACCCGAGGAGTGTGGCGTCCGCGTCTTCGTCGACGCCCGGTACGCCCGCGAGCGCTGGAACGGCGTCCGCGAGTACCTCCCCGAGTGGGAACGCGAGGAGTTCCGCCCCGTGAGTCCAGACATGCTCTCGCTCGGTCTGGACCGCTTCGAGGCGTCTAGCCCCGAAAGACGGTGAGTGCGAACCCGAACAGCACCAGTCCGCCGACGAACCCCACGGCCGCGATGGCGGGAAAGGCGAGTTCGATGGAGTAGCGGGTGGCGACGGCGCCGAAGACGAGCGGTGCGGTGGCGCTCCCGAGCGCCGAGGCGGTCTGTGTGATGCCGAAGAGACTCCCGGAGGAAGCGCGCCGTGAGTGCTGGGAGACCAGCGAGTTCACGACGGGGAGCGAGGCGTAGACGGCGACGCCGAGGAGGAAAAACCACGCGAGCAAAAGCGGGGTTCGCGGCGGGAGGAAGACGGTGAGCAAGACGAGGACGCCCGCGACGACGAACGTCGAGGCGAGCAGTCGCCCGCGGTCGAAGCGGTCTGCGAGCGACCCGAACCAGAGCGAGGCGACGCCCCCGCCCGCGAGCAAGACGAAAAAGACGAGGTTCGCCAGCGACGCCGACTCGCCGGCGTGAGCGAAGATGTAGGAGGTGGTGTAGGTGCGGACGGCGCCGAACTGGAGACCGAAGAGGAGTTTCCCGATCGCGAGTCCGGCGACGACGCCCGAGAGGGCGACGACGCGCAGGGTGCCGACGCTCGCCCGGAGTCGGTCGCGGAGGGTCGACGCACCCGCGTCGTCGTCTCCCCCGTCGGCGTCGGCGTCGTCTCCCCCGTCGGCGTCGACGTCGAACCCGGCCGGCGTCCGAAAGAACAGGAGGAAGACGAGCGTATAGCCGACGCCGACGACGGCGCTGACGAGGAGGGCGGTGCGCCAGTCGGTGAGGGCGGCGACGCCGCCGATGACGGCCGGTGCGAGCATCGTGCCGAGGATGCCGCCGAGTCCGTGGATGCCCATCGCCTTCCCCTCCGTCTCCGCTCCCTCGATGTCGCTGACGAGCGACATGCCCGAGGGGTGGTAGGTGCTTCCGCCGAGACCCGCGACGACCTGCGAGGCGACGAGGGTGGGGTAGTCGTCGGCGAGACCGGCGAGTCCCATCCCCGCCGCGAGGACGACGGTGCCGACGAGGATGAGACTCCGCTTGGAGACGCGGTCCGCGAGGACGCCCACCGGGAGTTGAAAGACGGTGTACATGACGAAGTAGACGGTGACGAGCAGTCCGGCCCGCGCGTAGGAGATGCCGAGGTCAGAGACGAGGAGGGGGAGGATGGGCGGGAGCGCCACGCTGTAGAACTCGTTGACGCCGTGGGCGCCGCTGATGAGGAGGACGCGTCGCGGGTGGGCGACGTCGAGCAACCGACCGACGCGAGTAACCATCACTCCACACCCCGTGGGTTACCGACTTAACCGTGTGGGTCGGCGACACGGGGGAAACCCCACGACGGCGGCCGGGCGTCACTCGCCGTCGAGTGGGAACTCGAAGGCGATGTCGGCGGCGTCGGCGTCGTGGGGCGGTGCGCTCGGAGGGTCTTCCAGCACTTCGAATACGCGTTCGGCGATGATTTCGTCGACGATGCGGGCGAGCGAGTCGGTCGAATCCTCGTCGACGGCGCCGAGGATGCCCAGCGGAATCTGCGCGCCGGCCATGTCGGCGTGGCCGCCGGCGCTTCCGATGGGTGCGAGGGCGTCACGGAACACCTCGCCGAGGTCGACCGCCGACCCTCGGGCGCGCCCGGAGACGTAGATGGTGTCCTCGACGAAGCCGTAGACGACGACGATGTCGACGCCCTCCATGTCGAGGAGTTTGTCGGCGGCCTGCGCGAGGGCGTCGCGGTCGTGAATCTCGCCGACGCCGGTGGTGAGGACGTCCCCCCGGACGTCGCGGTTGCGGATGGCGCGCGCCAGCGTCTCCAGGACGTCGGGGCTCATGCTCGGCGACTCCACCCGTTCGAGGACGGATTCGTCGACGTAGGGGTAGAGAAACGCGGCGGCCTCGAAGTCGGATTCGACGGCCTCGCGGGTGAAATAGCGCGTGTCTATCCAGATGCCGTAGAGCAGACTGGTCGCCACCTCGCGGTCGGGGTCGATGTCGAGTCGGTCGAGATACTCGGCGAGGAGCGTACTCGTCGCGCCGACGTCGTGTCGGAGGTCCAGAAAGCGCGCTTCGACCGGCGCGCGCGGCGGGTGGTGGTCGATGACGACGTCGACGGGCGTGTCCTCGTCGAGGCGGTCGTTGACGCCGGGCCGGGAGTGGTCGACCAGTGCCACGCCCGCGTACTCCTCGAGGTCGGCGGGCGATTCCACGTTCCGCAGTTCGAGGTCGAGGACGTTCACGAGCGCGCGGTTCTCCTGGTGAGAGATGTCGCCGAAGTAACAGGGGTCGGACTCGACGCCGACCGACCGGGCGATGCGTGAGAGGGCGATGGCCGAGGCGATGGCGTCCGGGTCGGGGTTGTCGTGCATCACCACCGCCAACGGCCCATCGACGCTCCGCAGGACGCTCAGGAGTTTCCCCACGCGGTCGGCTTCGGGACCTGTGACGGCGTCTAGGAGGTGGTCGCTCACCACGCGCGGGCCGTCGACGACCCGGTCGGCCACGGCTTCGACGTCGGCCCGCGTCTCGGCGTCGGCGTTCGCGCCGAGACACGCGACGACGAGGGCGTCGGGAAACGCCTCCCGGGCGCGCCGGGCCGCAGTGCGGTTCGTCGCGGGGTCGTCGCCGAGTACCAACACCACGTCGGTCGAGTCGGGGTAGGTCGCGGGGTCGGTCGGGTCGCCGACCGTCGTCTCGACGGGTTCGTCCCGGAGGGCGTCCAGTCGACCCTCGTCCTCGACGACGGCCCGAAGGTCGCCGCCCCACGTCGCTACGACGCCGACGATGGTGTGCCCGACGGCGTCACACCCGAGCAACAACCGCCTCACCATGTCCGTCCCCTCGTCGTCGTCCCGGAAAACCCTACCGTCACGGAGTACCACCGGTGGAATTATACGCGTCTGTGGTGTGTTTTCACGTGTCATGGTCGAGCGTGCAGACGTCGTCGAGGCGTCGCTCGAAGACCGACTCGTGAGCGTCTGTCGGACCGCGATGGGCGACAGCCTCCGGAGTATCACGTACTTCACGCCGGAGACCTACGAGCAGGTGTACCTCCGGACCGACCTGACGGCCGACGCGGACCTCGCTGGGTCGGTCGAACACGAGGCCGACGGCTTCCACACCCAGGCGGCCTACCGGGACAGCGAACTCGGCGACTACCACTACACCGTGCGGGCCTTCGAGAACGGCTTTCTGTTGCGCGTCGTCGGCGACGACCACGGCGTCTTCGTCACGACCGACGGCCTGACGATTCGGCGCTCGAAGGACGTCGCGGCCGGCCTCCGCGACGTTCTCGCCTGAGGACCGACTCGCCCTTCTATACGTTCGGTCGAGAGTGCGTCGGATTCGTGACGAGACCGTCGCCGGCGGCGAACGAGGGCGAGAAAAAGGGGTGCGCTCAGGCGAACAGCGCGGCGGCGGCGGTCTGTGCCGTCTGGACGACGGGACCGAACGCCGGCAGGAGCGCGAGGGTGCCAACGGCGGCGACCATCACCGCGACGTAGAGACCGATGGGCTTGGAGTCGAGTTCCAGCCCGCTCGACGGCTCTTCTATCCACATCGCCTTGACGACGCGGGAGTAGTAAAACAGCGACAGCGCGCTGTTGATGGCGCCGACGGCGGCGAGCCACCAGAAGCCGCCCTGAATCGCGGAGTAGAACAGGGCGTACTTCGAGAGGAAGCCGCCGAACGGCGGCAGGCCGGCCAGCGAGAACATGAACACCGTCATCGCCAGGCAGGCGACGGGCGCCTGCGTCGCGAGACCGTTGTAGTCCTCGAAGGTGCGGCCCACGTCCCAGTGTTCGACCATCGCGATGAACAGGAACGCGCCCGTGTTCATGAAGCCGTACACCATGAGATGGGCCATGCTCGCGCCCATCACGTCGCCGTTGGGGCCGCCACTGGAGAGGGCTGCCAGGCCGATCAGCGCGTAGCCCGCGTGGCCGATGGAGGAGTACGCCAGCATCCGCTTGACGTTCTCCTGTGTCGCCGCCGCGAAGTTGCCGAGCGTCATCGTGACGACGGCGAGGACGGCGAAGGCCAGCGGCCAGTCGATGCCCATCGGGACGAGCGTGCCGACGGGGAAGGCCACGGCGAAGACGCGGAAGGCCACGGCGAAGCCGGCGGCCTTCGACGCCGAGGAGAGGAAGGCGCTGATGGGGGCGGGCGCGCCCTCGTACGCCTCCGGCGCCCAGAAGTGGAACGGGACGGAGGCCGTCTTGAACGCGAAGCCGCCGAGAATCATCAGCGTGCCCACGCCCGCGACGCCGACGAGGGCGCCGGCGTTCGAGAGCCCGGACGCCACGTCAGATAGCAGGAGCGACCCCGTGACGGCGTAGACCAGCGAGATGCCGAAGGCGAACACCGCCGAGGAGACGGCGCCGACGAGGAAGTATTTCAGCCCCGCCTCGACGCTCCCGCGGTTGTTCTTGAGGAACGCCACGAGGGCGTACGACGGCAGGGAGGCGAGTTCGAGGCTGACGAACACCGTCGCCAGCGACCCCGACGATCCCATGAGACTCATCCCCGTGGCCGCCAGCATCACCAGCGCGTAGAACTCCGCCTGGTAGGTGCGCCCCCGCAGGTAGTCGTAGCTGGCGAGCGACACCATGGCGGCGACGCTGGCGAAGATGACGGTGAAAAACAGGCTCAGTCCGTCGACGACGAACGAGCCGCCGTAGAGTTCGATGGCACCGCCTTGCTGGCCGGTGCCCGAGAGCAGGAACCACCCGGCGACGCCGACGGTGAGGACGGAGCCAGCGGCGGAGATGGCCGCGAGCGCCGTCGGGCGCGTCGAGTCGGGGTCGATGCTGTCGACGACGAGCAAGACGAGTGCGGTCAGTGCGAGCAGGACCGTCGGCGCGGCGGCGGTCCACGTCGGGAGTTGGGTCTGTAGCACCAGTGACATCACAGTCCACCTCCGAAGTGGAGAATGGGGTCAATCGCGTCCTGTATCATCCGGAAGAAGAGGTTCGGCGCGACGCCGAGGGCGATGATACAGAGGAGCAGAATGCCGAGCGGAACCGTCGCGTGCAACGGCGCCGGGCCGACGTCGTAGTCGGTCTTCAGGCTGAAGGCGCCGAAGAGGGTCCGTTGCATCGCAAACAGCAGGTAGCCCGCGACGACGACGATGCCGAACATCGCTATCGCGGTGAAGAGGGGCGCGTAGGGGAGCGTCGCCGACTCGAAGGCGCCCTTGAAGATGAAGAACTCGCCGGCGAAGCCGGCCATCAGGGGCAGACCCATGTAGCCGAAGGCGCCGGAGACGAAGATGCCCGTCGTCAGCGGCATGCGGTCTGCCATCCCCGACATGTCGCTCACCATCCGGGTGTGGGTCTCGTTGTAGATGACGCCGACCGCCATGAACATCAGCCCGGAGATGAGACCGTGGGCCACCATCTGGAAGGTGGCGCCGCCGACGCCGTAGGTGGTGTAGGCGATGAGACCGAGGATGACGTAGCCCATCGACGACACCGACGAGTAGGCGACGATGCGTTTCAGGTCCTGTTGGGCCAGTGCGAGCATCGCGCCGTAGATGACGCTCACGACGGCGATGGCGCCGATGGGCACCGCGAACTGCGTCGCCGTCTGCGGGAGCATCGTGAAGTTGAACCGGAGCAGTGCGTAGGTCCCCATCTTCAGGAGGACGCCCGCCAGCATCACCGACACCGGCGACGGCGCCTCCACGTGGGCGTCCGGGAGCCACGTATGCAGGGGGACGATTGGCACCTTCACCGCGAATCCGAGGAACATCGCCACGAAGGCGACGGTTCGAAGCGTGTTCGCGGAGACGCCGTAGAGCGACCCGAGACCCCCGTTCCGAAGCGCCATGGCGATGGCGGGCATGTCCAGCGACGACACCGAGTCACCGAGACCCATCACCAGCGCGATGAACCCGATGAACATCACCAGCGAGGCGATGTTGGTGTAGACGAAGAACTTGATGGCG
>JBDGTR010000090.1:0-33510 GCA_042216635.1 Haloplanus sp. | reverse complement strand
GGCAGGGAGCCGCCCGGTCAGCGTCGACCGATTCGTCGCCGCCGTCGGCGGCGGAACGAACGGATTTTCAGTCGCTCGCGCCAACGCCCCGCCATGCCGACCATCGAGTGTGACCCTGCGGCGGCGCGGCGGCGACTCGAATCCGCCGACGTCGACGTCGCCGAGGGGAACACGCCACACGAACGGTGGCGCGCCACCCGCGGGGACGCCGTCGCCGTCGCCTACGACGACAAGGTGGTAATACAGGGGGCGCGACCGACGGATTTGACGGCCCTCCTCGCCGAGGACGCCGGCGGACGCGCACACGTCTACTTCGACGGCGCGAGTCGGGGCAACCCCGGCCCGGCGGCCATCGGGTGGGTCGTCGTCTCCGGCGACGGCATCGTCGCCGAGGGGAGCGAGACCATCGGCGAGACCACCAACAACCGCGCCGAGTACGAGGCGCTGATACGCTCGCTCGAAGTCGCCCGCGACGCCGGCATCGAGGAGGTGGACGTACGCGGCGACTCCCAGCTCATCGTCAAGCAGGTCCGCGGGGAGTGGAACGCCAACGACCCCGGTCTCCGGGAGCGTCGCGTTCGCGTGCGCGAACTCCTCGATTCCTTCGACCGGTGGTCGCTCGAACACGTGCCGCGAGAGATAAACGACCGCGCCGACAGGCTAGCCAACGAGGCACTGGACGATGACTGAGGACGCCGAACTTCCCGAGGAGGTGGTCGCGGAGGCCGAACGACTCACCCGACTGGCCCGCCGGGCGGTCGACGACGCCGAACGCGCGGCCTACGAACGCGACCGCGAGGAGACGCTCTCTGCCTACGGCTTCGTCGCGCGCGTCCGCGAGACGGACGATACGCTCGTCTGCCACCCCGCAGAGTGGGTCGAGGACGGCACGGTGCGGGTCGACCGCGTCGCGGACACCGACCGCGCCGCCGAGGTGTCGCTCTCGGGCGCCGGCGACCCCGACGACTGGGACGAGGTGGAAGCGCACAACGCCGCCGTGGTCGAGGCGGTGGCCGACCGCACGGGGGCGGTCCACGCCGCCAACGCGCGGGCGTTCGCGGACTTCATGGGCAACCACTACGCCCGGCGCGTCGAGACGGCGACGGCCGACGAACTCCGGGAGTTCCTCGACGAGTATTTCCCGCGCAACGCGTGGCCGAGCGACGACCAGCGTGCGGCGATAGCGCGGTCGCTCGAACTGCTCTTCGAAGCCGCAGAAGCCGAGATGCCCGAGGTGCCGCCTACGCGTCGATGAGTGCCCGAACCTCGTCGCCGCGCTCCGCCTCCGTGACGAACTTCGAGAGGACCCACTCGATGCGTTCGAGCAACGCGTCGTAGCCCTCCTCGGTCAGTTCGTACTGGTTGGTCCGCTTATCGAGTTCGCTCTTCTCGACCAGTCCCATCTCGACGAGGTTGTCGAGGTTGGGGTAGAGACGCCCGTGGTTGACCTCGGTGCCGTAGTACTCCTCCAACTGGCGTTTGATGGCGAGTCCGTACATCGGCTCCTCGGCCAGAATGACGAGGATGTTCTGCTGGAACGCGGTGAGTTCGCGCACGATTCCGGGGCCACTGCTGACAGTTTGAGCCTCTGACATACATATTAACATATCACCATGATACTTAACACTTCTCAACTTCGCCGATATTCGGGGGATAGCACCCGTGAAACCCTCGTCTACGAGTTCACAGAAATCGGACGCGTCGCTCCGTGCCGACGTGAGCTATCTGTGCGTCGATGAGTGCCCGGTCGCCTCCTGCCCAGTTGACGAACCGTTACCATGATTGGGTGGTGACCGTTCATGTATTTTTCCCTTCAGGCTCGGCGTGCAGGGTATCCCGAAAGGACTATCTGGCGGTTACGTCGACGTATCGACATGGTGAACCTCTGGGAAGACCTCGAAACCGGCCCGGACGCGCCCGACGAGATATACGCGGTCGTCGAGTGCCTCAAAGGCGAGCGCAACAAGTACGAGTACGACAAGGACATCCCCGCCGTCGTCCTCGACCGCGTCCTCCACAGCAACGTCCACTACCCCTCGGACTACGGGTTCCTCCCCCGGTCGTACTACGACGACGGCGACCCCTTCGACGTCCTCGTCCTCGTCGAGGACCAGACGTTCCCCGGGTGCATCGTCGAGGCGCGCCCCGTCGCCCTGATGAAGATGGACGACGACGGCGAACAGGACGACAAGGTCCTCGCCGTCCCCACCGAGGACCCGCGCTACGACCACATCGAGGACGTCGAGGACGTCCCCCAACAGACCCTCGACGAGATAGACGAGTTCTTCTCGACGTACAAGAACCTCGAAGAGGGCAAGGAAGTCGAGACGCTGGGCTGGGAGGACAAGGCCGCCGCGAAAGAGGCCATCGAACACGCGATGGACCTCTACGAGGCGGAGTTCGCGTAAGCGGTCATACCCGCGAGTAATCTCTCCCGCCTCGACGCATGAAGTATGCGTATGGGTAATCTTTTGGGCGGCGGCGACGTACGGTTCGGTGTGATGAGCGCGTCCCGTCCCCGCGTCGGTCTCCGTCACGTCACCGTCGTCCCGGCGAACTACGACCCCGGAGCAGAGAGCGACGAGCGGAGCGTCCGCGACGACGGCCGTGACGGGTCGTAAGCCCACGAACGTCGTCCCGGTTCTCTCTCACCGCGCGGCCCGTCCGACGAACGGACGGCTTTTTGTCGCGCCGCAGTAAGAGGAAGACAATGGCTCAGTGCGACGAGTGCGGCAGGCACGAGAATCTGCCGTATCAGTGTCGGCGCTGTGGCGGGACGTTCTGTGCGGAACACCGCCTCCCCGAGAACCACGACTGTCCGGGATTGGACCAGTGGGACGACCCCTCCGGCGTCTTCGACAGCGGCTTCGACGACAGCGTCCAGTCGACCGGCGGGAGTTCGGGCTTTCTGGACCGACTGACCGGCACCGGCGGACCGCTCGGCTACTTCCGGGGCAACGTCGCCTACCTCTTTCTCGCGCTCATGTGGGTGACGTTCGCGCTCCAGATTCTGCTCGGTCCCGTCCTCCACCTCTACGGACTGGTCGACGCGCTGTTCGTCCTCCGCTCGAACCACCTCGCGTACGTCTGGACGTGGGTCACCTCCATCTTCGCCCACGGCGGTCTCTACCACATCGCCGGCAACAGCATCGTGCTGTACTTCTTCGGTCCGCTGGTCGAACGCTACGTCGGGTCGAAGCGCTTCGCCGCGCTGTTCTTGCTCAGCGGCGTCGCCGCCGGTCTCGGCTTCGTCGGGTCGAGCCTCTTACTCGGCAACCTCGGTCCCTCCGGCGTCGTCTCCGTCATCGGTGCCAGCGGCGCCATCTTCGCCGTCCTCGGCGTCCTGACCGTGCTCAACCCCCACCTCCGCATCTACCTCTATTTCATCATCCCCATCCCACTGTGGCTGTTCACCATCGCCTTCGCGGCCATCTCGATGCTCTTTTTCCTCTCACCGGGGACCGCCTCGTCGGTCAACATGGGCAACGTCGCCCACCTCGCTCACCTCATCGGACTCGTCATCGGTCTCGCCTACGGCGAACGCATCAAGGGGCGCCACCAGGTGCCCGATAGCCTCTCGTTCGGCGGCGGCCGTGGTCCCGGTCCCGGACGCCGGCGCTGACCCATGACCCCCGTTCGCCCCGAGTTCGTCCCCGACCCGGCCCAGTCCCGCGCCGAGATGGAGGCGCTCCAGCGCGAGGTGGCCGCCACCGCCGTCTTCGAAGACGAGTTGGAGTTCGACCCCGAGGCGGTGTCGCTCTCGACCGACGCCACCCTCGACGGCGACCGACCGGTGGTCGCCGGCGTCGACCAGGCCTTCCTCGACGGCCGCGCGGTCAGTGCCGTGGTCTGTCTCCGCGGCGGCGAGGTGGTCGAACGCGTCCACGCCGTCACCGACCTCTCGATACCGTACGTGCCCGGACTCCTCTCCTTCCGCGAGGGCGGTCCCATCCTCGCGGCCGTCGAGGCCCTCGACGCCGACCCGGACCTCCTCGTCTTCGACGGGAGCGGCCGCATCCACTTCCGACAGGCCGGTCTCGCCACCCACCTCGGCGTCGTCCTCGACGTGCCGAGCGTCGGCGTCGCCAAGAGCCTCCTCTGTGGCCGCCCCGACGAGTCGGTCGACGGTCGCCCCGAGGGGTGGCGGACGCCCGTCCGCGCCGACGAGTCGGTCGACGCGCCGGCAGGCACTCTCCTCGGCTACGCCTACCAGTCCCGGCAGTACGACTCGTCGCCGATAATCAATCCCCTCTACGTCAGCCCCGGTCACCGCGTCTCCGCCGGGACGACGGTCGACCTCGTGGCCCGACTCCGTGGCGGGTACAAACTCCCGGAACCGACGCGGTTGGCCGACCGGTACGCCGACGAGGCGAAAGCCGAGTACACGGCGTAGCGAGGTCGGACGCGCTCCGCACGTTTTAAGCCACGCTGTCGACACCTCCCGGTAATGAGCGACGAGCAGGAACTCGGCATCACCGAGTCGAAAGAACACAACACGGGCGAGTGGTACGCCGAAGTCGTCCAGAAGGCGGGGCTGGCGAACTACGCGCACGAGGGGATGAGCGGGTTCATCGTCACGCGCCCGCGGGGCTACGCCCTCTGGGAGGCCGTTCAGGACGAACTCGACGCGCGGTTCAAGGCGACGGGCGTCCAGAACGCCTACTTCCCGATGTTCATCCCGGAGTCCTACCTCGAACGCGAGAAGGACGTCGTCGAGGGGTTCGACCCCGAGGTGGCGTGGGTGACCCACGGCGGCTACGAGGAACTCGAAGAGCGTCTGGCCGTCCGCCCCACCAGCGAGAGCATCATCGCGCCGTATCTGGCACGGTGGATTCGGAGCCACCGCGACCTGCCCCTGCGGGTGAACCAGTGGTGTAGCGTCGTCCGGTGGGAGGCCACGGAGACCAAGCCGTTCTTCCGCACCAAGGAGTTCCTCTGGCAGGAGGGCCACACCGCCCACGCCAGCGAGGACGACGCGTGGGCCGAGACCATGCGCCGCCTCGACCAGTACGAGGAGGTCTACGAGGACGTCCTCGCCCTCCCCGTCCTCCGTGGGAAGAAGCCCGAACACGACAAGTTCCCCGGCGCCGACACCACCACGACGGTCGAAGCGTTGATGCCCGACGGCAAGTCGGTTCAGGGAGCGACCAGCCACTACCTCGGCCAGAGTTTCGCCGAGGCGTTCGACATCACCTACACCGACGCCGACGAGGAAGAACGCGTCGCCCACACCACCTCGTGGGGGCTGTCGTGGCGCGCACTCGGTGCGCTCGTCATGACCCACAGCGACGACCAGGGGTTGGTCCTCCCGCCAACGGTCGCGCCGACGCAGGTGGTCGTCGTCCCCATCTGGCAGGAAGAGACGGAGGAGACGGTCCTCGACTACGCCGAGGGCGTCGCGGCCGACCTGCGCGAGGCGGGCGTCCGGGTCGAACTCGACGACCGCGACGAGCGGAATCCGGGCTTCAAGTTCAACGAGTGGGAGTTGAAGGGCGTCCCCGTCCGCCTCGAACTCGGTCCCAACGAGGTCGAAGAGGAGTCGGTGACGGTGGTCCACCGCCCCGACGGCGAGTCCACGTCGGTCGACCGCGCGGGCGTCGCCGAGACGGTGCGCGACCACTTCGACGAGGTGTACGCCAAACTCTACGCGGCCGCCGAGGAGAACCTGACCGAGAACGTCCGCGAGGCGACGAGTCGCAACGAGATACTGGGCACCATCGGCCAACACGGCGGCTACGTGAAGGCGCCGTGGTGTGGCGAGGAGGACTGCGAGACCGAAATCAAAGAGCAAATCGCCGCCGAAATCGTCCTCGTCCCGTTCGCGGGCGATGAGAGCGACACCGAACCCGTCCACGACGGCGAGTCCTGTGCCGTCTGTGGCGAAGACGCCACCGAGACGGCCTACTTCGCCAAGTCCTACTGACTCCGCCCGTCGCACTCGCGGTCGCCGTCTTCTCTCTCGTCTCTGCCGACCCCGAAACCACGCGACGTGAGGGGCGTTGACACGGTTCTAGCGGTCGTTCATGAATGTAGTAGATGAATATAATGGTATTAATATCATTGTATGTGTTTAGTGTACCATTATGCTTAGAGGAATAGGCTGATAAGTGGGTAGTTTGTAGGGGCACGCATGACCAAGCCATCGAGACACACCCACGCCGATTCGGGGGGGCTCGCAGACCCCTCGGACGAGCGGTCTAACTGTGGGGTAGGCGTCGTTCTCGACCTCGACGGCGGTCGCACCCACGAGACCGTCGCGGACGGCATCGAACTGCTCATCAACCTCGAACACCGGGGCACCACCGGTGCCGAGGAGGCGACCGGCGACGGGGCGGGCATCATGATTCAGCGTCCCGACGCCTTCTTCGACGGCGTCGTCGACGCGACCCTCCCGGAGACGTACGCCGTCGGGTCCGTCTTCATGCCGCAGGACGGCGCGGCGCGACAGGGGTTGATGACCATCTTCGAGCGAACGCTCGCCGAACACGGGGTCGAGGTCTTCCACTGGCGGGACGTCCCGACGAACAACGCCGACATCGGCGAGACGGCGCTCGAATCCGAACCCGACGTCTGGCAACCGCTCGTCCGCCCGGCCGAGGAGATGGACGACGACGCCTTCGACCGTGCGCTCTACGTCGGCCGCCGCGCCGTCGAGAACGCCATCGAGGAACTCGACTCCGCCGGCGCCGACCGATTCTACGTCTGCTCGCTCGACCGCAAGACAATCGTCTACAAGGGCCTGCTCAAGGCCTCACAGCTCCGGTCGTACTACCCTGACCTCACCGACGAGCGCATGCGCTCGACGCTCGTGCTCGTCCACGCGCGATTCTCCACGAACACCCTCGGTGCGTGGCACCTCGCCCACCCCTACCGGAATATCATCCACAACGGCGAGTTCAACACCATCCGTGGCAACATCAACTGGATGCGCGCCCGCGAGACGGACCTCGCTCACCCCGCGTTCGGCGACGACCTCGATACGCTCAAACCCATCATCAACGACCCCAACCAGAGCGACACCGCGTCGGTGGACAACGCCCTCGAACTGCTCGTTCAGGGCGGGCGCTCGCTCCCGCACGCCCTCCGGATGCTCATCCCCGAGGCGTTCCGGGGCGACGACGCGATGAGCGAGGACCGCAAGGACTTCTACGACTACCACGCCAGCCTCGTCGAACCGTGGGACGGCCCGGCGCTCGTCGTCGGCACCGACGGCGACCAGATCGCCGCCGCCCTCGACCGAAACGGGCTTCGGCCCTGTCGGTACGACGTGACCGAAGACGGCCGTCTCATCATGGCCAGCGAGGCGGGCGCCCTCGACGTCGACCCCTCGAACATCGAGGAGCGCCACCGACTCCAGCCCGGACAGTTGCTCGTCGCCGACCCCGAGGAGGGGCGGGTCGTCCCCGACGACGAGGTGTTCGACGACCTCACCGACGAGAAGTACGGCGAGTGGGTCGGCGAGGAACAGCGACACCTCGACGACGACGCCGGGGAGGACTACCTGCCCCGCGACCCGGTGGACTCGCTTCGCGCCCAGCAGTCGGCCTTCGGCTACACCTACGACCAACTCGACCACCTCATCGAACCGATGGCCGAAGACGGCAAGGACCCCATCGGGTCGATGGGCGACGACACGCCGCTGTCGGTGCTCGCGGACCACAACCGGCCGCTCTTCACCTACTTCAAACAGCTCTTCGCGCAGGTGTCGAACCCGCCAATCGACTACATCCGCGAGGAACTGGTGACGAGCCTCGAATCCCGGCTTGGCCCTCAGCGCAACCTCCTCGACGAGACGCCGGAACACGCCCGCCAACTCGTCGTGGACTCGCCCGTCCTGACGGACGCACAGACGGCCGACATCAAGGCCCTCGACGGCGAGTTCGATTCGACCGTCGTCGACATCACCTACGAGGCGGAGACGGTACTGGAAGCGGCCGTCGAACGCGTGCGCGCCGACGCCCGCGCCGCCATCGAGGACGGCACCGACGTCGTCGTCCTCTCGGACCGCGAGGCGGGTCCCGACCGAATCCCCATCCCGAGTCTGCTCGCCACCGGCGCCGTCCACCACTCGCTGGTGCGAAGCGGCCTGCGAAACCGCGCCGGTCTGGTCGTGGAGTCGGGCGACCCCCGCGAGGTCCACCACCTCGCAACGCTCGTCGGCTACGGCGCGGGCGCGGTCAACCCCTACCTCGCCTACCAGAGCATCGGCGACATCGTCGCCGGCCCGGACGGCGCCGACGAGAGCGAGGCCATCGCTCACTACACCAAGGCTCTGGAGGACGGCCTCCTGAAGACGATGGCGAAGATGGGAATCTCCACCGTCGAGAGCTATCAGGGCGCCCAGATCTTCGAGGCGGTCGGTCTCTCCTCGGACTTCGTCGCCGAGTACTTCGAAGGGACGGAAATCCGCACCGAGGGCATCGACGTTGCCGAACTGGAGTCCGACATCGAAGCGCGCCACGCCGTCGCCTACGGCAACGACCCCGAACTCGAACGACAGGGCGAGTACGAACACCGCTCGAACGGCATTCACCACCAGTGGAACCCCAAGACCGTCGGGACGCTCCAACAGGCGGTCCGGTCGGGTAACTACGAGAAGTATCGGGAGTTCGCCGAGCAGATAAACGACCAGCACGAGACGCTCCAGACGCTCCGTGGCTTGCTGGAGTTCGACAGCGACCGCGACCCCGTTCCCCTCGAGGAGGTCCAACCGGTCCACGAAATCGTCCAGCGCTTCTCGACGGCCGCGATGTCGCTCGGGTCGATTTCGCCGGAGGCCCACGAGACCAACTCCATCGCCATGAACCGCATCGGCGCGAAGTCGAACACCGGCGAGGGCGGCGAACCCCCGGAGCGGTTCGGCACCGAAAAGGAGTGTAACATCAAACAGGTCGCCTCCGGTCGGTTCGGCGTCACCTCGAATTACCTCTCGTCGGCCGAGGAACTCCAGATAAAGATGGCCCAGGGCTCCAAGCCCGGCGAGGGCGGCCACCTCCCCGGGAAGAAGGTCAACGAGATGATCGCTCACGTGCGCTACTCGACGCCGGGCGTCGGTCTCATCTCGCCGCCGCCGCTCCACGACATCTACTCCATCGAGGACCTCAAACAACTCATCCACGACCTGAAGACCGCCAACCCCGAGGCGGACATCAACGTGAAACTGGTCGCGGAGGCCGGCATCGGCACCATCGCCGCCGGCGTCGCCAAGGCCAACGCCGACGTGGTCCACATCTCGGGTCACTCCGGCGGCACCGGTGCGTCGCCGAAAACGTCGATCAAGAACGCGGGCCTGCCGTGGGAACTCGGCCTCGCCGAGGCCAACCAGATGCTCCGCGCGACGGGCCTCCGTGACCGCATCCGCATCTCCGCCGACGGCGGCATGAAGACCGGCCGCGACGTGGCCGTCGCCGCGTTGCTCGGTGCCGAGGAGTACGTCTTCGGCACCGCGAGTCTCATCACGTCCGGCTGTGTGATGGCGCGCATCTGTCACACCAACAACTGCCCGACCGGCGTCGCCACGCAGGACGAAGAGCTTCGGGACCGCTTCTCCGGCCAGCCCGACCACGTCATCAACTACATGGCGTTCATCGCACAGGAACTCCGGGAGATAATGGCCGACCTCGGCTTCCGCACGGTCGAGGAGATGATCGGCCGTCCGGGCATCCTCGAACAGACCGAGACGGACCACCCCAAGGCGAAACACCTCGACCTCTCGGCCATCATCGCCGAACCCGCCGAGGGTGCGCGTCAAAAGGTGCGCGAACAGAGCCACGACGACGTCGAGACCCACCTCGACCACGACCTCATCTCGGCGGCTTCGGACGCCATCGAGGAGGGCGAACCCGTCCACCTGCGCCGCGACGTCTCGAATCAGGACCGCGCGGTGGGCGCGATGCTCTCCCATCGCATCTCCCAGCGCTACGGCGAGAGCGGTCTCCCCGACGACACCATCTCGTGTACGTTCGACGGCATCGCCGGCCAGAGTTTCGGCGCGTTCCTCGCACGCGGCGTGACGATGGAACTCGTCGGCGCCGCCAACGACTACGTCGGAAAGGGGCTCTCGGGCGGGAAGATAATCGTCGAGACGCCCGAGACGGCCGCCTACGAACCCGAGGACAACATCCTCGTCGGCAACGTCAGCCTCTACGGCGCCACTCGCGGCGAACTCTACGTCAACGGTCTTGCGGGCGAGCGATTCGCCGTCCGCAACAGCGGCGTGAAAGCCGTCGTCGAGGGCGTCGGCGACCACGGCTGTGAGTACATGACCGGCGGCGTCGTGGCGGTCCTCGGCGAGACGGGCCGCAACTTCGCGGCGGGCATGTCCGGCGGCATCGCCTACGTCTACGACCCCGACGGCGACTTCGAGAACCGGGCAAACACCGGCATGGTGGCTCTCCACGACGAACTCGAAGAGTCCGACGAGACGATGCTCCGCCGTCTGGTCGAGAACCACCGCGACTACACCGACAGCGACCGCGCGACGGCGCTCCTCGACGACTGGGACGACGAGAAGGGCAACTTCACGAAGGTGATGCCCGACGCCTACGCGCGCGTCCTCGCCAACGAGGGCCGCGAGGACGTCCGCGACGACCTGCCGGACCCGGCGACGCAGGCCGGCGGGTCGGCGGCCGGCGCCGAGGCGGTCCAGACGAGCGACGACTAGATTACTCCTCGTCGAACTCCGGGGCGTCCATCCCCGGGACTTCCGATTCGAGCCACTCCCGGAACCACTTCACCCGCTTGAGTCGCTGGTGTGCGATGCTCTTTGCCGTGTCGCTCTCGACGCGGCGTCTGGCGTCCTGCCCGCGTTCGAGGACGCGGTCGACCATCTCGGCGGCGTCCATGTGGGTGCGCGCCTCGTAGCCCATCCGCAGGAGCATCAGTGCCGCGCCGTTGGCGCCCACCTTATCGAGCAGGTCCGCCTCGATGAGACACCGCGTCTCGAGGGCGACGTCGCCGAGGTTGCCCTGATAGGAGTGGTCGCCGATGGCCTGACACACCTCCTCGACGAACGACGACGGATACTCGCCGTGGGTGTCGAGGTACTCGCGGGCGACGCGTGCCCCCTCGTCGGCGTGGCGTTCCTGTTCGGCTTCGAGTTTGGCGATGTCGTGAAACAGCGCCGCCACCCTGACCACGTCGACGTCCGCCCCCTCTCGTTCGGCGATTTTCGCCGCCAGTTCGGTCACGTTCAGGATGTGGTTGTAGCGGTATTCGGCGCTGTGCCACGGATACCACCGCATCCGGCCGCCGTCGTCTTCGTTCTCGACGCTCGCCGAGAGGTACTGGTAGACGAACTCCTTCATCTCCTCGAACTCCTCGTCGGTGACCGAGGACTCCTTAATCTCGACGCCCACGATACCACCCCCGGTTCGTCCGTGCGTTTTTCATTGCCTGAAAAAACGGGAGTTTAACTCTTAGGCGTTACGACACCACGAGCGTCTTCCGAGCGGTGGCGCAAGCGTGCGTTCGGGAAAGCGTCAAGGCGTCTCGCCGCCGACTCACGGCGCATGACCGAGGCGCTCTATCTCGACGACGCCGAGCGGATGCGGTTCGAGGCGACGGTCGACCGCGCGGACGACGACGGGGTCGTCCTCGACCGCACCCGCTTCTATCCGACCGGCGGCGGCCAACCCCACGACACTGGCGTCCTCCGCGCCGACGGCGAGACGTGGCGCGTCACCGACGTTC
This sequence comes from Haloplanus sp., assembly GCA_042216635.1. Taxonomy (GTDB): domain Archaea; phylum Halobacteriota; class Halobacteria; order Halobacteriales; family Haloferacaceae; genus Haloplanus. Next base: position 21,819 of record JBDGTR010000090.1, on the reverse strand, counting down.
GAGGCCGGAACGACGTTCTCCACGTCCTCGACGGCGACCCGCCCGCGCCGGGGACGGCCGTCGTCGGCGAACTCGACGCCGAGCGACGGCGCGCACACAGCCGATACCACACCGCCCAGCACCTCCTCTCGGCGGTCCTTCTCACCGGATACGACGCGCCCACGGTCGGCAACCAACTCTACGCCGACCGCGCCCGCCTCGATTGTGAACACGACCGCTTCGACGACGCGACCCTCGACGCAATCGAGACGCGCCTGAACGAACTCGTCGCCGAGGCGCTTCCGGTGCGGTGGTACACGCTCGACCGAGAGGCGGCGGAATCGACGCTCGACTCCGAACGAACCCGTCTCGACCTGCTCCCCGACTCGGTGACCGAGGTCCGCATCGTCGAAATCGGCACCGAAGACGACCCGTTCGACCGGACGGCGTGTGCGGGGACGCACGTCTCGACCACCCGCGACGTGGGACGCGTCGCGGTGACCGGCCGGGAGACGGGCGGGCGCGGCCGGGAACGGGTTCGGTTCGAACTCACTCTTCCATGATGCCGCCGGCCACGACGACGACGGCGGCGCCCACGAGGGCGATGCCGGCGGTCGTCAGGAAGCCATAGCGGAGACCGAAGGCGTCGGAGACGACGCCGAGGACGAACGGACCGCTCGCCCCGCCGAGTGCGGCGGCCGTCTGCGTGACGGCGAACACCGACCCGCTCTGGTCTTCGGTGGTCGCGCCGGCGGTGATGGCGTTGGCCGCCGGGTAGATGGAGTACATCACGACGCCGAGGACGACGAAGCCGACGGGCAGGAGGTACCGTCCGAGGGGCAGGAAGACCAGGCCGGCGACGGCGGCGGCGGTGAGGAGAAAGCAGGCGGCGGCGAAGCGCCGGCGGTTCCAGCGGTCGACGCCGTACCCGGCCATCGTGGAGGCGATGGCCGCCGCCACCATCGTCACCGAGAGCATCGCGTTACCGAAGGCGGGGTCGTCGCCCACCGCCTGCGAGGCGAAGACGCCGGTGAACGACTGGACGGCGCGCACCTCGCCGCCGACGACGGCAAAGAGGAGGACCAGTCCGACCATGGTCGGCGAGCGCAGGAACTCCCCGAGGCGGGCGGTGAGACCCCCGAGCGACCCGTCGCCGAACTCCGCGCGGACGGCCGTCAGGAAGTCCGTCTCCGGGCCGGCGCGCGGGTTCGCACGCGGATAGGCGACGAAGAGAATCGCGCCGAAGACGAATCCGAGGGCGCTCCCGACGAGCAGGGCCGTCCGCCAGTCGGCGGCCACCGCCACCGCCGTCAGGATGATGGGTGCGGTGACGGACCCGAGCGTGCCCATCATGCCGTGGATGCCCATGCTCCGGCCGTGGGTCTCGCCCGACTCCACGTCGCTGATGACCGACATCCCCGTGGGGTGGTAGGTGCTCCCGCCGACGCCGGCGACGACCATCCCGACCAGGATGGTCGAGAAGGTGGGCGCGAGGGCGACGACGGCGATGCCCACCGAGAGGACGACCATGCCCACCGCGAGGAGCATCCGGGGGCTGTAGACGTCAACGAGGCGCCCGACCGGGAGTTGGAAAACCGAGTAGGTGACGAAGAAGGTCACGACGAGGAGGCTCGCGTCGGCGTAACTGATGCCGAGGTCGGGCACCAGAAACGGGAACAGCGGCGGGATGATGATGCTGAAAAACTCGTTGAACCCGTGTGAGAGGCTCATCAGCCAGACCAGCCGTGGATTGTCGACGTCGACTAGCAGCCGCGCGCGCCGTGTAACGGACATCCTCGATAGACGACACCCGGACGACGGCTTAATAGGTATCGCTTTGACAGACCCCGTACGGATTGGTGTTCCTGTGTCCCGGTGGTGCGCCAAGACGACCCGGCGAACCACCGGTACCGACTTCCAGTAAACCGTATCAGGGGACGAACGAGAACGCGAGCGCCACGGCGTAGACGTACGCCAGCGCGACGATGACGTTCCGTTTCGGCGCGCCGGCGCGAAAGCCCGGCACGCGAACGAACAGCGACCAGAGTCGCCCGGTGCTCGTCGGTCCGCCGACGTCGGACGGTCTGCGGTAGGTCTCGGGTGGCTCTCCGTAGCCTTCCGAATCGCCGCCCGTGGTCATGAGTTCGGTCCGCCGCCGTGACCGCCGGTGTGGCCGGAGTGCTGGTCGCTCGAATTGTGCCCGCCGCTCTCGTCGGTGGTCTTCGTCGTCGGCGCGTCGTTCCCCGCCGTCGCCGTCGCGTTCTGGACGTGAACGTCGACGGTCACGCTCTGTCCGTCGCTGATGGTCGCCGTGGTGTAGTCGGCGTGGACCACCGTCGCCGGCACGAGGAGCACCAGCGCAACGACCAACGCCGCGGCCACCCACCGGCGTTCGACCGGCATCACGCTCCCTCCTCGTCGTCGACCCACGTCCAGTCGGCGTCGTCGTCGCGGACGCCGCCGTCCGTCTCGGCGGCGGCCCGGTGGAGGTAGACCGCGTCGTCGTCGCGGAGGTAGTACGTTCCGTGGTCGTCGTCGTAGACGACGCAGTCGTTCCGGTCGAGCGCCATGGCGATGAGCGACTCCACCGACTCCACCGAGACGGTCTTGAGGTCCTCGACCGTCGACGGGAGTTCGCCCCGCCGAACCACGCCGGTCGGCGCTCCCCCGCCGTCGCCCGCCCCCGCGTCGGTTCCCGTGCCGTTCCCGCTGGAGACGTAGATTGCGAGGGCGAACACCAGCGCGATGACGCTCCCGATGGCCACCGTCAGCGCCCACGCCTCCCGGTTGTTGTAGGCGACGTACCCGCTGTAGGGCGTGTAGATGCCGAGCAACAGCAGGATGAGCTGAAGGCTCGACCGCGTGAGGACGAACGAGTCGCCCGACGCCTCGCTCTCTGCGTCGTCGGCGCTCGCCGTCGCCTGCGCGTCGGCGTCCGAGGCGTCGGCACCGACCGTCTCGACGTCCGCGACAGTCGTCTCCGTCTCCGTCTCTGCCGTCGCGTCCGCCGCTTCCGACGCCGTCTCTGCCGACGCCGTCGTCGGCTCGGTCCCTGCATCCGGCGACTCGGAGTCGTTCATCGACCCGACCAGCGCCCACAACTCCGAGAGGACGAACAGGACCAGCGGCGCCACGACGAGCGCCAGAAAGCCCATTCGCGTGTTGACGAACTGGATGACGTAGCCGATGTACGGGAGGACGAGCACCATCTTCCCGACGAGTTGCGAGGACTTCACCACGCCCTTGTCGGGGTCCTCGTTGGCGTCGCCTTTCGTCTTGAACTCGACGCCGTCCTGGGTCTCTCTGACCTCGACGACGCGGTGCGTGGTCGGCGGCCCGTTGCCGCGGTGGAAGGTGATGATGTCGCGGCGCTCAACCGTCGCGGGGGGCACCTCGCGGACGATGACGGCGTCGCCGGGATGCATCTTGGGTGTCATACTCCCCGAGAGCACGACGTAACTGTCGTCCGCGCCGACCGCCTGGGGGACGGCGTACACCACGAACGGCGACACCGCCGCGACCAACACCAGTACGCCCAGCACGTGGGCCGCCAGTCGCGTGACGTCTCGCTCGCTCATCGTCCGTGCCTCCCGTCGAGTGTGTCGTGTCGCATCATTGCCAGGGGTTCTCCGTCGCCGGGTCGGTCACCGGCTTGCACTGCTGGACGAGGAAGTCGAAGGTCGGTTCGAACGTGAGGGGGACGTCCTCCATCGTCGGCAGTAGTTCGAGACCGAGACAGACCGGCCACCCGGCGTCCGACGACGCCGACGAGTGGGGACACCGGTCGTAGAGGAGTCGTCCCTCGCCGAACGGGCCGTCGACGAACTCCCGGAGCGTCGTACTCGTCGGGTCCGAGAACGCGTGACCCTCGGCGACGTCCCACCGAACCGCCATCTGGTTCTCGTAGTCCTCGCCGGCCGTCTGGACCCGCGCGTACAACGCCAGCAGGTCCGGTATCGTCATCCGCAGTTCGAACTGGAGCGTCTTTCGCTCGGCCGTCGTGAGGGTGAGCGAGGGGTCCGACGAGACCGGCTTGAACGGCGCGTCGTCGTCGGCCGCCGACGCCTCGCCCGCCGCCGAGACGATGGGACCGTCGGTGACCCGCCATCCGACGTCGAGGTCGACGCCCCGCGACTCCACGAGGTCGTGCGTCGTCTCCTCGTCGGTAACGAACGCACGCGTCCCCGCGAACCCGAGGAGTCCGAGTCCGCTGGTCGCCCCGACGGCCCGAAGCACTCGACGGCGGGACGGCCCGTCGGACATCTCACGACCCCCCCGTGCCGTCTCGACGCCCTCGTGTGGTTCCCATCGACGGCGAGAGGGCGGAAACGACCTTAAATATACGTCGCTTTGACACGCCGGAAGCGTCGTCACGCTCACCCTGAACGTCGCGGGACCGGCGGCCGCGGCGCCGACCGGACGCCGCGCCGACGCTCCGTGCCACGCGCCGCTCTAGCGAGCGTCGTCGTCGCGTTAATCGGCCGTTAAACGGGCTATCTCGAATCATTGGCTCTCACAGGCCCGCGGGTCGAACCCGACGGCGAACGCCGCCGAGTCGCCCTGAATGATGTTGCCGGCGTCGGACGGGACCCGCCACCGAAGCGAGACGTAGACCGAATCGCCCACCGAGAGACACCCGTCGTGGAGTCGGTGGCCGTCGCCGACCTGCCCCTCGATGCTCGACAGCGTCCCGTCGGCGATTACGTCCTCGAACGGCTCCTGAGAGCCGTTCCCCGTCCCGATGCCCGTGTCCTTCCAGATGGTGACCTCCGTGAAATTTTGGAGTTCCCCCTCGTCGCTCGTCGGGTCGTCGCCCGCCTTCTCTTCCGGTTCGCTGACGCCGTTTTCCGCCGTGTTCGAGAGGAGAAAGCGGAGGAACAGCGCCGCCGTCTCGGCGGCCGTCTCTCCGCCGTCGACTAGCGTCGCGCGCATCGTCAGCGTTCCCTCGTCGCCCGGCACCACGCTCTCGTCGACCACCAGTCCCACGTCGCCGGTGTTCCCCGCCGTGACCGACCCGAGGTCGGTGTCTTCCTGTACCTCGCCGTTGAGCGTCTCGGGCCAGTCGAGGGCGACGTCCGGCATCGGACCGGCCGTCTCTATCTGCATCTGCTGGTTCGTCTCGACCGGCGTCAACCCCAACGCCGCCCGGCCTCTGTCGACGCCGACGTAGAGGAGGCCGACGCTCCCGAGTGCTCCGAGAATTCGCCGTCGGGTTGGCGTATCAGGGGTCATGTGTGCAAAGCCCGCCGGCGGAGTCGAACCGCCGTGCGCCGTCGCGGGCGAGTCGCGTCGGTCACCACGCTCCCGTGTCCCGACACGACTCTTTGACCGCACCGACCCAGTCGAACCCGCCGTCCGTCCACTCCCACTTCACGCCGCTGTACCCGTCCGGGAGCGGACTCGGCGGACACTGGTCCGGTCCCCGGCCCTCGTGTTCGGTGTCGTCCATCGAGACGGTGCCCGTCGTCCCGAGTCCGCCCTCCTTCTCGATGGTTATCCACCGCTGACCGCCCTTGGCGACCACCACGTCGGGGCTGGTCGGCGCCCACCACTTCACCCTCGTCGGACCGTCGCCGTCCGATTCGAGGACTTCGAAGTCGTACTGTTCGCGGTTGTTCCCCTTGTCGCTTCCGACGTCGAAGCCGAACGCCAGGAAGCTAATCGCCGGCACGCTACTCGGGTCGGGAGCGCCGTCGCCGCTCTGGCCGCCACCGCCGTTGTGGCGGCACTGCTCGGCGTAGAAGCCGAGTTCGAATTCCACCGCGTCCGTCTGGAGTTCGTTCTGATTGCCGTCTTTCAGCGGCACCCACCACGTGACGCCGATGGAGTGGACCGGCGACTCCGCCTCCGCCACCGTGCCGGCGAAGCAGTCGCGGTTCGGGTCCGCCTCGTCGTCGTCGAGTTCGTCGTACTCGGTGGACCGGTCGCCGTCGAGCGGGATGCCCCGCCCTTCGTTGCCCGACAACAGGTCGAGCAACTCCGTGAATCCGCCCTCGAAGAGCTTCTTCTCCCCGTCCTGGTGGACGTTGTCGCCGGCCGTCGCGTCGCCGGTGCCGTCGTCGTACCAGACGGCCGCCCGCATCTCTTCCAGCAGTTCGACCGTCTGCCCGCCGGGGTCGTCTTCGGCGGGTGCCTCCCGTTCGGCTTTCGTCTGCCCGTTGTCGAAGGCGCTCCGCAGTCCGCCGTTCAGCCAGACGTATCCCGGGTTCGTACACAGCGCGAAGTCGAAGGTTATCTCGCCGAAGTCGCCGGGCTTGACGTTCTGGAGGTCGACGACCTTTCGCTCCGGCGCGGCGTCCGAGAGGTCCTCACACGGCGTCATCGGCCGCATCGACGTCGTCTCGACGACCGTGTTGTGCATGAACCGGTCGACGGCGTTCGACTTCTTCGTGTCGTTGACGACGACCACCGGGTCCTCGGAGAACTGCGGGAAGGGGACGAAGTCGTCGGGGACGCCCCCCTCGCCGTCGTTCGTTTCGTCGTGTTTCTTCGGGTCGTACGGACGGACGTCCGCGGGCACGTCCATGTTCTCGGTCGTCTCCGCCGAGAACTGCGCGTAGTGTTCGGTCCACCCGACCCGCAGGTCCATGTCGCCGACGACGATGTCGTTGTTGTCGAATCCCTCCACGTCGGTGAGTTCGGCGCTCGTCATCCGCGTCCCGGCGGCCGCCGCGCCCACGACTCCGAGACTCCCGAGGAGTTTCCGCCGCGAGAGTTCGAAGTCGCGGCTCATCGCCGCTCACCCCCTCGTCCCGTCGGTCGCTCACTCCAGATGCGCACAGACCAACACCCCCGTCGGATTCCCGCTGGCGCCACCGCCGTTGGTCACGACCGCCCGGAGCGTGTGCGTCCCGGGGTCGAGACCCTGCACCGGGTCAACCGACGGGAGCGAATCCAACGCGTCGTAGGCGTCCGCGTCGGCGCTGACGAGTAAGTCCCCGTCGAGGAAGAGGTCGACCGCGTTGTCGGCGCCGTAGCGGTCGACGACGAGCGTATCGTCGGCCCGACCCTCCTCGACGCCGAAGTCGAGTTCGAAGACGTACTCTCCCGGCGGGTCGGTCGCTAAGTTCCCGGTGCCGGCGTGGTCGACCCACTCGGCGCAGTCCGGCGTCGCCCACGCGCCCGGCGGCGTGACCGTCCGGGCCGGCGCGGGGAGGTCCATCTCCACCGCGTCTGGGACGCTCGTCACCTGCCAGTCCGCCCGTCCCGTCCCGAGGTCGTTCGCGCTCACACTGCCGTCGTTGTGGCGGCACTGCTCGGTGTAGAAGCCGAGGTCGAATTTCACCGAGTCCGTCTGGAGTTCGTTGCCCCGGTCCGGCGGTAACCACCACAGCAGGGTGACTTAGTAGGGCCGCCCCGGTGCGAAGCAGTCGCGGGCGTCGTCGGTCGGGTTGGCGTCCAACGGCACGCCGTATCGCGCCGTCATCGTCGTCAGCACCTCCCGGAGACTGCCGGTGAGTATCTCCGGGTCCGCGACGTCGATGCCGTCGACCGACTCGGGGGGGTCGAGGACGCCGTCGCCGTCGTCGTAGAAGACGGCCGCGCGGAGTTCCTCGGCGAGTTCGCCGTCCGTCCCCGGATTGGCTTGCGTCCCGTCTTCGGCGGCGGCGTCGGCCTCCGGTTCGTTGACGCCGTTTTCCGCGTCTTCCCGCAGGCGACCGTTCAGCCACAGATAGCCCGGGTTGCCCGCGACGTGGAGGCTGAACGTCATCCCGCCGAAGTCGCCGGGTTTGACGTCCGACAGTTCGACGACCGGCCGGTCGAGGTCGTCCGGAACGTCCGCGAACTGGTCGGCGTAGGCCGCCCGGAGCATCGACTCCGAGGCGCTCTCGTCCAGTCCGACCAGCGTCGGGTCGGCCCGTATCTCTTCGAGCGTGTACGTCTCGTCGCGGACGCCGTCGCCGTCCTCGTCGGGGTACGCGTCGACTTTCGTCGTCTCCCAGTAGGTCTCGAACTGGTCGACCGGCACCGCGATGAGCGGGTCCGCCGGATACGGGAGTCCCACCTCCCCGTCGTCGACGTCGCCCGGTCCGTCGACCATCCGCACGTCCGGCGCCGCCGCCGCCTCCTCGTCGTCCGACCAGTCCGAGTAATACTCCTGCCAGTCGACCTTCAGGTCGAGTTCCCCCGCGACGAGTCGGTTCCCCTCGTAGCGCTCGCGGTCCGAGAGGAACGCCACCGACCCCATTCCCGCGCCGACCGAGGCGACGCCGATGCTCCCGAGTGCCCCCAGCACCGTCCGCCGCGTCAGGTCGATGTCTGCGTCCTTCATTGAATCCCCCACCGGAAGACCCACCGGCGGAGTCGAACCGCCGGACGCCGTCGCGTCGCACCCGCGTGGGCCGGTCGCATCGAATCGAGAGGGGTCGGTCGATCAGGCGTCGACCGCGTCGTTGTTCATACCACTGCCGTCGTTGTGGCGGCACTGCTCGGTGTAGAAGCCGAGGTCGAAGCTCACCGAGTCGCTCTGGACCTCGTTGCCGTGGTCGAGCGGAAGCCACCACGAGAAGCCGATGCAGTGGGTCGCGGAGGCGTCGAAGCAGTCCCGCGTGTCGGCGTTCTCCTCCGAGGAGCCGTCGAGTTCGTCGAACGCACCCGACGTGCGGTCGCCGTCGAGCGGAATGCCCCGTCCGCTGTTGTCGGTGAGGTGGTCGATGGCGTTCCTGAGCGACAGCCCCTGGAAGATGTACTTCTCGCCGCTCGAGGTGGCCACGTCGCGGGCTATCTGCCGGGCCGTCGTGGTGAGGTCCGAGGTGAAGTTGGTGTCGTAGAAGTCACTCGGCGTCGAGGCGACGTAGAACTGGAGGTAGGAGTCCAGCGCGTCGCCCAGGCCCACGGTCTCGTTGCCGATGCCGGCGACGAGTATCTCCATCCCGTCGTCGTCGTTGGTCGTGTCGCCGCTGACGGGGTTCGAGCCGGCCTTGGCGAGTTGCCACGTCTCGTAGCGCTCCTCGTCGGAGGACTCCTCTAAGGGGTCGTCCGCTTCGAACGGGTCGTTGCCCGTCCCCGGAATCGCGCCCTCGCCGGTGTCGTCGTCGGGGATGCCACCCTCGGTGAAGACCTGCGTGGTGAAGGTGGTGCCGTCGTACTCGACGTCGTACGTCTGTCCCCCGAGGTTCGGATTGTAGTCGTAGTTCGGCGCGCCGTCGGTGACGAGCAGTATCTTCTTGTCGACGTCGCTCCCCCGGACGCCCGCGACCGAGGAGTCGTTGAGTATCTGGCGCGCGAGGTCGAGCGCACCGGGCATCGGGGTGAAGCCCGCCGTCTGGTCGGGCAGGAGCTGGCTCGCGGTGCCGTTGCCGTTGCTGTCGAGGTAGTCGTCGACGGGCGCGACCGGGTTCAGGAGGTTGATGGGGTCGCCGAGTCCCTCGCCGCCCGCGAAGGACATCAGCCCGACGCGGACGATTTCCTCGCCCGCGCGGTCGCCGCTGGTGAGCGTCCCCCGCGGGAGTTCCTCGGCGAAGGCGTCGGCGGCGGTCTTCAACAGGGCCAGTTGGTCGCCCTGGGGGTCGCTTGGGTCGTCGCCGAGCGACCCCGAGGTGTCCGCGATGACCATCAGGTCGACCGGCTCCGCCTCGCCCTGCGGGACGTTGTCGCAGTTGTTGTCGTACCACAGCGCCGTCCGAATCTCGTCGGCGAGTTCGACCGACGGCGTCTCGACGCCCTCTTTGGGTGCCCCACCCTGCTGTTGGTCCTCGTCGGGGTCGTCCGCTTCGGGTTCGGTGACGCCGTTCTCGCTCGCCGTCAGCCCACCCGGAGCGTTCATCCAGACGTAGCCGTCGTTGTCACAGAGGTGGATGCTGAAGGTGACCTCGCCGAAGTCGCCGGGCTTGACGTCCTGGATGTCGACGAGCGAGTCGCCGGGGTTGGTGGTCTGGCCGCCGATGGTCCCGTTCGTCCGGGCGTCGGCGCTCAGTCCGTCGTCGTCTGCGCCGACGTACGTCAGGATGTCGCACGCCGTCGGCGAGATGTCGTTGGCGTCGGTGCCCGGAAAGCCCTCGTCGCCCGCGTTGTTCGTCACGAGGTCGCCGTAACTCGCCACGCCGTCGTTGTCGTCGTCCGGGAACGCCTCGATGGCCGTGTTGTTCTGATACGCCGGCACGTCGCCGTTGGCGACCCACAGCGACCGCAGTCCCTGCGTCGAATCCTGGACGCCCGCCGGATACCGCGTGTAGTCCGGGAGGTCGGCCGTCGACGGACGCTCGGTCGTGACGTCGAGACCGTCGCTCTCGTCGTCGGACCCGTCGGAGTAGTGTTCCTCCCAGTCCATCTTGAGGTCCAACTCGCCCGCGACGAGTCGATTGTTCTGAAACGTCTCCTGGTCGCTGAAGTACGCACTCGTGCCGAGGCCCGCTCCAGCCGAGGCCACGCCGATGGTGCCCAGCGCGGCCAGCGCCTTCCGCCGTGATAGTTCGAAGTCGTCGTTCATGGTCGTCCCCTCTCGATGCGCCGTTCGGCGCGTCCCCGTTGGGGGAACCCCACCGGCGGAGTCGAACCGCCGTCCCGCGGCGTCGAACCGCGACGCCGCGTCACGGGCCCGCGTCGTCGGCGCGGACGCCGTGCTCCGAGTGGGTGGTGACCGCTTACCCTGCGGTCGTGTTGGTGTCGTCCGTCTCCGACGGACTGACTGCCGCGTTGTTCATGCCCGCGCCGTCGTTGTGGCGGCACTGCTCGGTGTAGAACCCGAGGTCGAACTCCACCGTGTCGGACTGGACCTCGTTGGCGTGGTCGACCGGGAGCCACCACGCGAACACCGCGCTGAACGCCGTCTCGCCGCGGAAACAGGAGGTGGGGAACTCGCCGAGCGAGCTACTGTTGTACGACGGGTTCCGGTAGTAGACGTCGAGTACGCGGGCGTTGCTCGTGTTGCCGCGCCCGACGGCCATCGCCAGCACTTCGGTGTTGGCGAGGCTGATGTCGCCGTCGTCGGTCAGGTCCGCCGTGTGACTGACGCCGCTTTCGCTCCAATTCCGGCCGGAGTTCCCGGCGAAGCCGTCGGTGACCTCGGCGCCGACTTCGCGGGTAGTCCACGACGTGGTCGTGTCGTCGCCGTCGTTCCACGTCCGCCAGACGACGCGGCGCGCGCCGGCGTCGTCTTCGAGGAGGAGGTACACCTCGTCGGGGTCGGACTGTTCGTTGCCGCTCCCCTCGACGTACTCGTAGGAGAGACCGTTGGAGTTCACGTCGCCCAGCGTCGTCCCGGACGGCAGGCTGACGCTCGACGTGACGTAGTCCGTCGTCGCGGTGCCACCGGAGGTGGCGTGTGCGACGCTCCCGCTGTCGACCGGGTCCGCGTCGAGGTCGATGTCCGCGTCGTACGTGCCGTCGCCGTCGACGTCGAAGCGGTTGACGCCGACGCGCGTGAAGTCCTCGGGGGCGGCGTCCGCCAGGGCGGTGTTCGACCCGTCGATGCGGACGCCGTTCCCGGAGTTGAGCGCCGAGAGGACGTTTCGGAGCGAGTCGACGAGGAGCGGACGCTCGCCACCGTTCTGGTAGTTGTTACCGTCGTCCAGCCAGACGGCCGCTTGGACCGCATCGAGGAGTTCGACCGTCCCGCTCTCCTCGTCGGGGTCGTCGGCCTCGGGTTCGGTGACGCCGTTCTCGTCGGCCGTGAAGCCGTTGGGGTTGTTCGCCCACACGTACCCGGGGTTCGAACAGAGTTCGAGGTCGAAGGTGACCTCGCCGAAGTCGCCGGGCTTGACGTCCGCGAGGTCGATGACCGCGCTCTCGCCGTCGGCCTGTGTCAACGCGCCGACCACGTCTGCGCCGTCGCCGGCACAGCCCTGGTTGGTTACCTCGCCCGTCGAGGTGTTCGAGAGGAAGGTGTCCGCGTCGGCGTCGTCGACTGCGACGAGCCACGCGTCGTTCGAGGGCATCCCGGTCTTGCCGTCCGGGAGGTCGCTCGCGTCGCCGGTGCCAGCACCCGTATACATCTCGAGGCTGTCGACGCCGGTGCTCCCGTCGTAGTAGTGGGAGCTGTAGCCGACGCCGAGGTCTAGCGTCCCGGCGGTCAGTTGGTTGTTCTGGAACGTTTCCTGGTCGCTGAAGTACGCGCTCGTACCGAGTCCTGCACCGGCCGACGCGACACCGATGGTGCCGAGCGCCGCCAGCGCCTTCCGCCGTGAGAGTTCGAATCTGTCGCCTGACATCGTTCGTACGCCCCCTGTACGGGGGAGTCCCACCGACGGAATCGAACCGGTCGGGCACACCAGCGTGGGAGTTCGTACTCTCTCCCACATCACCTACCCCCATAGCTAATGGCCAGTTCAGTCACATAACAGCGGAATAATTGGTCTAATTCCGGTGGTACGCGGTGTAAGACCACCTTACAGCCGGATTCATTCGTCCGAACGATGCCGAGCGGACAGACCGGTGCATACTCTCCTTAACCGCCGATTAAGGGTGCGTTCGGCGCCGAGGCGGGCGTTCCGCGCCGACGGTAAGCTGTACAATCCGGGTCGGAAAGACCAGCCTGAAGGTTTCGACGGAGACCCGAAAGGCACCGATAACTAACCCCTATACCCGTCATAATCAGTTCGACTGCGCGACCACTCGGTTTCCCATCATGATCCTTGGATTACTCAACCCGGACGACCCCTTGCCCGAAACGGACATTCACGACATCCTCCGGAACGACCGGCGTCGAAACGTCATCAAGTGCTTGCAGGACAACGGCCGCGAGGTAGCCCTCCGGGACATCGCCGTCCGCATCGCCGAAATCGAGACGGGGGAGTCGCCGCCGCCGAGCAACATCCGCGACAGCGTCTACATCTCGCTCCACCAGACGCACCTCCCCAAACTCGACGACGCGGGCATCGTCGACTACGACAGCGACCGCAAGACCATCTCGCTTCAAAAGCCCGCCAAACAGGTCGACCTCTATATGGAAGTCGTCACGCGCTACGGGGTGACGTGGGCGACGTACTACCGCGCACTGGGAACGGTGTCGCTGTTCGTCGTCATCCTCGCGTCGACGAACACACCGCTCGTCTCCGCCGTCGACCCCTTGCTCTGGGCGAGTTTCTTCCTCCTGACCATCGCGGCATCGACGCTCTATCAACTCTGGTCCCGCCGGTGGCTCTACCTCCAGCAACTCCGGTAGTCTCAACGATGATTCTCTTTCGACGCCGCTCCGTCACCGGATTTTTCAGGACAGATAACGGAGAATTGACCGGATTTTCCTCCTCTCTCGCGGCGACACCTCGGTTCCGAGATTCGTTCTCAGTATCGATACTGATTTTTGACACTCAAGCCTTATCGATACGCATATTCAACGGCACTCCGACCACATGAGCAGAAGCGTGCACGCGAAGAATCGCATCGTGACGGCCGGAGACGACGTCGGCGAGTCGGCGCGATACATGGCCGACCAACTGTGTCGTGGCTTCGTCGAACACGACCGGCGGAACCGCGAGGAGGCCGTCGAGGCCTTCGCGGCCGTTGATTCCCTCCAGTTCCGACATCTCGACCCCGCCGACGCCCGCCGCGCGGCCGTCGGCTACGTCGACGCACTGTGGGAGAAAGACGCCGTCGAGGAGACGGCGATGGTCGACGGCGAACTCGACCCCGTACAGTTGGCCGACGCCGACTGGTCTCCGGTCGAGGCGGCGTTCGAACGCCGGGCGCGTGCGGCGGGCATCGACCTGCGGTACGCCGACCGGACCACCGCCGCGTGGCGCGCACACAAGGTGGGGGGCGACTACTGGACGCCGATGATGCGCGCCCAGACCTACGAACTCCGCGCGGCGCTACAGGACCCCGACTACCCGAACAAACCCCGACACGGACAGTCGGGCTTCGGTCCCGAACCCGCACGCTACGCACTCGGGAACGAACTCCACGACACCCGCCAGTGGGACCAGGCCCGCGAGGTCATGAGACCGTACTTCGAGTGCGTCCTCCGCGCTCACGAGTAGTTCACTCCGCCATCGCCGCCGCCGAATACTCCGCCTCGAAGACCCGGCTCCCGCAGTCGTTACAGGTGGCCGCGATGACGTCGATGGACCGACAGCACGACTCGACCGTCTCCTCGCCGAGCGTCACCGGCCCGTCACAGCCCGGACACCGGTCGAGCCACAGGCGCAACGCACCGAGCACCTCGGTCCGCTCCTCGAAGCCGAACTGCGTCCACGGTCGGTAGCGCGCTCGTAACTCCGCCTCTGCCGCGACGTCGGCGAGATACGCCGCCCGAGACTCCCACTGTCCCACGCGCACGTCTCCGACGTAGGCCTCGTAGGCGTCGCCGCGCGGGGACACGGAGACGGCTTCGCCGTCGACGTCGAGGCAGTCGAACAGACCGCCGACGTCGTCTTCGTCGGCCGCGCGCAACGACTCGATGCGGTCGAACCACGCCGCCCGGAACCCGTCGGTGAGACAGAGGTCGGTCCCCGCTCGACACTCCGCTATCGCCCCTGCGTCGACGAGGAGCGTCTCTATCTCCATCGACTCGACGTCGACGTCGGTGCCCGACTCCTTGTCGAACCACCGCAACACCGGGTCGGGGAGGTAGCGTTTGGTCAGCGTCGGCGTCCCGGGAACGAGATAACCGCGAGCGTAGATGGCCGCCAGCGAGACGAGGAGGACGACGACGGCCGCCGGCGCCGAGACCAGCGCCACGCCGCCGCTGACGACGGCCGCGATGGCGAGGTTGACCACGGTACACGGGAGACACCGATTCTCGCCGGTGTACTCCGGGTTGCGGAACCGGCCGACGCTTTCGGTGAGGGCTGACATACGACGAGCATACACCGACCGAATCATAGCTAATCGCCCGTTAGCGACGTTCAAGGCCGCTCTGGCGCCCGGTTCTACCGCTCGGCGCGTCTGAACCGGAGCGTGAGTCTCGTCCCCCCGTCGTGCGTTTCGCGGTTGAGTTCCCCGCCACAGGACCGAACGACCCATCTGGTGAGCCACAGACCCAGCCCGCTCCCGTGCGTGAGTTGCGTAATCGACTCCTCGCCGCTGAGTATCCGCCACTCCTGGTCGGGAAGCCCCGGACCGTCGTCCACGAACCGGAGTTCGACCCACCCGTCGCGTTCGGCGTCGCGCGCCTCGACGGCGAGGTGAGGCGTGTCGGCGTCGTTGTGTTCGACGGCGTTCTCGACCAGTTCCTCGAACGCCTGCCGGACGCTCGCCCACCCCTCGACCCACAGTTCCGCCGGGAGGTCCAGCGCAATCGCCGCCTCGGGGGTCGCCTCGCGTTGGGCGTCGACGACGGCGCGGAGGTGGGACGCCACGTCGACGGCGCCGGCGTCGCGTGTTCGCCGTCCGAGCGCGCGTTCGATCTTTTTCGCCTTCTCGCCGAGCGTTGCGACTTCCTCGGCTTTGTCCCGAAGGGTCCGTGCGTTCTCGGCGAGTTCGTCGTCCTCGACGTTGTCCGCCAACCGCCGGCCCATCGACATGACGACGTTCATGTCGTTGCGGAGGTTGTGACGGAACACGCGGTTGAGCACCTTCAGATACCGCTCGCGCTCCCGCTGGTCGGTGATGTCCGTATAGACGGCGAAGCCGTAGCTCCCGCCCTCGCGCGAGTACGGAATCCCGCGCAGGAGGAAGTCCCGTCGGCGGTCGGCCGTCTCACACTGGATTTCGACGGTGGTTCGCTCGCCCCCCGAGACGCGACGGTCGAGCGCGCGGGCCGACGCCCGTTCGCTCTCGGAGACGATGAGGTCGTTCAGCGGTTCGCCGCGCACGCGTTCGGGGTCGTGTCCGAAGACGTCCGCGAACGCGGGGTTGGCGTAGCGCACGACCGGTTCCGCGCGGTCGAATTCGACTTCGACCACCGGGTCGGGGAGGTTCTCGAACAGTTCCTGGAACCGCTCGCGTTCCCGTTCGAGGTGGCTCCGCGTTCGCGCCAGTTCGCTGATGTCGAGGACGACGCCCGCGATGTCGTCGTACCCCGACCCCTCGGTCGGCGACAGTTCGAGTTCCGCCGGACTGGTCGTCCCGCGTCCCGTTCGGACGTCGACTTCGAGAACCCGGCGCTCCCCGCGGTCCTCTCGACGGAACTCCGCGAGCGCGTTCTCGACTGCGTCGACGTCCGGCGGGGCGACGACGTCTGCGAGGTGGGTCCCCACGAGTTCGTCCCCGGCCCGCCCGAGGTACGTGGCAAGCGTCGACGTGACGAACGTGAACCGGTCGTCGGCGTCGAGGAGGAAGACCATCTCGTCGACGTGCGTGATGATGCGCTGAAGCTGTCGCGTCGCCGTCTCGCGTTCGAGGCGGTCGAACGCGCTCGTCGCCGCGAGCGCGAGGATTTCGACGCTCCGAACGTCGTCGGGTTCGAAGGCGTCGGCGTCGAGCGACCCGACGCCGAGGACGCCGTGGTCCCCGAGTGGGAGGTACATGGCCGACGCGACCGGACCGAGGTCGTATCCGGTCGCCGCCGTGTCCTCGACTATCGTCGCCTCGCCCGACTGGAACGCCGCTCCCGCCGGTCCCTCGTCGTCGTCGTACGTCGAGAGGTCGGGCAGTCGTTCGGTCGTCTCGGGCGACGCCCGCGTCGGCGGCAACGTCCCCGTCTCGGGGTCGTGCATTCGAACCACGCTGAGGTCGTAGTCGAACACCGCCGCGACGTCCTCGACGACTCGCTCGGTCAGTTCGGTGCGCTCGCTCGCCTGAATGAACGCTCGCGTCGATTCGAGGAGTTCGTCGAGCGTCCGTTCGCGCTCTTTGCGCGCGGTGATGTCCCGGAGGACGCCCGTGAAGAACTGCTCGCCGTCGTGTTCGTACTCGCTGAACGAGACGGCGAGTGGTATCTCGGAGCCGTCGCGGTGTCTCCCGGGTAGTTCGAGATACTCCCAGTCGAGGCGTTTCTCGCCCGTCTCGGCGTACTGCCCGAACGCCGCCTCGTGTTCGGACTGCAGTCGTGGCGGGACGAGCGTCGAGAGCGACTCGCCGACCAGCGTCTCCGGGTCGTATCCGAGGACGTCCTCGACGGCCGGGTTGACCGTCTGCACGACGCCCGCTTCGTTCACCGTGACGACCACGTCCGAAATCGTCTCCATCACCGTCTCGTACCGTTCGAGCGTCCGTTCGCGCTCTTTGCGTTCGGTCACGTCGGTGAAATACACCGAGATGCCGTCCTCGTCGGGGTGGGCGCGCACCTCGTACCACGTCCCGAGGGGTCGTAGTACGCCTCGAACGTGACCGACTCCTGTCGCTCCATGGCCCTCCGGTACTCCTCGTAGAACTGCGTATCGACCGCCTCGGGCACCTCCTCCCAGAACTCTTTGCCGAGCAGTTCCTCGGTGTCGTAGTCGGCGTCCATCGCCTGTCTGAGTACGTCCGCGCCCGCGTCGTTGACGTACGTCACGCGCCAGTCGTCGTCGAGGGCGAAAAACGCGTCGCCGACGCGTTCGAGGGTCCGTTCCAGTCGGCCGTGGGCCGCCTCGATTTCGCGGTGGTACTTGCGCCCCTCCAGTTCCTGATGTACCCACTGGGCCATGATGTCGAGGAGCGTTCGCTCCTCGGCCGAAAACGCCGTCCGCTTGGGGTCGCCGTCCGCGAAACACAGCGTCCCGTAGAGGTCGCCGTCGACGACGATTTCGTCGCCGAGGTAACAGCCCAGTCCGAACCGCTCGGTGGCGGGGTCGTCGCCCATCTCCGTAGCCGTGTCGGCCATCCCCAGTGGCGTCTCGTGTCCCGACTCAATCGCGTGCCGACAGTACGTCTCCTCCAACGCCACCGTGAGGCCCTCCCGGACGCCTCCGTGGTCACCGCCCCGCGTCTCGACGTATTCGAACTCGACTTCGCCGGCGCGTTCGTCGATTCGAGAGAGGAAGGCGACGTCCATCCCGAACCGCTCGGTGCCGAAGCGCAACAGCGCCCGCACCTGTCGTTCGAAGTCGAGGTCCGGATTCGACGTGATTTCGTGGAGGCGTTCGAGCGTGTCCCTGCTCTCGCGGAGTTCGCGCTTGCGCTCTTTGCGTTCGGTGATGTCGTATCCGACGATTACGACGCTCTCGACGCACTGGCCGTCCTCGTCGACGACGGGGTCCAACCGGAGGTCGAGCACCCGCGATTCCGACCCGGCGGTCACCCGACTCTCGAGTCGCACGGCGTCGCCGGCGGTCGCCTGCTCGACCGCGTCGCGGATGCGGTCGGCCGCCTCGCCGTCCCACCACGGCGCGTCGGCGAGTCGGACCCCTTCGACGGCGTCGAGCGTCGCGTCCACGAGGTCCAGTGCCGGCCGATTGACGCGGACGACGCGTCCCTCGCCGTCCGCCACCACCGCGAACGACGACGGGTGGTCGAACATCGCCGCCAACTGGCTCTCGCGGTCGCGGAGCAGTTGCTCGTTTTCCTTCCGGTCGGTCACGTCGCGGACGAACGCGAGTACGCGCTTGTCGCCGCCCACGCTGGCGGGTTCGAGGCTCACCTCCGCCCACGTGAGACCGTCCTCGGTGCC
Source organism: Haloplanus sp. (assembly GCA_042216635.1). Taxonomy (GTDB): domain Archaea; phylum Halobacteriota; class Halobacteria; order Halobacteriales; family Haloferacaceae; genus Haloplanus. Next base: position 3,431 of record JBDGTR010000090.1, on the reverse strand, counting down.
CGGGAGCAACCACTCGAAGGTTCGCGGTCCCCCGTCGGCGGTCTGGCGTATCCGCTCGCGGGCCGTCGCCTCGGTGTAGTCCTCGACGCCCGCGACGAGGTCCGCGAGCGACAGTTCCCCGCTCGCGTCCGGGTCGCGTCCCAACAGCTGCCACAGACGTCGGTTCGCGTCGAGAATCGCACCCGTCTCGGGGTCGTGAACCGCGATGCCGTCGTTGGCCTGCTCGAATATCTGCTCGTACTTGCCGCGTTCGCGGGTCCCCGAGGCGATGGACTCGATGCGGTTGGTCACGACGCCGCGCTGGAGTCGGCCCTCCGTCAACTGCACCACGTCGGTGGGTCCGCCCTCGACTACCTCCTCGGCGCGGTCCGTCTCGGTGGCGAAGAGGACGGGGACGTCCGGGCGGACGTCCCGGACGGCGGACAACACCTCGACGCCGTCGACGGCGGGCGGGTCGTGGAGACAGACGACGCAGTCGACCCATTCGTCCGCGACCACGCTCCGCGCCGCCGCGACGGTGGCGACCGACTGCACGGCGAGACGCCCCTCGGCCGGATGCGCGAGTTGGGCGGATAGCTCGCCGTTCGGTTCGACCGTGAGTACGTCGACCGTCCGAGTTGCGTCTCTGCTCCCCATTTCCCTGTACCAGGACGCGGTATGCATATAGTCGTTGTGAGTAACATAATAACACGTGTCCGAGGGGAGTCTCACGGTCGACGTGCCGACGGTCCGCGTTTCTCTGAACGCCGGTCGGTCGTCCCCGACGCGACGCCCTCGAAAAGAGGCGTCACTTCGTTCGCGCAGAAGTAGTCCCGGGCGGATTCGAACCGCCGTCCTGGGCTCCAAAGGCCCAGATGATTGGCCACTACACCACGGGACTGCAGTCGTCGGTATCAACCGACGCGCCATAAATCCAGCTTTTCACTCCCCGTCGCCTCATAGTGTTTATTGTGAGTCACTCCCGCCGGTTCGCCGGACTCGGGCGGCGAACCAGCGGTAAACCGTCACGATAAACAGTATCAGTCCGCCGTCGGTTCGTTCTCGACTTCGAGGTAGCGACAGGCGTCGGTCTCGGGGTCGAAACAGTCGGGACAGCTCTCGTCGCGGCTGATGATGGTGTCGAGGCGTTCGGCCACGGTGTCGTCGATGACCGCTTCGAGGTCGCGGGCTTCGGCGCGGAACTCCTCGACGTCGAGGACGTTGGCGAGAAAGCGCTCGATGATGCAGTACGTCTGGAGTGCGTCGCGGGCGCGGGCGATGCCCTCGTCGGTGAGCGTCACGCCCTTGTACTTCTCGTGTTCGGCGAGACCTCTCGCTTCGAGTTTGCCGATCATCTCGTTGGCGCTCGCCGGACTCACGTCGAGCATGTCCGCGAGCGACCCCGTCGCCGCCGGGCCGTTCTCCATCTCCTGAATCAGGTATATCGCCTTGAGGTACTGGTCTGCGGTGTTCATCGATGGGTCTTCAGTCGCGCCTCTCCATGACGGTCGTCACTTCTTCGACCCCGTCGGCTTCGTCCTCGCGTATCTCGCGGAGGACCGAGAGCAGTCGGTCGCGGTCGACGGTGAACTGTGCGTCGCTCGCTTCGATGGCCGAGAGCAGGTCGTCGTAGAACTTGTACGCCGTCTCCTCGTTACAGAGCTGGTCGTAGAGGACGCCGTCGAAGTCCTCGGGTTTGGTGCGACCGTACTGCGCTTCGACCAGCGTCTCCACCTCGTCGAAGGGGACGCTCTCCGCGTCGAGGTCGGCGACGAGTTCTTCGAGTCGTTCGCGGTGGCCCGCCGACTCCTCGGCGGCCTCGGCCAGCAATCGCTCTATCTCGGCGTCCAACTCCGCGCCCTCGGCACCCATCGACTGGTAGTGGTGGTGGGCGCGCGCCTCGACGACCTCTTCGAGGACGATACCGATCTGGAGCAGTCGGGCGAGTTGGTGGTCCGACCCGACCCGGTGGCTGACGCTCACGCAGGCCACCTCGGGTCGACGCGGACGAACGGTGCGGTCATGTGGCGAACTCCGGGCGAGAGAAACTTAAGCCGTTCCCTCCGCTACTCGCGGAGGCGAGCGGCGATTTCGGCTTCGAGGTCTTCGCGCAGTTCCGCGACTTCCACCTCTTCGAGGACGGGAACGAAAAAGCCCTCGACGAGCATGTTCCGGGCGACCCGGTCCGGGATGGACCGCGCGGTCATGTAGAACAGGTCCTCCTGGTCGACCTGTCCGACCGTCGCCGAGTGGGACGCCTCGGTGTCGTGGTTGTTGATGATGAGTTTCGGGGAGGCGTCGGCCTCGCTCTCGTCGCTCAGCATCAGCGTGTTCTCGCGCTGGTAGGAACTCGTATCCCACGCCTCGCTTCCCACGTCCTGGACGCCCTCGTAGACAGAGCGCGCGCGGTCGTCGAGGACGCCCCGCGTGACGAGGTCGGCCGTGGTGTGTTCGGCCTCGTGCCAGACGCGGGCGTTCACGTCGAAGTGCTGGTCGTCGTGGCCGAAGAAGGCGCCGACGATTTTGCTCTCGGCGCCGTCGCCGTTGAGTTCCGTCTCGATGTCCGACCGGGTGAGCCGCGAGCCGATGTTGCCCTCTATCCAGTTGACCGTCGAGTAGACGTCCGCGTCGCCGCGTTTGAGCGTGACGTTGTACGTGTCCTCGTCGAGGGTCTGGAGCGACCCGTACTGGACGTAGCTGTTCTCGCCGGCGTCGACCTCCACGAGGTTGCTGAAGTAGCGGTCGCCCTCGGGGTCGTCGCCCGAGCGGATGCGCTCTAGGATGGTCACGGAGGCGGAGTCCTCGGTGACGACGAGCGTGTGACTGAACAGCGACCGGGAGTTCATCTCCGTCCGCACGGTCACGTCCTCGGCGTCGACGCCCTCGGGGACGTAGACGAACGTCCCCGTCGTGAACAGCGCCACCGACAGCGCCGTCAGGTAGTTGCTCTCGGGGTCGACGACCGACCCGAACTTGGCTTCGAGCAGGTTCGGGTGTTCGTGGACGGCCTCCGTGAACGGAAGCACCTCCACGCCCTCGTCGGTGACGCGTTCGGTCTCGTCGGCCTGGTCGAGGGGGTCGACCAGCGACTCGAAATCGAGTTGGTCGAGGTTCGTCCACCGGCGGCCGGGCGTCTGGATGACGTCCGGCATGTCGAGGTCCGGCAGTGCCGCGAGTGCGTCGAGACGTGTCTCCAGTAGCCACTCCGGTTCGTCGCGTTGCTCGGAGAGTTCCCGAACGGTCGCCTCCGAGAGGTCGGCTGGTACCTGCGTGCTCATGTTATCCGAGGCTCCCCTCCATCTCGAGTTCGACGAGACGGTTGAGTTCCACCGCGTACTCGATGGGCAGTTCCTCCGTGATGGGTTCGATGAACCCCGAGACGATCATCTGCTTTGCTTCGTCGTCGTCGAGACCGCGCGACTGGAGGTAGAAGACGTCCTCGTCGCCGATCT
>JBDGTR010000072.1:11727-34242 GCA_042216635.1 Haloplanus sp. | reverse complement strand
ATCTCTTGTTCACGCCCAGGGGCATAGTTGCGGGATTTTCATACCGTCTTCTGACAGGCGACGCCGCCGAGTTCCATGACGGCGTTGTTCCAGACGCTGGACTCGCCGTCGGGCATGAGTTCCGCGGCGACGCGTTCGAACTCGTCGTCGTCGTCTTCTACGTCGAAGGCGCGGTAGAGCACTCGCTTGACGTTCGTGTCCACCACGGCGTCGCCGCGATTGAACGCGAAACTCGCCACGGCGTTGGCGGTGTAGGGACCGACGCCCATCAACGCCGAGAGTTCGTCGGGCGTCTCGGGGAACTCGCCGTCCCACTCCTCGACGACCTGCCCGGCCGCCTCGTGGAGGTAGCGCGCGCGGTTGTTGTAGCCGAGAGGCCGGTCGGACCAGAATCCGACTACGTCGCTCCGGTCGGCCTCCGCGAGTGCCTCGACGGTGGGCCAGCGGTCGAGAAAGGCCGTCCACGCCTCGACGACGCGCCCGAGTTGGGTCTGATGGCTCATCACCTCCGAGACGAGTATCTCGTAGGGGTCCGTCGTCTCGCGCCACGGGAACGCGCGGTGGTCGTCTTCGTACCACGCGACCAGTGCCTCGCGGACGGCGTCGCGGTCGACGCCGGCGAGGGGGTCGCTCTCGTCCATCGTCGGTCCGTGGGACCGGGGTCGTTTAGCGGTGGTGATTCGGGCGGGCGGCGGGGCGTCCGCCCGGCCGGACGCCTCGGCCCGCCGGCGCGTCGGCGCGGCGTAGCCGAAAGCCGTATTCGGCGGCCGTCCGTTCCCCCGGCTATGAGCCTCGACGACCTCGACGCGGACGTGAAAGACGCCTACTCCGACCTCGGCGACGACCTGACGGTCGAACTCGACCGCGAGACGCGAAACGAACTGGCGATGCTGTCGGCGGTCTTCGAGTCGGAGGCGACCGACGAACTCGTCAGACGGGCCGTCCACGCCCTCTTCCGGTCGGCCGTCGACGGCGGCGACCTCGATTTCCACCTCCGACGGAGCTACGACGTCACCTACGACGAGTATCTCTCGGGGATGACCTACGACGAGATGACGGGCGCCGACCAGTTCCCCCAGCGAGACGACGAGCGACGCTACCAGATGTGACTACGCTTCGAGGAGGACGGCGATGCCGCCGCCGCCGCCGACGCTCATGCCGACGACGCCGTAGCGGTGGCCCGCCTCGCGCATGGCCGAGAGGAGCGTCGCCGTCAGCATGCCGCCGCTAGCGCCGATGGGGTGGCCGAGGGCGACGGCGCCGCCGCGCGGGTTCAGGCGGTCGTCCGGAATCCCGAGGCGGTCGCGCACGTAACACGTCTGTGCCGCGAACGCCTCGTTGAGTTCGAAGTGGCCCACGTCCTCGACGCGCAGGTCGTTGGCGCGCAGTAGTCGCTGGACGGCGTCGGCGACGGCCATCCCGAACAGCGTCGGGTCGCGGTAGGCGACTGCGTAGTCCGCGACGCACACCGGCGCCTCGACGCCGGCGTCGGCCGCCGCCGCCGCACTCGTGACGAGGACACACCCCGCGCCGTCGGCGAGGTCCGAGGCGTTGCCGGCGGTGACGGTGCCGCCGTCGCCGAACGCCGGCGGGAGGGCCGCGAGGCGGTCGAGCGTCGTCTCCGGGCGCGGTCCCTCGTCGTCCGCGACGACGCCCTCGCCGACGGAAACGGGGACGACTTCGGCGTCGAAGGCGCCCGTCTCGACGGTCTCGCTCGCGCGTTCGTGGCTCCGGCGGGCGTACTCGTCTTGCGTCTCGCGGTCGATGTCGAACCGCGCGGCGAACTCGTCGGTTATCGTCCCCATGTGGGCGTCCTCGCCGGCGTCCCACAGCGCATCGTAGACGAGGGCGTCGACGACCCGGTCGTCGCCGAGGCGGTGGCCCCGCCGGTGGTCGGACAGGAGGTACGGCGCGTTCGACATCGACTCCGTCCCGCCGGCGACGGCCACGTCCGCGCGCCCGGCGTCGATTCGGTCGGCGGCGAGGGTCAGGGCGCGAAGCCCCGACCCCGACGCCTCGTCGACGGTGGTCGCCGGGGTGCTCTCGGGCAGGCCGGCGCGCAGGACCACCTGTCTGGCGGGCACCTGTCCGACGCCCGCCCGAATCACGTTGCCGAGGACGACCCACTCCACCGCCTCGCCCGCGACGGGCGTCCGGTCGAGGAGACCCGCGAGCGCCGTCGCGCCGAGTTCGGGTGCCGGCACGTCCGCGAGGCCGCCGAGGAACGAACCGTGTGGCGTTCGCGCCGCGTCGACGAGGACCACCTCGGTCGGGGGTGTCATACGGTAGTCACGTTCCGGTGGCACATGAGTGTCGCGGGGGACGGTCGTCGCGGGACCCGTCAGCTTTTCCGCCGTCGCCGCCGGAGGGACGGTATGCACACCGACGACGTGGAGCGACTCATCGAGGCGGGCATCGACGGCGCGGCGGCGACGGTCACCAAACCCCGCGTCCCCGACGAGGACCACGAGGACGCCCACTTCGCGGCCGTCGTCGTCTCGCCGGCCTTCGAGGGAAAACGCCTGGTCGAGCAACACCAGATGGTCTACGACGCACTGGAGGGCCACATGACGACCGACATCCACGCCCTGGAGATGAAGACCTACACGCCCGAGGAGTACGAGGAACACGGCTCGGAGGCGTAGCGGTAGCTTTTACGACGCGGCGCCCGTCCGCTCGCGCATGAGCGACGACTCCGACTTCCGCACCGAGCGGGACAGCCTCGGCGAGATGCAGGTGCCGGCGGACGCCTACTGGGGCGCCCAGACCCAGCGCGCGGTCGAGAACTTCCCCATCAGCGGCATCGCGTTCGGGCGGCGGTTCGTCCGCGCACTCGGCGTCGTCAAGAAGTCGGCCGCGCGGGCCAACCGCGACCTCGGCCTCGTCGACGAGGCGGTGGCCGACGCCGTCGTCGCGGCGGCCGACGAGGTCATCGCGGGCACCCACGACGACCAGTTCCCGGTCGACGTCTTCCAGACCGGGTCTGGCACCTCCTCGAACATGAACGCCAACGAGGTCATCGCCAACCGCGCCGCCGAACTCATGGGTGCGGAGGTGGGCGACCGGGTGGTCCACCCCAACGACCACGTCAACTTCGGGCAGTCCTCGAACGACGTGATTCCGACCGCGATGCACGTCGCCGCCCTCGAAGCGGTGCGCAAGGACCTCCAGCCGGCACTGGAGACGCTGGCCGACGCCCTCGACGCGAAGGCCGACGAGTTCGACGGCGTCGTCAAGACGGGGCGGACCCACCTCCAGGACGCGACGCCCGTCCGTCTCGGACAGGAGTTCGGCGGCTACCGCACGCAGGTCGAGAAGGGCATCGACCGCTGTGATTCGGTCGCACCCCGCCTGTCCGAACTCGCCCTCGGCGGGACGGCCACGGGGACGGGCCTGAACACCCACCCCGAGTTCCCCGAACGCGCGGCGGAGTACATCGCCGAGGAGACGGGACTCCCCTTCCGCGAGGCCGACGACCACTTCGAGGCCCAGGCCGCCCACGACGCCATGGGCGAGGCCCACGGCGCCCTGCGGACTATCGCGGGGTCGCTCAACAAAATCGCCAACGACCTACGACTGCTCGCCTCCGGCCCGCGGAACGGACTCGGCGAAATCGAGCAACCCGAGAATCAGCCGGGGTCTTCGATCATGCCCGGCAAAATCAACCCGGTCGTCGCCGAGGCGGTGAACCAGGTCCACAAGCAGGTCGTCGGCAACGACGCCGCCGTCTCGGCGGGCGCCGCCGAGGGGCAAATCGACCTCAACCTCTACAAGCCGGTCATCGCGCACAACTTCCTCCAGTCGACGGCGCTTCTCGCCAACGCCGCCGAGACGTTCGCCGAGAAGTTCGTCGCCAAACTCGACGCCAACGAGGCGCACTGCGAGGCGGCCGTCCAGCGGTCGATGGCGCTGGCGACGGCGCTCAACCCCGCCATCGGCTACGACAAGGCCTCCGAGGTGGCGAAGGCGGCGCTGAAGGAGGGCAAGACCGTCCGCGAGGTGGCAATCGAGAAGGGATACCTCACCGAGAGCGAGGCCGACGAGGTGCTCGACCCCGAGCGCATGACCCACCGGGGCATCCTGAGCGACGAGTGACTCTCGGGCATTTGACAACATCGGAATCGACAGACGAAACCCCGAACCGCCACGTTCCGTCGACGCGGTCGGTCGAATGGTCCGAAAACGACACGTTCATGCCGGATGCGCGAGTCTCTCCGCGTATGTCGGGGATGCACGCTCACGTTTCGACCCACCGGGACCTACTCGTCTGTCGCACGTGCGGCGCCGAGTTCCCGGAAGGGCGCGCCACGAAGGACGGCTGGCACTACGAATGCCCCGAGTGCGGCGAGGCGACGGGTCTCGGCGACGGCCTGCGTCGCGTCTAACCGCTCTCTTCTTCACCGACGGCCACGTCTCCCGAGCGTCGCCGCCGCGAGCAGTCCCGCCGCGACGACGGCCACGAACCCGAATCCGCTCCCCGACCCCTCGGTGCCGCTCTCGCTCTCGCGGCCGCGTCCTCCGCCCGTCTCCGATTCCCGGTCTTGCATCGTCTGTGTCGGGGCGGCCGTCGCCGTCGCGGTGGGTGTGGCAGTCGCCGTCGCGGTGGGCGTCGGCGTTCCCCTACTCGCATCCAGCGGTGCCACGTCGCTCCCGTCGTCGACGCCGTCGCCGTCGGTGTCGGCCACGAACGGATTGGTTCCCGCGTCGGTTTCGGCCCGAATCGTGAGGCCGTCGTCGTCGGGGTCGAGCGACGGGTCGGCGACGTAATACGTCGCGTTCTCGGGCAACGGCGGCAGGTCGTCGCCGGCGACGTAGCGGTCGAGCCACGGTCCGAGCGACTCGTCGCCGCTCACGTCGATGACCGTCTCCCGGAAGGCGGCGTAGCCGTCGAAGGGTTCGGGGTGGGTCTCGAAGACGTCGCGGAGGTCCTTCGAGCCGTTGGTGCGCCGCTGGATTTCGGCGTCGAGCGCCGCGAGGACGTGGGCGCCCTTGCTGTAGTCGGCGGTGGTCCGACTCCACGTTCGCGGGTTTGCGAGGACGACCGGGTTCCGGTCGGGCGCGTACCGGTCGGCGCGCAGTCCCGAGAGGAACGCGTCGTAGTCGTCGGCGCCGACGCCGGCGTTGAGCGCGAACACCCGGCCGTAATACTCCGCCGACGCCTCCGTGAGCCACGTCGACCCCCGGTTGCCCACGCCGCCGAGGCGCGTGTGGACGTACTCGTGGGCGAAGACCGTCCCCGTGTCGTCGAGTTGGATGCCGGATTGCGTCACCCAGAACGCCGTGTCGATGGTCGCTCCGGAGACGTGGTCCACCTCGCGTTCGCTCAGCGGCAGGACGAACACCGTCACCTCGTCGTGGTGGACGCCGAAGTCGAAGTGCGCGTTGGCGACCCGGAGGAAGGAGACGGCGTCGGAGACGTTCGTCCCCTCGCGCCCGATGATGAACGTCGCTCGCTCGTCGGCGGCCTCGACCGTCCGGCGTTCGTGCGTCCCCGCGAAGGCCATGTGGCTCCGGGCGTACCCCTCGCCGTCGACCTCGAAAGACGTCGACAGCGACGCGCCGTCGCTCCCGCGCCAGCGGACGTTCGTGTTGGGTTCGACCACGAACGCCCAGTCGCCGCGTTCGATGCCCCGGACGCCGCTCGACAGCGAGTCTTCGACGGCGAAGCGGACCCGAACGCTCGGGTCGGCCGTCGCGCCGTCCCACCGGAAGGAGCCGCCACCCACGCGTTCGAAGCCGTCCATCGACTCGACGGTGACGCCGTCGGCGGCGACGACCGGCACCTCGGCCACGAAGTCCGTCACGCCCGACGGGAGACCGTACTCGAAGGTCATCGTGATGCTCCCGGGGTCGGGATTCTTGTCCACGACGATGCGTTGCTGGATGGTCGCACCCCGTTGTGCGACCGCCGGGCCGGCGTCGACGGCACTTTCTGTCCCCGCCGTGACCGCACCCCCTCCCGCCTCGGCGGCGGTGGCGTGGTCTCCCCCTCCGGGCGCCGCCGCGACCGGTGCCGTCGCCGCGACGACGAGCAAGACTCCGAGGACGACCCGCACCGCCCGACGGCCGTCTCCTGACATACCCGTCTTTGGGGTCGGGCGCCCATATGTCTGTGGCCGCTCGCAGACTGAATGGTTTTTAGGCTCGCCCCGACGAGGTGTCTCCAATGAGCGACCACGAGTACGACTACGCGGACCTCGGACTCGTCGCGGGGCTGGAGATTCACCAGCAACTCGACACCGCGACGAAGCTGTTCTGTTCGTGTCCGACCGACCGCCGCGAACCCGAGGCGTCCACCCGTTCGTTCACTCGATATCTCCACCCGACGAAGAGCGAACTCGGCGAACTCGACGAGGCGGCCGTCGAGGAGAGCCGCGTCGACCGGGAGTTCGAGTATCTCGCCTTCGACTCCACCTGTCTGGTCGAAGAGGACGACGAACCCCCCCACCGCGTCGACGAGGAAGCCCTCGACGTGACCCTCCAGATCGCCGCCCTCCTCGACATGACCGCCGTCGACCAGGCCCACGTGATGCGCAAGATAGTGGTCGACGGGTCGAACACCTCCGGCTTCCAGCGCACGATGCTGGTCGGCCGGGACGGCGAACTCTCGACCAGCGAGGGACCGGTCGGCGTCGAGGACCTGTTGCTCGAAGAGGAGAGCGCGGGCCGCGTCGCGGAGACCGACGCAGGCGTGCGCTACAGCCTCGACCGACTGGGCATCCCGCTGGTCGAAATCGGCACGAGTCCCGAAATCAGCACGCCCGAACAGGCCCGCGAGGCCGCCGAGCGCATCGGGATGCTCCTGCGCTCGACCGGCGCGGTCAAACGCGGCCTCGGCACCATCCGACAGGACGTCAACGTCTCCATCGCCGAGGGCGCCCGCGTCGAAATCAAGGGCGTCCAGGCCCTCGACCGCATCGACGACATCGTCCGCCTCGAAGTCCGCCGGCAGGTCGAACTGCTCGACGTCGCCGCCGAACTCGACGCCCGCGACGCGTCCGTCGGCGAGACGCGCGACGTGAGCGAGACGTTCGCCGACACCGAAAGCGGCGTGATTCGCGGTGCGCTGGATTCGGGGGGGAAGGTCACCGCCGTCCCGCTCTACGGATTCGACGGTCTCGTCGGCCGCGAACTCCAACCGGACCGCCGCCTCGGGACGGAACTCTCAGACCACGCCAAACGCCACGGTGCGGGCGGCATCTTCCACACCGACGAACTGCCGGCCTACGGCGTGACCGAGGCTGAGGTCGACGCCCTCCGCGAGGCGGTCGGCGCCGGTCCCGAGGACGCCGTCGCCGTCGTCGCCGCCGACGCCGAGACGGCCGACCTCGCCATCGAGGCGGTCGCAGAACGCGCGGAGACGGCCATGGAGGGCGTCCCCGAGGAGACCCGCGGCGCCACCGAGGAGGGCACCACCCAGTATCTCCGACCCCTGCCCGGCGCGGCGCGGATGTATCCCGAGACGGACGTCCCCCCGGTCGAACCCGACCCGAGCGAGGTGGAGACGCCGGAACTGCTCACCGCGAAGGTCGACCGATACGAACGCGAGTACGGTCTCGACGCCGGTCTGGCCGAACAGGTGGCCTACGGGCGCCGGATGCCCCTCTTCGAGACGGCGGTCGACCGTGGCGTCGACCCCACCTTCGCCGCCGGCGTCCTCGAATCGACGCTGACCGAACTCCGCCGCGACGACGTGCCCGTCGAATCGCTGTCGGACGACGCCGTCCTCTCGACGCTCTCCCTCGTCGCCGACGGCGAGTTGGCGAAAGAGGGCGTCGACGAGGTGCTGGAAACGCTCGCGCGGAACCCCGACCTCACCGCCGAGGAGGCCGTCGAGGCGGCCGGTCTCGCCGGCGTCAGCGACGAGGCGGTGCGCGAGGCGGTGGCCGAGGTGGTCGACCGCAACGCCGACCAGGTGGCCGAGGAGGGCATGGGCGCGTTCTCGGCGCTCATGGGCGAGTGCATGGGTGCCCTCCGGGGGAAGGCCGACGGCGAAGTCGTGAGCGAGGCTCTCCGCGAGGAGATTGCCCGGCGCACCTGAGAGCGCACACTACTTGTCGGGGGCGCTCGTGTCCCCCTCTATGACGGTCTATCTCGACGGAGTCGACGTCTGGGACGGCGAATCGTACGGCACCTACGCGGTCACCGCCGAGGGCATCGTCGCCTTCGCCGAGCAGTACGACCCGCAACCGTTCCACACGGACCCGGACCGTGCGGCCGACTCCATCTACGGTGGTCTCATCGCAAGCGGGTGGCACACCGCCGCCATGTCGATGCGCCTGTTCGTCGACGGCTTCCTCTCGGAGACGGCGTCGATGGGGTCGAAAGGGTTAGACCGCCTGCGGTGGCCCGCGCCGGTCCGCCCCGGCGACGAACTCACGGTCCACTCGACGGTGCTCGACACGGAAGTCGTCGACGACGACAAGGGGTGGGTCCGCTGGCAGGTCGACACCACCGCCGACGGGGACGACGGCGCGGACCGCGACGTCTTCTCGATGGAGGCGTTGGTGCTCGTCGGCCGCGACTAGCGCCAGCGGTCGGGTTCGTCGTACTCCGCTAGCAACTCCCGTCGGTGTTCGAGTTGGCGGTTCGCCCGCCGAAAGAGACCGAGGAGGGTGTGTATCTCCCGGCCGGTCGGGTGGGCGCGCCCGACGAGTCGGCGCATCAGTCGCGTCGTCTTCGCGCGCTTCTCCGTCGAGTAGCCCGTCGCGTCGAGAAATTCGCCGAAGAAGTCGTAGAACCGTTCGACGTCCGCCTCGTCCGCGCGTTCGACCTCCACGTCGGGCAACTGCGTCTCCTCGACGGTCAACTCGCGGAGTTCGTACAGCAACACGGTCGCCGCCTGACCGAGGTTGAGGACGGGATAGTCGTCGCTCGCGGGGATGGAACACACCTCGTCGAGTCGCCCGAGTTCGTCGTTGTTCAGACCGGTCCCCTCGCGCCCGAAGACGAGTGCGGTCGGCGCCTCGACCGTCTTCAGGTCGTCGGCGAGTTCTCGCGGCGTCTTGAAGGGAAAGCGGACGTGTCGGCGGGCGTCCTCGCCGGTGATGGCCGTACAGCCGACGGTGTGGTAGTTCGCCACCACCTCATCGAAACTGACCTCCTCGGCGTTGGGCAACACGTCCTCGCGGGCGTGGCCGGCGAAGCCGTAGGCCTCGCTGTCCCTGTCCAGATTCGGTGGATTCACCAGTTTCAACCGGCTCAGACCGAAGTTCTTCATGGCTCGCGCGATGGTGCCGACGTTGCCCGGCGTCTCGGCGTCGACCACCACCACCACCGGCGCGGGACTCATTTCGACGGGTAGTCCGCGCCGAGGTCGAGTCCGTCCGTCTCCACCGGGTCGGCGTCGGCGTCGGTCTCCGCCTCGCGGTCCGTCTCGTCGCGCAGGTCGATGACCTCGCCCTCGAAGTTCGCTTCGAGTCGACGCTGAACCTCCTGTGGGTCCGGCGGGTCGGGGAGCGAATCGGGGTCGGTATCGACGTGGTCGAGTCCGGCGTACCCCTCGGGGGCGCGTCCACCGTCGGCGAACCACTCGTGGAAACTGTCGCGGAACGACGCCTCGCCGCGGTGGGCCTTCCCGCCCGCCTCGCGGTACCAGTAGAGGAAGTCCGCCTCGTGGTCGTCGCACAACACCACCTCGGCGCCGGGTTCGCCGTAGACGATGGCGGCGGCGTTACACCGTTCGACGCCGGTCTCGCCGTGGACGAGATAGCAGGCGTCACACGGCTGTTCGACGAGGTACGAGAGCCGAACGAGCCGTTCCCGGGGGTCTTCGGGAATCTCGTCTAAGGGCCTGAACTCGCCGTCGTCGGTGAACACCGCCGACTCCTCGAAGCGCCAGCCGCGAAGTCCGATGCTGACCTTCGCCATTTCCCGGGAGTTACGCGCCGGCGGATAAAAAGAGCGCGTCTCTCGTCCGTGTCAGTGATTCACATCCACGACCGGGCCGCATATGGTCGTCGCGGCCTCAGGGGGGTCCATGCGCAACGTGGACGCCGCGGGCCTCGGCATCGGCGACGACTACCCGCCGCGCATCATGGGGGTGTTGAACGTCAGCAGGGAGTCGCCGTACGAACCGAGCGTCTTCGCCGACCCCGGCGAGGCGGCGGCGTACGTCGACGCCGAACTCGTCGGCGAGGGCGCGGACATCGTGGACGTGGGACTGGAGTCCGCGAACAAGCGCTTCGAGGTGCTCTCGGCCGAGGAGGAACTCGACCGCCTCGACACCGCCGTCGCGGCGATGGAAAGCGTCTCCGGCGACGCCGTCTTCTCCATCGAGACGCGCTACCACGAGGTGGCGGCGGCCGCCCTCGACGCCGGGTTCGACATGGTCAACGACATCTGTGGGTTCGCCGACCCCGAGATGCCCCGCGTCTGTGCGGAGTACGACGCCGCCGTCGTGAAGATGGCGAGTCCGCCCGACCTGACGCGCCCCGGCGCCGTCGAATCCGTCGACGACATCTACGACGCCCTCCGGCGCGACGGCCTGACCGAGAAGACCATCGTCGACCCCGCCTTCGGCGGGTGGAGCGAGGAGAAGACGCTCGAAGACGACCGCGAGACGTTCCGACGCCTCCGGGAGTTCCGGGGACTCGGCCGCCCCATTCTCGTCTCCATCAACCGCAAGAACTTCCTGCGCGACGTCGCCGGACGCTCCACCGAGGCGGCCCTGCCGGTGAGCCTCGCGGCCACCTCGATGGCGGTCGAACGCGGCGCCCACGTCGTCCGCACCCACGACGTCGCCGAGACGCGCGACGCCGCCCTCGTCGGCGACGCGTTCGCCCGGGACCGCCTCGCGGTCGACGGGACGGACCCGACCGTCTCCGAACTCGACGTGACGACGCCCGCCGAACTGCGCCGTCACGTGGACCGCGTCGGCGGCGACGCCGCGACGGCCGACCGGGGCGTCGTCCGCGTCTTCGAACTCGACGGTCTCACCGTCGCCGACCGCGACGCCCTCGTCGCCGCCGCCGAGGACACCGACGTGACGGTCACCGGCGACGCGTCCCTCCTCCTGTTCGGAACCCCCGAATCGCTCTCGACGTTCGTCAGCACCGTAGACGGCGTCTCGACCGACCTCGACGCCGCTCTCGACGCCGTCGCGGGCGTCTGCTGAGAGAAAACTTATGCCGTCCGCTCCGAAACCGACGACTCGGCGGCCGGGCGGACGCGCGGGTAGGGGTACTCGGTGTCCGTCCGGCTACTGCGACCGTATCGGTGATTCCTGATGGAGTACGAAACGTGGAGTCCCGTCTACGAGCGCATCCTCGCCGACTTCGGCTACGACCGCGCCGCCGACGAACGCGCCCGCGACGTTCTGGCCGGTCTGACCCGCCCGTTCGAGGAGTCACGACTCGGTTCTCTCGACGGCGCCACCGTCGCCGTCGCCGGCGCCGGTCCGTCCCTCGCCGACGAGGCGGACGCCGCCGCCGCCGCCGACGCCGTTCTCGCCGCGTCGACGGCCGTCGACACGCTCGCCGACGCGGGCGTCGACGCCGACGTGATGGTGACCGACCTGGATAAGAACCCCGAGACTGCACGGGCGTTGACCCGCCGGGGCGTCCCAGTCGCGGTCCACGCCCACGGCGACAACGTCCCCGCCGTCGAGCGGTGGGTGCCGGCGTTCGACGCCGCCCACGTCCTGCCGACGACGCAGGCCGAACCGCGCGGTCCGGTTCGCAACTACGGCGGGTTCACCGACGGCGACCGGGCCGCCTTCCTCGCTGACGCCTTCGGTGCCGACGAACTCCAGTTCGTCGGGTGGGACTTCGAGGACCCCGCCGTCGACGCGGAGAAACGAAAGA
Source organism: Haloplanus sp. (assembly GCA_042216635.1). Lineage (GTDB taxonomy): Archaea > Halobacteriota > Halobacteria > Halobacteriales > Haloferacaceae > Haloplanus. The sequence goes on along the minus strand of JBDGTR010000072.1, from coordinate 22,438 downwards.
AACTGGCGTGGGCCGAGCGCTTACTCGCGTGGCTCGAACGCCGCCGCGGCGACCGATTCGCCGTCCTCGACGGCCGCCGCGACGCCATCGACCCGCTCTGACCGGCCCGGTCAGGCGCTGGTGCCCGAGTCGCTGGAACCGGAACCGGAACCGCTACTGCCGGAATCGCTAGTGCCCGAGTCGCTTCCCGAGTCGCTGGTGCCCGAGTCGCTACTGCTCGCGTCGCTGGTACCGGAACCGCTGGTGCTGGCGTCGCTCCCACTGGAATCGGTGGTATCCGAGTCGCTGGTGCCGGAATCGGTGGTGCCGGAATCGGTACCACCGGAATCGCTGGTGCTGGCGTCGCTCCCCGAGTCGCTCCCGCTGTCACCGCTTCCACCGTCGCTCGCGTCGGCGGTTCCGCTCTTGGACCCGCCGTCCGCGCTGGCGTCGCTGGTGCTCGCGTCCGCCTCGGTACTCCCGTCGCTGGTGGTGCTTCCGTCGCCCGAGTCGCCGGTGGTCGCGTCACCCGTCCCGCCCGTCGCGTCGGCGTCGCTCGCGGTCCCGTCGCCGGACGTTCCGTCCGTGGACGCCGCGTCGCCAGTCGCGTCGGCGTCGCCAGTACTGCCGTCGGTCTTGGCGTCTCCGCCGTCGGTGGCGGCCGTCCCGTCGCCAGTCGCGTCGGCGTCGCCAGTACTGCCGTCGGTCGCCGTGTCGTCGGACGCCGTTCCGTCCTCGGCCGCGACGCCCGACGCGTCGGTACTGCCGTCGCCCGCGTCGGTACCGCCAGTCCCGGCGTCGCCCGTCTCGGACGCGCCGTCGGTGGCGGTCGATTGCGTGTCGTCGGTGGTGTTCGACGTGGCGCCGTCGCCGGTCGTTCCGGTGGGCGCGAGCGTCGTCGACTGCGGTTCGGGACCGGTGGCGGCGAGACCGACGGTGCCGTTCTGGCTACTGTTGTTCTCGACGCCGAGGACCGTCACCTGCGGCTCTATCACCGGGAGACCGGAGACGTCGACGCTCCCGTCGACGTGGTCGGCGTCGCTGAACACGGCGAGCGTGTAGCCGCCGCCGAAGGCGGTGGCGAACGCGAGGCTCACGACGGCGACGGCGACGAGCCACCCCCGTTCGGCGGTCATCGCGCCACCCCCGATGCGTGGTCGCGCGCCCACGCGAGCATCCAGTCGTCGGGTTCGCCGGCGTAGGCGTAGGTGACGACGCCGTCGAAGACGAGGTGCGTCCCGTCGGCGTCGCGCACCACCGGTCGGCCGACGACTGCCGCGACCGTTCGGAGGTCCGCGAGGCTCCTCACGTCGAGTCGGGGACCGGCGGCGTCGCCGTGGCTCACGAGTCGCACCTCGGGGACCGTCACTGGTGCGGGCGCGGCCACGGTGACCCCGCCGTCGGCCATCGCCGGCGCGGACGCGCCGAACTGTCGGAGACCGACCGCGAGGGCGAACGTCGCTCCCACCGCGACGGCGACGGCCACCGAAACCCCCGAGGGGCGCTGGTAGGCGGCGTAGGCGGCGTAGGCGGCGAAGGCGCCGAGCGCTCCGCTCGTCCACGTCAGGTCGGCCGGCGTGAGCGTCATCTCGCCGTCCGCCTCGACCGCGTCGTCGTCGGTCGGAATCGAGGCGTCGGTCACGGACGGCGCGTCGGTCGCCACCGCCGTGGCGTCGGCGCTCTCCGCCTCCTCGGCGTCTCCCGCCGGGCGAATCAGGTCGAGGAGTTCCGAGACGACTAGCAGTCCGAGTGGGACGACCACGAGCGCGACGAATCCGGTCGTCGTGCCGACGAACTGGATGACGTGCCCGATGACGGGGATGACGAAGCGCACCCGTCCGACCACCCGCGCGGCCGGGACCGGCGCGGCGTCGGGGTCCTCGTTGGCGTCGCCTTTCGTCTGGAAGACGCGCTGTCCGTCGGCGTCGGTATCGATTGCGACGACGCGGTGCGTCACCGGAATCCGGTCGCCCGCGCGCTTCTCGAAGACGATGACGTCGCCGACGCGAACCGTCTGTGGGTCGACGTCGTCGACGACGACCACGTCGCCGGGGGCGATGTCGGGGGTCATGCTCGCCGTCAGAACGACGTAACTCCCCTCCGCGCCGACGACGCCCGGCACCGCGTAGACGACGAACGGAGCGACCAGGGCGAGCAACAGTAGCCCGACCAGTATCCGACCGCCCGTTCGCGTCCACGATGCCCTCCGCGTCGTTTCGTGTGTCATCTGTTGGCTCCGTCGTGGGGGTTTCCGCCCCCGTCGTTACCCGTCGACGCCGAGTCGACGTCGTTTCCTGTCGATTGGTTCGGTCCTTTGGGTTCCTTCGGTCCCTTCGGTTTCGCCGGTCCCGTCCCGCCCGTCTCGCCGCAGGACTTCGCCTCTAGCGTCGTGAAGGTGCCCGCGTCCTCGTCCCAGTCGTCGAGTTTGACGCCGTCGCCGACGCAGGCGCATGTGGCGAAGTTCGACGGCGCGTCGACCTGCGTCCCGCCGGACGAGGTGACCGTCAGCGTCGTCGCGCCGCCGCCCTCGAATCGATGGAACTCCGTGCCGGCCTTGACGACTGCGTAGTCGATGGGTACCGGCGCGGTCACCTCGACGACGAACGCCTCCGCGACGGCGCCGGTCACGTCCGCGCCCGTCGACGGGTCGCGGACGACCCACGAGACGCCCGATTCGTCCACCGGCCCGCCGGTACAGAGCCAGACGTTGCTGATGGCGTGACCGGTGGGGTCGCCCGGGTCGTCACACGCGGGGAACGCGAACGCGGGGTTCGTCCCGCTCGGTCCGGGTCGGCGCGGCGTCGACACGTGTCTGGACTGCTCCGCGTAGACGTCGAGTGCGAAGGTGAGCGGCGAGGCGTCTTTGAGCGCCCGCACCGTCTCGGGGTCGTCCCGGAGCGCGTAGGGTGCCCAGACGCCGACGGTCAGACAGACCGCCGCCGCGTCGCCGCCGTCGAGGGGTTCGGCGCCGTCGCCCGCGAACTCGGTCAGGAGGACGCCCCCGCCGTCGCCGCCCGAGAGCGTCGCCAACAGGCCGCCGAGCGTCCCCGAGAACACCGTGTCGCCGTCGACGGTGACGCGCGCCCGGAGTTCGTCCGTCGGGCCGCCGACGGGGCAGGCGCGGAGCCACACCCACCCGGGGTTCGACTCCGCGCCGAGACCGACACAGACCGTCTCCTCGTCGCGCGCGTCGAAGCCGTAGTCGTCGAGCGCGAATTCGAGGTCGAGACCGCCCGTCCCGCCGTCTTCGAGGTGGAGATAGACGGCGCCGGCCGCCATCTCGCTGGTCCCGAGGGCCTCCTCGTCGTGGAGGTACGCGGCGGTGCCGACGCCCGCGAGGGCGCCGACCGTTCCCACGGTGGAGACGGCCGCGAGCAAGGCGCGTCGGCTCACTCGCACGCCCGGCCGGTCGCTCATAGCGCTCCCTCGAACGGGTTGGCGTCGTCGTCGCAGGTGGTGGCGGCGAAGGCGATGTCGAGACGCGCCGAGTCGCTCTGGATGACGTTCGTGACCGACGGGTCGATGCGCCACCGGAGCGCGAGACAGCGCTGGCTCCCTGCCGGGATGCAGACGCTCTCGACCAGGCCGAAATCGAGGAGCGTCCCGCCCGCGAGAGCGTCGCTCACCTCGACCAGCGTGCCCGCCGGGACGACCGCCTCCTCGGTGGGGTCGCGGACGCCGTTACAGGCGCCGACGCCGAGGCGGCCGGTGTCGTACCACCACTCCACCTCGACGTACTCCTGTAGTTCGCCAACGTCGGGCGTCGTGTCGTCGTCTTTCGACTCGGGTTCGTTCACGCCGTTCTCCGCGAACTCGCTCGCGGTGACGGCGAGCCACACCCGCGCGTCGGCGTCCTCCGCCCGGAGACCGACGACGAGGAGGCCGTCGTCGCCCGGCTGTGCGTTCGGTATCGAGAGGACCGGTCCCGCGTCGACCGCGTCCGGGCCAGTCCGGTCGACGAACCGCCCGGCGTCGCCCGAGTCGTTGAACGAATCCGAGGTGTTGTCGAGGGCCGGTCCGCCCGTGAGGGCGTTGCTCTCCTCGACCACGACGCCGTTGTAGCGTTCGTACCACGCGACCCGGAGGTCCGGGCCGCTCTCGGTCGTCTGTGCGTAGGTGTATCGCGTGAACGGGGGCTCGCCGCGCAAGGCGCGGGCTACGCGCGGACCGCCCGCGAGTAGCCCGACCGCCCCGATGCTGGCGAGGATGTCCCGCCGTGAAATCGTCGAATCGCGTGTCATGGATGCCCCCGTGGGGGATGCCCACGGACGGAGTCGAACCGTCCCCGGCCCCGAAGGGTCGGCCCCGGTGAGTCGCTCCTTACTCGGCGTTTCTCCGAGTTAGGTATAGATTTCGTACCCGCTCGCATCGACCGGTATGGACGTCATACCTGTCGATTTACGTGGAGGTGTCTCCACAGCGTCGCGTCGACGGGGTCACGCCTGTGCGTCCTGCGAGGCGTCCCCGCTCCCGTCGTTGTGGCGGCACTGCTCGGCGTAGAAGCCGACGTAGAAGGCGACGGAGTCGGACTGCACCTCGTTGGCGTGGTCGAGCGGGAGATACCACCGGAATCCGACGCAGTAGGTCGCGTGGTCGGCGAAGCAGTCGCGCGCCGCGTCGACCCCCGAGGCCAGACCGAGGTTCGCGTCCGGCAGGCCGTCGCCCGTCGTGTCGTCGCCCGTCACCGCCGCGTACGGCGTCGACGGGTCGCCGTCGAGGGGGATGCCGTCGCCCGTCGACAGCAGGGTGAGGGCGTCCGCGAGCGACCCCCGGAAGACGTAGTCGTCGTCGGCGTCGTACGCGCCGTTACAGTCCGCGTCGTACCAGATGTCCACCCGAATCTCGTCGGCGAGTTCGCCGCTGGTCGCGGTGCCGCTGGTCTCTCCGAGCGGGTCGTCCTCGTCGACGTCTTTCGACTCGGGTTCGTTCACGCCGTTCTCGGCGTTTTCGAGCAGGCTCCCCTGCATCCAGATGTAGCCCGGATTGTCGAAGAGGTGGAGGCTGAGGCTCAGGTGTCCCTCGTCGCCGGGTTTGACGTCGCCGACGTCGACGAGTGCGCGTTCTAGCGGCGTGAAGTACTCCGGTACGTCCGCGAACTGGCTTCGGAACGCCGACTCGACCTGCGGGTCGTCGACCGACGTGTTCAGGTTCGCCGCGATTTCCTCGCGGGTGAACAGGGGGTCGCGGACGTCGTCTGACCCCGTCACCGGGGTGCCGAACTGGTTTCGCTGGAGTTCGTCCGGGTTCGCCGGGTCGTTGAGGAAGTTGTCCGGGAAGGCGTCGACGTAGACGGTCCCGTCGGGACCCGTGTAGGTCTGTTGCCAGTCGAGTTTGAGGTCGAACTCGCCGGCCGTGAGGCGGTTGTTTCCGAACGTCTCGGTGTCGTTGAAGTACGCCGAGGTGCCGAGACCGGCGCCCACCGACGTGAGACCGATGGTGCCGAGACCACCGAGGAGTTTCCGCCGGCTGAGGTCGAAGGGTCGGTTCGAGTCTGTCATGATGGAATCGTAATCCCCCCAGGGGGAGGACCCGCCGGCGGAATCGAACCGCCGCGACGCACCAGCGCGGGTCGGCGTCGGAGGTCAGTTACGGGCCGGTGTGGCCCGAGTCGGACTCAGTTCAGGCTTGCGGGGCGATGCCAGCGCCGTCGTTGTGGCGGCACTGCTCGGTGTAGAAGCCGAGGTTGAACGAGACGGAGTCGGACTGAATCTCGTTGGCGTGGTCGACGGGGAGCCACCACGCGAACCCGACCATGTTGGTCGTCGAGTCGACGAAACAGTCGCGGCCCTCCATCGTGCCGTCGTTGGGCGCGCCGCTGACGATTTCGTCGTACGAGGTCGAGCGGTTCCCGTCCAGCGGGATGCCGTTGCCCTGTTCGATGACGTCGAACATCTCCTGTAAGGTGCCACGGAAGAACACCTTCTCGCCGACCAGTATCTGGGCGATCTGACCCAGGATCTGATTGAGTTCGGCGGGGTCCGCCGCGAAGGCGACGTGGGCGTCGTCGACCGGGCGAGCGAAGTCGTCCAGACTGCTCTCGGTCGCGCCGCCGGTCCCGACCGCGAAGATTTCGTCGGTGTAGTCGTCCGTGTCGGAGCCGGTGACGTTGTCGGCCGCCGTCGAGGGGTCCGTGCCGGCGTTGTTCTGGCCGTCGGTCACGACGATCATGACGTGGCGGAGACCGTCGGGGTCGGTCCCGAGGTCGTCGTCGGCCGTCAGGATGCCCTCGCCGATGGCGGTACTGCCGCCGTCCGCCGGGAGCGTGTCGATTTCCGTCTGCACGGCGGAGACGTTCTGGGAGTCGGCGGCCGCGACCGACAGTTGCACCTGCGCGCCGCTGTCGTAGCCGTCGGCGCTGAAGAACGTCACGCCGACGCGGTTGTCCGCGTTGGCGTTGAGCACGCTCTCTGCGAGCGTCTTCGCGGCGGTCTTGGCCTCGGCGGTGCGCGACCCCTCCATCGACCCGGACGCGTCGAGGACGATCTGGACCGCGACGGCCTCGCCTTCGGCGCCGCCCTGGTAGATGTTGTCGCCGTTCTCGTCGTACCAGAGCATCGTCTGGATGGCGCCCGCGAGTTCGCCGACGTCGGTTCCGTCCTCGTCGGGGTCGTCGAGTTCGGGTTCGGTGAAGCCGTTCTCGGCGTTGCTCACGAGGTCGCCCTGCATCCACACGTAGCCGGGGTTGTCACAGAGGTGGAAGCTGAGGGTGAGTTCGCCGAAGTCGCCGGGCTTGACGTCGTCGAGTGCCACGAGCGGCTTGTAGTCGATTACCTGGCCGTCGTCGTTGTAGACGAGGGTGTCGTCGTTCGCCGAGCGGAGCGAGTCGTCCGGTCGCGGGTCGAGGTCGTCGGGCGCGTCCGCGAAGTCCATACACGCGTCGTACTGGAGGAGGTCGTCTTGCACCCGGTTGTTGTCGCTGTCCGGGAACGATTCGAGCGTCGTGTTGTCCATGAACGTCGGAACGTCGTCCATGTGGACGTAGACGAGGGGGTCGTCGGGGTCGGGGAAGCCGACGTACATGGCGGCTTCGGATTCCGAGAGACCGTCGATGGAGTTACGGATAGCGTTGGCGAGACCCTCGCGTTCGCGGGCGAGGTCGCGGTAGTAGTGCTCCTCCCAGTCCACTTTGAGGTCGAGTGACCCCGCCGTGAGGACGTTGTTCTCGAACGTTTCCTGGTCGCTGAAGTAGGCTGTCGTGCCGAGACCCGCGCCTGCGGAGGCGACGCCGATGGTGCCGAGGCCGGCGAGTACCTTGCGGCGCGAGATGCTGAACTGTCGGTCGTTGGTCATGGTTAGGTTGGGGTTTTACTCCCCGCCTCGGCCGCGTTCCGGGCACGCCAGCCTCGGTCGGGAACAGTTCCCCCTCCGTCGGGAACGGTCATAGGTAATCACAGACACGCTACGGCCAAACGTGTCCATAAGGTTCTCTACGGCCCGATTATCCCGGTCTACGGACCCGTTATTCGGGCGGTATGGTGACCCTGCCACCGATGGCCCGGACGGTACGACCGTCCTGTCGTCTCTGCGTTTCGCCACCGACTCGTCGGACGTTTGAGGGTTCAACCCCATACCTATACCCGCTACTCGCTATCTTCCGTCGAGAGGCGTCCGAGATGTTACAATTCAAGCGTCAGTCGATGTCGGAGTGTCAGATTCACCAGATTCTCGCCAATCCGCGCCGACGGGCGGTCATCCAGCATCTCGACGCGTCGCCGGGGTACGTCACCGTGCGCGACCTCTCGACGGCCATCGCCACCGCCGAGACGGGCCTGTCGCCGCCGCCGGCGCGCGTCCGCGACAGCGTCTACACCTCGCTCCACCAGACCCACCTGCCCAAACTCCACGACCTCGGCGTCGTGGAGTACGACCGCGAGGGGAGTCACATCCGCTTACTCGACCGCGCCCGCGACGTCGACCGCTACATGGACGTGGTCAACGGACTGGGCGTCACGTGGGGCGGCTACTACCGCAGTCTCGGCGTCCTCGGTCTCCTCCTCGTGGTCGCGGCCCTCGCCGACCTGCCGGTGGTGGGACTCGTGGACCCCTTGCTGTGGGCCAGCGGCGTCCTCGCCACCTTCGCGCTCTCGGCCGGCTACCAGCTCTGGACCGACCGCTGGCACCTCCGGCGCCTGTTCGGGGTCGCCCTCCGCCGGCGCTGACCTGACGACTCGCTGACGCCCCTCTCGACCCCCGGCGGCGGCGACGGCCCGCCGGCAAGCGCTCTATACCTATCCCCCCCGCTGTCCTACGGATGGTCGTTCGCCGCCACCGGCGGTTCCACCACCATCGTCACCATGTCCACCGTGTTCACTTTCGTCCGCTCGTTCCGCAATCCGCAGTACACCGGCCCGAACAGGTGTCTCCCCTGTACCGTCACCAACGTCGCCATCGCCGGCGTGGGGTCGCTCGCGCTCGCCGTCTTCGAACCCCTCCTCGGCGTCGTGGCCTTCCTCGCGGCGCTCACGGCCATCTACTTCCGGGGCTACCTCGTCCCCGGGACGCCGGCGTTCACCGCGCGGTATTTCCCCGACTGGCTCCTCGCGCGCTTCGATAAGGTCGAACCGTTCGACTTCGCCAGCTACGACACCGAGACGACGCTCCGCGAGGCGGGGGTCGTCGTCGACGACGCTACGGGGTCAGACCTCGTCCTCGACGCCGACTTCGAGCGTGCGTGGTACGAGCGCATGGCCGCCATGGACGGCGGCGCCACCGACCGCGACGAACTCGCGGCGCTCGTCGACCTCGACCCCGCGGCGTTCACAATCGAGCGATTCGGCGACGCCGTCGTCGCCAGCGTCGACGACGCCCGCGTCGGCCGCTGGGAGTCCCGCGCGGCGTTCGTCGCCGACGTGACGGCCGCGCGCGAACTCGACGCGCGCTACCCGGCGTGGCGGTCGTTCCCCCTCGCCGTCCGGAGCGAACTGCTCGGCGGTCTCCGCCTGTTTCTCGACCGCTGTCCCACCTGCGACGGCGACGTGACCGTCGGACAGGAGGTGGTGAAGTCCTGCTGTCGGAGCTACGACGTCGTCGCCGTCTCGTGTTCGGACTGCGGCGCGCGCCTCCTCGAAGCCGACTTCGACCCGGGCGTCCTCGAAGGCGACGACGAACTCGCCGCCGACCCGTCGCTGAACGACTGACCGCCGCCCGGGATTTTCGCTGTCTGCTTGGAAAGACCTACGTTCGGTCACGACGCGTCTCTACGTATGCGTCGTCCGAGGCGGTGTGACTGACCGTGTTCGAAGGACTCCTTCACGCCGTCTTGCAGTTCGTCGTGCGATACGGCTACGCCGCCGTCTTCGTCTACATGGTGCTCGAAACCTCGTTTCTCCTGCATTACGTCCCCAGCGAGGTGGTGGTGCCGTTCGCGGCGAGCCAACTCGTCCACGGCCCGCTCTCGTTCGTGGTGTTCGTCGCCGACACCACCGCCGGCGCGACGCTCGGGAGTCTGCTCGCCTACGTCCTCTTCGGGCGCTACGGCCGCGAGGCCATCGAGCGCTACGGCCGCCTCGTCCACGTCTCCGAGCGCAGTCTCGACCGGAGCGAGGCGGTGTTCGCCCGCTACGGCGAGTCCTCCGTCTTTTGGGGACGGATGCTCCCGTTCGTCCGCGCGTTCATCTCCATCCCCGCCGGTCTCGCCGGGATGGACCGCCGGCGCTTTCTCGCGTACTCGGCGGCGGGGGCGCTCCTGTTCGACACCGCCTTGACCTACCTCGTCTACACCGGGGCGGAGTCCGCCTCGCCGCTGGAGTTGTTCCTGCGTCGCGCCCGGACCGAAGTGGGCCGTGACCTCGGCTACGTCTCGACCCACCCCCGATTCGTGGTCGTCGTCGTCGGCGCCCTCGTCGTCGTCGCGGCCGGCCTGTGGGTCTCGCGCGCGTGGATTCGGTCGAATCCCGCGACGGCGAAACTCCTCGCGTTACACCTCGTCCGCATCGTCGGCCTGTTCGTCGGCGGCGTCTTCGTCCTCGGTGCGCTGGCGAGTCCCACCCGCGCGTTCGGCGCCATCACCGCCGTCTGGAACGACCCGCTGTTCTGGGTGGGTCTCGGCTTCTCCGAACAGGTCGCCTTGCTCCTCGAAGGGACCGTCATCGTCTTCGCGGCGTTGTTCGTCTACGAGGTGGGTCAACTGGTCGAACTCGCACACGTCCGGTCGGTGTTCGCGCGCCTCCGGTAGGCGGTACGTTCACGTCGCTCCGGTTCTCACCGCGCCCATGCGCCTCCACTGGCACCGCCGGGACCTCCGCGCGGGCGACAACCGCGCACTCGCCCCCGGCGACGGGCCGATTCTCCCCGTCTTCGTCCTCGACGAGTCGGTCCTCGACTACGCCTCGCCGCCCCGCGTCCGGTTCATGCTCGACGCCCTCGACGCCCTCCGGCGGTGGTACCGCGACCGGGAGAGCGACCTCGTCGTCGCCCGCGGCGACCCCCGCGAGGTCGTCCCCGCCCTCGCCGCCGAATCCGACGCCGACGCCGTGAGTTGGGCGGCCGACTACTCCGGGGTGGCGCGCGAACGCGACGACGCCGTCCGGCGCGCCCTCGCCGACGCCGGCGTCGAGTCGGTCGTCGTCGACGACGCTCTCCTGTTCGAACCCGGGAGCATCACCACCAACGCGGGCGAGACCTACTCCGTGTTCTCCTATTTCTGGAAGAAGTGGCGCGACCGCGAGAAGGCGACGCCCGTCTCGGCGCCGCCGGCCGACGCCCTCGCCGACGCGGACGCCCTCGCCGACGC
>JBDGTR010000072.1:0-11627 GCA_042216635.1 Haloplanus sp. | reverse complement strand
GACGCCCTCGCCGACGCGGACGCCCTCGCCGACGCCAGCGACCCACTGCCGACGCTCTCGTCTCTCGGTTTCGACGCGCCGGAGGCGACGATTCCCGAGGCGTCGCCGTCGGCCGCCCGCGACCGCCTCGATACCTTCTGTGCCGGGCCGATCTACCGCTACGAGGACGCCCGCGACTACCCCGCCCGCGAGACCACCTCGCGGCTCTCTCCGCACCTCCGGTGGGGGACGCTCGGCGTTCGGGAGACGTACGCCGCGACGGTCGAGGCACTCGAATCCGCCCCGGACGACGACGCCCGCGACTCCGTGACCGGGTTCCGCTCGCAACTCGCGTGGCGGGAGTTCTACGCGCACGTCCTCGCGGACGCCCCGTCGATGGTGTCCCGCCCGCTTCGCGCCTACGAGCACCCCGTCGCGTGGCGCGAGGACCCCGACGCACTCCAGCGATGGAAGGACGGCCGAACGGGCTTTCCCCTCGTCGACGCCGGGATGCGCCAGTTGCGCGCCGAGGCGTGGATGCACAACCGCGTGCGGATGGTCGTCGCCTCCTTTCTCACGAAGGACCTCCTCCTCGACTGGCGCGAGGGGTACGCGTGGTTCCGCGAGAAACTGGTCGACCACGACCCCGCCAACGACGCCGGCGGGTGGCAGTGGGCCGCCTCCACCGGCGCCGACGCCCAGCCCTACTTCCGCATCTTCAACCCGACCACCCACGCCGAGCGTTACGACCCCGACGCCACCTACGTCCACGAGTACGTCCCCGAACTCCGGGGCGTCGACGCCGAAGACGTCCACGCGTGGCCCGACCTCTCGCCGGCCGACCGCGACGAACTCGCGCCCGACTACCCCGGTCCCATCGTGGACCACGCCGACCGCCGCGAGGCGGCGCTGGCGATGTTCGAAGCCGCTCGCGGCGAGAGCGGGGACTGACCGGAAGACAGTCTTTAAGACGTTCGACGCGTCCCCCTCTATCGTGAAGTAGTCTGTCTATGGACCTGACGGAACGCATCGACGCCGTCGAACGGGTCGGCGACGGCGTCGTCTCCTCGCTCTCCTCGCTCTCCTCGGACGGGTCGGCGACGGCGCCGTCTCCTCGCTCTTCTCGGACGCACGGACCGCTGGCGTCGACGCCGACGGCACCGAGTGCGTCGACATCGACATCCGCGTCTCCCGACGCAGTGGCGGTCGCGGCGCCTGCGGACCGACCGGTCACGGCCCTCGGAGGAGGCGGTCGATGAGAACCGGCGTCCTCGTCGTCGGCGGCGGGTCGACGGGGACGGGCGTCGCTCGGGACCTGGCGATGCGCGGCGTCGACGTGACGCTCGTCGAGCGTGGCAAACTCACCGAGGGAACGACGGGCCGGATGCACGGCCTGTTACACAGCGGCGGTCGCTACGCCGTCGCCGACCGGGCCAGCGCCGAGGAGTGCATCGCGGAGAACCGCGTCCTCCGGAACGTCGCCGCCCACTGCGTCGAGGAGACCGGTGGCCTGTTCGTCAAACGCCCGGAGGACGACGAGTCGTACTTCCAGCGCAAACTCGACGGCTGTCGGGACTGTGGCATCCCCGCCGAAGTGCTCACGGGCGCGGAGGCCCGCGAGATGGAACCGTACCTCGCCCGCGACGTGGAGAAGGCCATCCGGGTGCCCGACGGCGCGGTCGACCCGTTTCGGCTGTGCGTCGCAAACGCCGCCGACGCGCGGGAACGCGGCGCGCGCGTCGAGACCCACGCCGAGGTGACCGACCTCCTCGTCGACGGGGACGACGTGGTCGGCGCCAGGGTCCGCCACGAGAGCGGTCCCGGCACGCACGCCCACGGCGTGGCCGGGACGACCGAGGAGATACGCGCCGACCACGTCGTCAACGCCGCCGGCGCGTGGTCCGGCCAGGTCGGTGCGATGGCGGGCGTCGACGTGGCCGTCCGCCCCTCGAAGGGCGTCATGACGGTCATGAACGTCCGGCAGGTCGACACCGTCATCAACCGCTGTCGGCCGAAAGGCGACGCCGACATCGTCGTCCCCCACGAGACGACCGCCATCCTCGGCACGATCGACGAGGAGGTCGACGACCCCGACGACTACGCCGAGGAGGGCCGCGAGGTGGACCACCTCGTCGACGAACTCGGGAAACTGGTGCCCGTCCTGCGGGACGCGCGGACGATTCGCTCGTTCTGGGGCGTCCGGCCGCTCTACGAACCACCGGGAACGGGCAACGACGACCCGACGGACGTCACCCGCGATTTCTTCGTCCTGGACCACGCCGACCGCGACGGCGTCGACGGCCTGACGACCGTCGTCGGCGGGAAGTTCACCACCTACCGGCTGATGGCCGAACGCGTCGCCGACCACGTCTGTGACCGACTCGGCGTTCGCGGCCGCTGTGCGACCGACGAGATTCCGTTGCCCGGGAGCGAGTCGAGCGGCGAACTCGACGACTACATGGACGCGTTCGGACTCCGGTCGCCCGTCGCTCGCCGGAGCGCCGAACGCCTCGGCAGTCGCGCCGAGGCGGTGTTGGAGACGGACGAACCCAACCCGGTCGTCTGCGAGTGCGAGGCGGTGACGCGCGCCGAAATCCGGGACGCAATCGAGGCGTCGGGGACCGACCTCAACGCCGTGCGCATCCGGACGCGGGCCTCGATGGGCAACTGTCAGGGGGCTTTTGCTGTCACCGGATGGCCGACGAACTGCACCCCGACTACGACGCCGAGACCGTCGAGGCGGCGCTCGACGACCTCTACAGCGAGCGCTGGAAGGGCCAGCGACACGCGCTGTGGGGGGCGACAGCTCTCACAGGCGATGCTCTCTTACGCGCTCCACGCGGCGACGATGAACCGCGACCACGGCGGCGGAGCGGGTGACCTCGACTTCGACCGGTTCGACGGAGGGCCGCCGGGTGGCGATTGAGGACGACGTCCTCGTCGTCGGCGGCGGTCTGGCGGGGACGACGGCGGCGGTGTCGGCCGCCAGAGCGGGCGCGCGGGTCCGACTCGTCTCGCACAAAAAGAGCACGCTCCGGCAGGCCAGCGGTCTGGTCGACGTCCTGGGCTACCGCCCGGACGGCACCGGGCCGCTCTCCGACCCCTTCGACGCGATTCGGGCGTTGCCGGACGGTCACCCCTACCGCCGCGTCGGCGTCGACGCGGTGAGAGGGGGACTGGCGCTGTTCGACGACCTGACCGGCGACCTGTACGCGGGCGGGCACACCGACCGGAACGCGCTGGTTCCGACGACCCGGGGCACGGTCAAGCCGACGGCCCGCTATCCCGCGTCGGTCGCGCCCGGACTCGCCAGCGACGACCGCGACGCGCTGTTGGTCGGCTTCGAGGGGGCGACGGAGTTCGACGCCTCGCTCGCGGCCGCACGGCTTCGACGGACGGGCGTCCCCTTCGACGTTCGCGGCGTGACGGTGTCGTTTCCGGGCGTCGCCACGGCCGACGCCACGGCGACGCGCTTCGCGCGCGCCCTCGACGACGACGCGGACGGGACGCGGCGCGAACTGGCCGCGCGGGTCGACGCCCACCACGACGGCGAGGCGCGCGTCGGCTTTCCCGCCCTCCTCGGTCGTGACCGCTCCGCCGACGTGCGCGCGACCCTCGCGCGGGCGCTCGACGCCGACGTGTTCGAGATTCCGACCGGCCCGCCGAGCGTTCTCGGCCTGCGTCTGGCGGACCGCCTCGCCGACGCACTCGACGGCGCGGGCGTCCGCGTCGAGACGGGCAATCCGGTGGTCGACTTCGACGCCACCGACGACCGGGTCGACCGCGTCGTCGTCGACCGCACCGGTACCGAGGTGCCCTACCGCGCCGAGGCGTACGTACTCGCAACGGGTGGGCTGGTCGGCGGCGGCGGCGTCGAGACCGACCGCGAGGCGGTCCGCGAACCGGTGTTCGACTGCTACGTCCCCCACTCGTCGGACCGGTACGAGTGGTTCGAGGACGCGCCGTTCGGCGACCACGCCTTCGCCCGCTTCGGCGTGGTCCCCGACGAGCGGTGTCGGCCCACCGACGCCGACGGCGACCCGGCGTACCGGAACCTCTTCGCGGCGGGCGCGGTCCTCGCCGGGACCGACTTCGCCGCCGAGAAGTCCGGGAGCGGCGTCTCGCTGGCGACGGGGCGGGTGGCGGGACGACGCGCGGCGCGAGTGGCAACCGGACCGGGACGCGACGGCCGACTCTGAGCGAGACGGCCAAAGAGCTATCCTCGCGCCGCGCCACTCGTCGGGCATGTCTACGTCTCAGTCTACGCCGACGACCGTCGCCGTCCTCGTCTACGACGGCTTCGACGAGCTGGACGCCGTCGGTCCCTACGAGGTGTTCGAGATGGCCGTCGACGCCGGCGCCTCCATCGACGTCTCGCTGGTCACGTTCGACGCCTCGGACGACGGCGCCGACGTGGTGACGGCGGCCCACGGTCTGCGGGTGGAAGTCGACGGCCGCCTCCGCCTCGACGACCCGCCGGCGTTCGTCGTCGTGCCCGGCGGCGGGTGGAACGACCGGCGCGAGACGGGCGCGTGGGCGGAGGCCGAACGCGGCGCCCTGCCCGACGCGCTGTCGGCGCTCCACGACGCGGGGACGACGCTCGCGGCCGTCTGTACCGGCGGGATGCTTCTCGCGCGGGCGGGCGTCCTCGACGGTCGACCGGCGGTCACGCACGCCGGGGCCATGGCGGACCTGCGGGAGACGGGCGCGGAGGTGGTCGACGCGCGCGTCGTGGACGACGGCGACGTGGTGACCGCCGGGGGCATCACGTCGGGGCTAGACCTCGCGCTCCACCTCGTCGAGCGCATCGCGGGCGGGGACGTGGCCGACAGCGTGGCGACGGGGATGGAGTACGAACGCCGGGGCGAGACGCGTCTCTCATAACTGCGCCTGGGTCTGTGCGCGCGTGATGAGGACGAGGCGCGCGGCGAGGAGGGCGGCGACGCCGGCACAGACCGCCAGCGCGAGCCACCCGCTCTCGTAGCCGCCGGTGTCGACGAGGTAGCCGAACAGCGGCGGGGCGACGAGGCCGCCGACGTTGATGGTCAACTGGCCGCCGGCGGTGGCCTCGCCCACGCGGTCCTCGGGGACGAGCGCCGTCATACAGGAGTAGTAGATGGCGGGGAAGCCGAGGACGAAAACGCCGAGGGCGGCGAAGGCGACGGCGGCCGAGAGCGTGGTCGTCACCTGCGTCACGGCGACGAAACAGAGCGCGCCGAGCGCCGACTGGGCGAAGAGGACGAGCGCGCTCGCCTGCGCGTCGGAGGTTGGGAGGCGGTCGGCGAGTGCGCCGCCGCCGATGCGGCCGGCGCTTCCGGTCACCTGCACCAACGCGAGGACGCCCCCCGCGACGCCGGCGGCGGCGCCAACCGACTCGGTCATGTCGAGGACGACGTAGCCGGTGGTACAGAAGACGGCGGCGCCGAGAAAGAGACCGGCGGCGGTGAGGGTGCGGTACTCCACTTCGCCGAGCAAGCCCCGCACGTCGGGGAGCGACATCGACCCGCTTCCGTCCTCGCCGTCGTAGCCGTAGGCGAAGGCGGCGCCGACGAGGGCGGCGAGGGCGGCGGCGACGAGGAAGCCGGTGCGCCATCCCCACCGCGTCGTCGCAAAGCCCGTCACGACGACGGCGCTCAGACCGCTTCCGGCGGTGACGCCCACCTGTTTGAGGCTCATGGCGAGGTTCCGTCGCCCCTCGGGGGCCACCGCGAGGACGGCCCGGTTGGTCGCGGGCATCGCCGTCGCGTACATGCCGCCGACGAGGAGGAGTGCGGCGAGCAAGAGGGCGTAAGAGGGCGCGACGGCGACGCCGACGGCGCCGAGACCCAGTCCGGCCAGTCCGCCGACCATCACCGGGCGCTCTCCGTAGCCGTCGACGGCGGCGCCCATCACGAACAACAGGAGCGTATAGCCGAGGATGGTGGCGGTGACGGTGACGCCGACGAGCGTCCGCGAGAGACCGAAGTCGTCGCGGACGAACGCCGTCGCCGCGAAGATGGCGTAAAAGCAGACGCTCGCGGTCAACTGCCACCCGCCGACCAGCCCGACGCCGCGCCACGCTCGCATTACCGAAGCCGTCGTCGGTGGGGGCATAAGGGCCTATCCATCCGCCGACGCGACGCCGTACACCTCTCGCGTGTGTGATATCAGTTACCACACTCCCCCGGCGGTCGTGTGGGGTGTTAGCGTACGTTTCCTCAAAGTTTAACAGCGTGCCGATACATACTGCCATTCGAGGTTTTAGACCATGAGCTACGAACTCCCCCCGCTTCCGTACGACTACGACGCGCTGGAACCGAACATCTCGGAGCAGGTACTGACCTGGCACCACGACACCCACCATCAGGGATACGTCAACGGCTGGAACAGTGCCGAGGAGACGCTCGAAGAGAACCGCGACGCCGGTGAGTTCGGCTCCTCGCCGGGCGCCATCCGCAACGTCACCCACAACGGCTGTGGCCACATCCTCCACGACCTCTTCTGGAACTCGATGTCGCCGGAGGGCGGCGACGAGCCCTCGGGTGCGCTCGCCGACCGCATCGAGGAGGACTTCGGCTCCTACGAGGCCTGGAAGGGCGAGTTCGAGGCCGCCGCCGGCAACGCCAGTGGCTGGGCACTGCTCGTCTACGACTCGTTCTCGAACCAGCTTCGGAACGTCGTGGTCGACAAGCACGACCAGGGTGCGCTCTGGGGGTCCCACCCCATCCTCGCGCTCGACGTCTGGGAGCACTCCTACTACTACGACTACGGCCCGGCGCGGGGCGACTTCGTCGACGCCTTCTTCAACGTCGTCGACTGGGAGGAACCGAGCGCGCGCTACGAGCAGGCCGTCGAGCTGTTCGAGTAGGCGACGACGACCGGTCCACCCCGACTTTTTATCGACGCCACCTCGCCAGCCACCGCTCTCCCCTCCGGCGCGTTTATGTGCTCGCTGGTCCCTCTCTCGTCAATGGCCGACGCGCTCACCCTCACCGAGAAACTCGTCGACGACCACCGCGTCGAGGGCGACCTCGCCCGCGGCACGCCGGTCGGCGTCCGAATCGACCAGGTGTTGAATCAGGACGTCCTCGGACCGCTGGCGTGGATGGAGTTCGAAGCCCTCGACTTCGAGACCGTCCGCCCGGACGTGGTGGTCACCTACGCCGACCACTCCGTCCTCGAACTCAGCGAACGCGACACGCAGACCCACCGCTACCTGCGGACGGTCACGCAGAAGTACGGCGGCTACTACTCGAAGGCGGGCAACGGCATCTGCCATCAGGTCCACCGCGAGCGATTCCTCGAACCCGGCTGTACGCTCGTCGGGTGCGATTCACACACCACCACGGCGGGCGGGTTCGGCGCCCTCGGCGTCGGCGCCGGCGGACTGGACGTGGCCGTCGCCATGGGCGGCGACCCGTACGTCTTCGAGATGCCCGAGGTGGTCGCGGTGCGACTGGAGGGCGAACTCGGCCCGTGGACGAGCGCGAAAGACGTCATCCTCGAACTGCTCCGGCGCCTGACGGTGAAAGGCGGCGTCGGCAAGGTCTTCGAGTTCGTCGGTCCCGGCGTCGAGACGCTCTCGGTGCCCGAGCGCTGTACGATAACGAACATGTCGACCGAACTCGGCGCCACCACCTCGATGTTCCCGAGCGACGAACGGACGCGGCGCCACCTCGCCCGCCTCGGCCGCGAGGACGCCTACCGCCCGCTCTCGGCCGACGAGTGGGCCGAGTACGACGACGAACTCGTCGTCGACCTCTCGGACCTCGAACCGCTCGTCGCCCGGCCCTCGATGCCCGACAAGGTCGTCCCCGTCGCCGAGGTGGCGGGCACGCCGGTCGACCAGGTGGTCGTCGGGTCGTGTACCAACGGTTCCTACTTCGACGTGGCCACCGTCGCGGACGTCCTCGCCGGCGAGTCGGTCGCGGGCCACCTCGACGCCGTGGTCGCGCCGGCGTCGAAGCGGGCGGTCGAACTCCTCGCGCGCGAGGGGCGGGTGGCGGACCTCTACGCCGCCGGCGCCACCCTCTCGGAGTCGACCTGTGGCGCCTGCGTCGGACAGGGTCACGTCCCCACCGCCGATTCCGTCTCGCTTCGCACCTTCAACCGCAACTTCGAGGGGCGGTCGGGCAACGAAGACGACAGCGTCTACCTCTGTTCGCCCGAAGTCGCCGCCGTCGCCGCCATCACGGGCGAACTGACCGACCCCCGGGGGACGGACCTCGCGTCCCCCTCGGTCGCCCACCCCGAGGACATGACCCGCCGCGACGTGGACGTGTTGGGACCGGACCCCGCCGTCGACGTCGACCGCGGCGACGTCATCGGCGAGGTGCCACTCGGCGACCCCCTTCCGTCGACGCTCTCGGGACCGGTCCTCATCGCCGTCGGCGACGACGTCACCACCGACCACATCCTGCCCGCGACGGCCGACATCATGTCGAAGTGGCCCGACCCGCAGGTGGCGGCGCAGTACACCCTCCAGCGCATCGACCCCGACTTCGCCAGTCGCGCCGCCGCCGCCGAGGGCGGGTGGGTCGTCGGCGGCGAGAACTACGGGCAGGGGTCCTCCAGAGAGAACGCGGCGCTCGAACTGGCGGTGCTCGGCGTCGACGGCGTCTTCGCCAACTCCTTCGCGCGCATCCACCGCGCCAACCTCGCCAACTTCGGCCTTCTGGCGTTCACCTTCGCCGACCCCGCCGTCTACGACGACTTACACGAGGGCGACGAGATTCGCGTCGTCGACGACGTGGCCGCCGGCGTCGCCGCCGGTCGGGAGACGTTCACCTGCGAGGTGAACGGGTCGTGGACCTTCGAGGCGCGCCTCGACGCCACCGACCGCCAGCGAGACGTGCTGTCGGCGGGCGGTCTGCTCAACGCCGTCCGAGAGCGAAACGCGTAGGCGGCCGGCCACACCACGTCGCTTTTCGCTCCCCCGCGCGTACCCCGCGTCGTGCCCCGACCGAAAGCCGACTTCGAGGACGTCCTCCCCTGTGAGTTCTACGCGCCGGAGGAACTGTTCGACCCCGAGCAAATGTACACCGTCTACGAAATAGCGCGTTTGTTGCAGGGTCTCGACCCCGACGCCGAACTCGACGAGGGGACCGAGGAGATACTGCTCGACTGGGCCATCCCGTGGGTGATGGTGAACGCGGCCGACCTCGTCATCGCGGAACCGCCGAGCGAGGAGGAACCGGGCTACTACGGCCTGCGAACTTAACTCGTCCGCGCCGCCCGCGCCGCGAGGGCGACGTCGTCGTACGGGCGGTCGGTGACGCTCGGCCCGTGGCCGACGTAGAGCGCGGCGAGGTCCTCGTCGAGTTCGTCGAGGAGGTAATCGACGCTCCGAATCAGCGTCTCGCGGTCGCCCTCTTCTAGGTCCGTGCGGCCGAAGCCGCCGTTCTCGAAGACGAGGTCGCCCGCGAAACAGACCCTCGCGTCCGACGAGTAGAGACAGACGTGGTCGTCCTTGTGACCGGGGGTGTGGAGGACGCGGTAGTCGTGGTCGCCGAGTCGCACCGTCTCGCCGAGTTCGTGGTCGACGGTGGGTCGTGTGGGGTCGTACCCCCACGTCTCGACGCCGAAGGCGTCCCGGAGGGCGTCGACGTTGCCGACGTGGTCCGGGTGGGTGTGGGTGAGGGCGACGGCGTCGAGCGACTCGACGCGGTCGCGCACCCGCGAGACCACGTCGAAGTTCGCGCCGGCGTCGACGAGGACGGTCCGGTCGCCGCGAACGAGAAAGACGTTGCTCGTGAACGCGCGCACGTCGCGTGCGAGGTTCTCGACGGTCTCCGTGTCGGGCATGGGTCGGTCTTGCCGGCCCGGCGGCTTCACCGTTCCCATACGTTTAGGTACTGGGCCGTCCGCCTCGAAGGCATGGAGGTTCACCTGCTCGAAGCCACCCCGGACCCGGAGCGCCTCATCTGTACGGCGGCCCGCAACGACTACCTCTCGGAGTTCGTCGGCGACGTCTCCTTCGACGAGGCCATGGCGGGCATCGAGGGCGACGACCGCGAGGAGAAACAGCGCACCCTCATCGGCCACCTCCTCTCGCACGGCCACTTCGGGCCGTTCGAACATCCGCAGGCCACCTTCGCCATCAAAGGGGTCAGCCGGTCGTGTATGGCCCAGATAACCCGGCACCGACACGTCAGTTTCGACATCCAGAGCATGCGATACGTCTCCTTCGACGACGTCGACCCCGCCGACGTCGAGGCGGGCGCGATGGTGGTGACGCCCCCCTCCGCGACCGACCCCGACTGGGTCGGCCGCAACCAGAAAAGCGGCGCCGTCGACGACGACACCGTCGCCGAACGCGAACGCGTCTTCCGCGAGACGGTTCGTGACTCCGTTGAGTCCTACCAGCGATTGCTCGACCTCGGGATGCCCCCCGAGGACGCCCGGTTCGTCCTCCCCATCGGCACCGAGGTCAACATCGTCATGTCGATGAACGTCCGCATGCTGATGCACGTCGCCGACATGCGCGCGGCCGCCGACAGCCAGTGGGAGATACGCGAGATGACCGAGGAGGTCCTCGACCTCGCCGCCGAGTGGTGTCCCATCACCTTCGACTACTACGACGAACACATGAAAGGCCGGAAGAACCGCCTCGCTCCCTAAACGATTTCCGCCGACGGGCCGTATCCCTCGCCATGAGCGAGGCGACCTTCGAGGTGTTCGAGGACGCGGCCGGCGAGTATCGGTGGCACCTCCGCCACGACAACGGCAACATCATCGCCGACGGCGGCGAGGGCTACGCGACCAAACAGAAGGCGATGCAGGGGATTCGGAGCGTCAAGCGAAACGCCCCCGACGCGGGCGTCGTCACCGTCGAGGAGTGAGCTACCAGCCCTCGAATTTGTCGCGGCGGTAGACGTCGAGTTCGTGAACCGTCGCGTGTTCCTGCCCCGCCGCGAAGGCGATGGCGTCGGCGATTTCCTCGGGCGCGATGGCCTCGTCCGGGTCGAACCGCTCGGCGAAGGTCTTCCCGCCGTCGTCGCCGCCGAACTCCGTGCGCACCTCCGTCGGGTTGACGACGGTGACGCCCACGCCGTCCGGGCCGACCTGCGCCTCGACGCTGTGGGCGAACCCCCGCACCCACCACTTCGTCGCCGCGTAGACGGGGTTGCCCGGACGGGGGTACTCCCCAGCGAAACTCCCGACGAAGACGAGGTTCCCGTCCGACTTCCGGAGGTGGGGAATCGCCGCCCGCGTCGCGTAGAACGTCCCGTCGACGTTCGTCTCCATCATCGTCCGGTACTCCTCCGTCGAGAGCGACGCCACGTCGCCGCCGAGACCCAATCCCGCGTTGTTCACGAGGACGTCCAGGCCGCCGAAGGCGCTCACCGTCTCCTCGACCATCGCATCGACGGCCGCCTCCTCGCGGACGTTCGTCGGGGCGACCAGCGTCTCGATTCCGTACTCCGATTCGAGGTCGGCGGCGATGTCCTCGAGTCGGTCCCGCCGCCGGGCCGCGAGGGCGACGTCCGCGCCGCCGGCCGCGAGTTTCCGTGCCGTCGCCGCGCCGATTCCCGAACTCGCTCCCGTCACCAGTGCGGTCCTGCCGTCGAGTGTCATACCGGGTGAGTCCACGTTCGCCGTCCCCTTTACTCCCGCCCCCATCCGTTCTAGTTTAGTAGCGGTCAAAGGCGAACTCACCCGATTCAACG
>JBDGTR010000065.1:0-35750 GCA_042216635.1 Haloplanus sp. | reverse complement strand
CCTCCATCCCCAAACGAAAGTTGGTTCCGCTCCTTATAAACTCACGAAGTCAAGGACGTGGTTACTTTTGGCTGCGGGATTTTCATACGAGGTGCCCCGGTGCGACGAGGCGGGGTGTCCGTGGCGGCGGTGGTGTCACGCCTACGAGACGGGCGATTTCACCGCGCCGGACGTGCCGACGCAACCGAGTTTCGAGGGGAGCCGTCGGCAGTTTCGCGGGCGCGTGGTGCGCGTCCTCGGCGAGTACGACTCGCTAGCGGTAGACGAACTCGGGCCGCGCGTCCGAGTCGATTACGCCCCCGACGGCGAATACGGGCGGGAGTGGCTCCGGGGACTGCTCACGGACCTCGCCGACGACGGTCTGATAACGCTCTCGGAGGACGACGGCGCGGTCGTCGCTCGACTGCGCGACGAGTAATCACTCGGCTTCGAGGACGCTCTCGACGTACTCGGCGGCGGTGCGGCGGGCGTCGGCGAGGGCGTCGCGTTCGTCGAGGGAGGCAAAGCGCGTGCGCGCGCCGTCGACGATGGTCATGAGCGACCGGGCGGCGGCCTCGGGGTCGACGTCGGCGAAGACGCCGGCGGCGACGCCGTCGGCGATGACCGTCCGGAGGAGGTAGTGGACGTACTCGTCGTTGCGCTGTATCTGTTCGCGGATGCGGTCGTTGTAGGGGGCCTGCGCCCGCAACTCAAGCATGGCGACGACGAACTCCCGATACCCCTCGCGGTCGGTCAGCAGGCGGTCGAGCAGGAGTTCGAGGCGTTCCTCGGGGTCGGTGGTGTCGACGCCGTGGACGTGGTCGATGAAGCGGTCGAGGATGAACTCGAGGAAGGCGACGACGAGGTCCTCTTTGGTCTCGTAGTGGTAATGTATCGCCGCTGTCGTCTTGCCGTACTCGGCGGCGATGGCCTGCATCGTCAGGTCGGCGTAGCCGTGGTCACACAGCGCACGGTAGGTCGCCTCCATTATCTCCTCTTGGGCCGCAGAGCGGTCCGCCCCGGTCGGTGAATCCGCCATCACCGCGTACGTCGGGCAAACCGAGCAAAATACTTGTGTCTGTCTCGGGGGTCGAATCGTACGGTTTGTGGTACGTCAGGACCGGTGGTTCGCCGGGTCGTCCTGGCGAACCACCGGGACGCAGGGACACCAATCCGTAGCATAGTGTTTATTGTGACTGTGTACCGCCGGTTCGCCGCCCCGGTCCGGCGAACCGGCGGGAGTGACTCACAATGAACACCATCAGTCCTGTTCGACCGCTCGGGGAGCGGGGTCGTCGGTCGGGGCGGAGCGACGGAGGAAGACGTAGGCGCCGGCGGTGCCGAGGAGACCGACGAGGCCGCCGAGGTAGAACGCAGAGCGGACGTCGAGGGCGTCGACCACGAGACCGAAGGTGACGGGACCGAGCACCTGTCCGAGACTCATCGAGGTGGTGAAGGCGCCGGTGACGGCGCCCATGCCGTGGACGCGGCCGCGTTCGGTGCGGATGGCGACGGCGCTCGCCCGCGAGACGGCGCTGAACGCGCCCATACCGACGACGAGGGCGACGAGGGGCAGGAGGGTCGTCACCGAGGGGACGGCGAACAGCGAGGCGGCGCTGAGCGACCCGCCGACGGCGACGAACGCCACCCGATACTGGCGGTAGCGGTCGACGACGCGACCGAGGGGGTACTGGAGGACGCCCCCGGCGAGCATGTACCCCGAGAGGACGACGCCCACCTGCGTTCGACTCAACGCGGCGACGCTGACGGCGAAGACGGGGAAAAACGAGTTGAACCCCCAGCGGTAGAAGCCCCGCGCGCCGATGTAGGAGATGAGTCCGCGCATCTCGCGGTCGGCGAAGACGGCGTTGAGCGAGGCGCGAAGCGAGATGCCCGCGTCGCCGGAGGTGGTCGAGGGGTCGCGCGCGGGCACCTGCAGGCGGACGACCACGAGTGCGAAGAGGGCGACGCCCGCGAGGAGGACGAACGGCGCTTCGAGCGAGTAGACGTCCGAGAGGTAGCCGCCGACGAGGGGACCGGCCGCCATCCCGGCGAACAGCGAGGTGTAAAAGAGGTTCATGTACGCCCCCTCCTCGCCCTCGGGCGTGAGGTCGCCGACGTACGACTGGGCGATGGGCGTCACCATCACCGAGGCGAGACCCTGCCCGAACCGGACGGCGGTGAGCGTCGACGGCGAGTCGGCGAGGACGTACGCCCCCGAGAGCAGGACGTACAGGCCGAGTCCGAACGAGAGGATGCGCTTGCGCCCGTGGCGGTCGGAAAGCCGCCCCATGACCGGCGCGAAGAGGCCGCGCGAGACGGCGAATCCGGTGAAGATGACGCCGAGGACGGTCCCGGAGGCGCCGAGACTCCTGGCGTACAGCGGCATGATGGGTTCGACGATGCCGAACCCGAGCATCGCGGCGCCGGTGGCGACGAAGAGACCGACGAACGCGCCGCGCGTGTCGCTGTCGGTCATGCGGCCCCCGCCGGAGACGACCGCCGCGCCGCCGGAGACGCCGAACGAACGGGCGGCGAACGACGTGGCGACATCGATCCGTCCTTCGAGGCGGACGCACTTCTCGGCACCGCCGCTCCGTCGCGGAGACCGGCGCGACGCGCGGCGTTCGGCACCCGTCCCGTCACGACGACGCTTACTGTCCAGTTAATCAAAAGGCTTGGGAAGCGCCCGACGACGACCCATTCGGCGACGACGCCCAGACCGCCACGCTGACGAGCAGTACGTCCTCGCGTCTCAGCCGGTCGGTCGACGGCGTCGACGGGCCGCCGGATATCAAAACAGCTATGTCGGCGGCGGGTTACTGAACGATTAGTCAATGGCACTCGTCGTCGGAGTGGACCGCTCGCGGGAGTCGGCGGTTCCGAGGTGGCAGACCGCCGGAGGTGTCGACGGGCGGAATGGGTGACGCCGAAACGGGTGGTCTCGGCCGCCAGCGGTGGATAGTCTTCATCGGCATCATGATATCCGTCCTGATGGGGGCGCTCGACCAGACCATCGTCTCGACGGCACTGCCCGACATCCTCAGCAGTCTCGGCGCGGGAACGGACAAAATCACGTGGATCGTCTCGTCGTACATGATAACCATGGCGGCGACGATGCCGGTCTACGGCCGACTGAGCGACATGTACGGCCGGAAGTCGCTCTTCGAGTTCTCCATCATCGTCTTCTGGGTCGGGTCGGGGCTGTGTGGCGTCGCTCAGACGGTCACGCAACTCGCCCTGTTCCGCGCGATTCAGGGCATCGGTGGCGGTGGACTCATCTCGCTCGCCATGACCATCATCGGCGACATCTTCTCGCCGCGAGAACGGGGACGGTACATCAGCTACATGATCGTCCTCATCGGTCTCTCGAACGTCCTCGGGCCGTTGCTCGGCGGCTACCTCACCGACCACTACACGTGGCGGCTGATATTCACCATCAACCTCCCCATCGGGCTTCTCGCCCTCGCCATCATCGAACCGTCGCTCCACCTGCCCGTCCCCGACGAGGACCACTCGGTGGACGTCCTCGGCGTGGGGCTTTTGCTGGTGGCGACGACGGCGACGGTGTTCGTCGCCGAGTGGGGTGGCTCGAAGTACGACTGGAACTCGTGGCAGATCGTCGTCCTCGCGCTCACCGCCGCCTGCGGGGCGGCGTTGTTCCTCTATCAGGAAGCCACCGTCGAGGAACCCATCCTCCCGCTCCACCTGTTTTCGAACCCCGTCGTCGCCGGCACCCTCGGTCTGAGTTTCACCGCCGGCGTCGGGCGACTCGTCATCATCTCGTACGTACCGACGTTCCTCCAGTATACGCGGGGCGTCTCGGCGACGTACGCCGGCGTGTTGCTCGCGCCGATGATACTGGGCATGGTCGGCGTCTCGTTCGTCGTCGGCCAACTCATCACCCGGACGGGTCGGTACAAACCGTTCCCCGTCATGGGCGGCGTCGCGGGGACCGTCGGGTTCGTCATGCTCTCGACGATTCAGTGGAGTACGCCGTTCTACGCCGTCAGCGCGTACATCGCTCTCGCGGGCGCGGGTTTCGGGCTCATCATGCCCGTGCTCACGACGGCGGCACAGAACGCCGTCGACCCGAAGGACCTCGGGTCGGTGACGACGACGCTCTCGTATCTCCGCGCCCTCGCCGGCGCTCTGGGCGTCGCCGTCTTCGGGTCGATATACAGCAAGGAACTCACACACCGCCTCGCACGCATCGCGCTCCGCGGGCGGTCGCGGGCCGACCTCGGTCCCGTGGTGTTGCACACGCCGAAGGTCGGTCGCGCGCTCCGCGAGGAGGTCATCCTCGCGGTGTCGCGGAGCATGGACAAGATGTTCGCCGCCCTCGTCCCCGTGATGGTCGTCGCGTTCGTCATCGCGCTGTTGCTCCCGGAGTGGGAGCTCTCACAGGAAGCGAACGTCGAGATGAGCGAGGACGAAGACGCCCACGTCGCCGCAGAACCCAGCGATTGATACGATACCCATGGAATCCAAACGACACATCGTCGGTGCGCTCGTCGCGCTCCTGTTGTTGAGTACGGTCCCCGCCGCCGTCTCGGCGGTCGGCATCACCGAAGCACACAAGGTCGTCGTCGGCCACCCGGAACTCCACGCCTCGGCCCCGAACAACGAGTTCACGGCCGGCACCGAGTCGACGCTCGACCTCTACATGCTGAACGACGGCGTCATCACCAAGACCGGTCCGGCGGCCTACGAGTCACGCGTCAAGACCGCGCGCTCGACGCGGCTCGACATCTCCGCCGACGGCACCCCGCTGACGGTCCATACGGCCCAGTACCCCATCGGGAGCGTGCCCGACGGACGGAGCGGCCCGTATCCCGTCCGCATCACCGTCCCCGAGGGGACGAAACCCGGTACGTACTACCTCACGGTCCACGCGACGTACAAGTTCACGTCGTCGGTGCTGTACGACCCGGCCGAACCGCGTTATCACAACCGCGAGGAGGAGACGACGTTCGAGGTGCCAGTCGTGGTGAACTCCCGCGCGGAGTTCGCCGTCGTCGGGTCGCGGACCAACGCCTCGGTCAACGAACGCGGCACGTTCGACCTGACCATCCGAAACACCGGCTCCGAAGTCGCCAGACACGCCGTCGTCCGCGTGACCTCGCCGACCGATACGGTCACCTTCGGCGCGCGCGGCCGGACGGCCAGTAGCGCGGTGGCGACGTGGGAACCCAACGAGACCAAGACGTTCACCTACGACGTGGCGGTGGGCGAGACGTCGGCGGCCCACGACTACTCCGTCCCGGTGAACGTCACGTTCGACGACGCCAACGGCATCACGCGCCACGCCAAACGGCAGGTGGCGACGCTTCACCCCCGCTCCGAACAGACTTTCGGCATCGAGGGGGTACAAAGTAGCCTCCGCATCGGCCGGAGCGACGGCGAACTCGTCGGAACGGTCGTCAACCACGGTCCCAAGACCGTCCACGACGTGTCGGTGGTCGTCCAGAGCAACTACTCGTATCTCTCCTTCGACCAGCAGTCCTACGCGCTGTCGGACCTCGACCCCGGGGAGTCGGCGTCGTTCCGGTTCAGCGGCGGCACCGTCTCCGACGAGGCCAACGCCAGCGCGATTCCCGTCGACCTCGCGGTGCGCTACGACAACGGCCGCGACGACCAGTACACCAGTTCGACCCATCAGGTGAACGCCGAGGTCGGCCCGCACCGGAACCTCTTTTCGGTCGAGGCCGTCAACTCGATTCCCGCCGGCACGCGCGGGGATACGCCCAAAGACTCCGACTGGAGTACGCTCCGCTTCCGAGTTACGAACCGGGGCGAACAGACCCTCTACGACGTGCGGCCGAACCTCGTCTTCGACAGCCAGTACTTCGAGCGACCGGTCGAGAGCAACTACCGCACGGGCGTCATCACGAAACTCGAACCCGGGGAGTCGAAGACGGTGACCTACGCGGTCAGCGCCTCGTCGACGGCCGGCGGGACGACCTACCCCCTCGACGTGCGGGTGGATTACGAGCGCGCGAACGGCGTCCGCCGGGAGACGGCGCCGTACACCGTCCCGGTGGACATCGACTCCACCTCCTCGATTCCGCTCTTGCCCGTCGGCGGCGGCGCCGTCCTCCTCGCCGGTCTGCTCATCGGCGGCGTCATCTGGTGGCGGCGCTCGCCCGACGACGAGGCCGAGTAACCGGAATCCGCTCACTTTTCCACTTCCAGCGGTAGGAGTACGTATGCCCCGTGTCGCCGCGGTGTGTGGAAGTTTGCGGGAACGCAGTTACACGCGGACTGCCCTCCGATACGCACTCGCCGAGGCCGCCGACGCCGGCGGCGACGTCACCTTGCTCGACCTCCGCGAGTACGACCTCCCGGCGTTGAATCCCGACGAAGAGGTGCCGGTCGACGCCTCGGCGTTCCGAACCGCCGTTCGCGGCGCCGACAGCGTGATACTCGGGACGCCGGTGTACCACGGCTCGTACGCCGGCGTGCTGAAAAACGCCCTCGATTACTGCGGGTTCGACGAGTTCGAGGGCAAGACCGTGGGTCTCCTCGGCGTCGCTGGCGGCGCCTTCGCACTCGCGGCGCTCGAACACCTGCGGTCGGTCTGCCGGACGCTCGACGCGTGGGTGGTGCCACACCAGGCGGCGCTCCCGAACGTCTCGTCGGCGTTCGAACCGGCGGCGGTGGAGACGGCCGTCGGGACCGTCGACCGGGCGTTCGTCGACCCTGACCTCGAAGACCGGGTGCGGACGCTGGGTCGGCGCACGGTCGAGTACGCCAACATCGAACCCGACCCGCCGACGCCCGAGAGCGGGCAGAACTTCGGCGGCAAGGGCCGCTGACCGCCCATCGGAACCCATTTTGCCGGTGAACGCGCACGCTCGGCCGTGACTACGTGGGTCGAGAACCCCCGAGGCGGGCGCGAGCGAGGACCGCGCGGGGTCGCCCGCGCGTGGGTGGAAGTGATGACGCGCCCACGGCGGTTCTTCCGCAACGGCGTCGCCCCCGGCGACCAGGCCCCGGGACTGGTGTTCGCCGTCGTCGTCGCCGTCGCCCACGCCGGCGTCCTCGCCGTCCTCGACCCGACGCGACTGCCCGGCGAGGGACTCCTCCAGACCGTCGTCGTCGTCGCACTGGTGGGGTTGCTCGTGGCGCCGGCCGTCCTCCACCTGCTGGCGGCGGTCCAGACGCTGACGCTGTGGCCACTCGTCCCGGAGCGCGCCGGCGTGAGCGAGACGGTGCAGGTGCTCGCGTACGCCGCCGCACCGGGCGTCCTCGCCGGCGTGCCCGCGCCGGGGCTTCGCCTCGGGAGTTGCCTCTACGGCACCGTCCTGTTGGTCGTCGGCCTCGTCGAGGTCCACGGGACGACGACGGGACGGGCGGCGCTCGCGGGCGCCGTCCCCGCACTCCTCCTGTTCGGCTACGGCTTCGGCGGCGTGGACGCGCTGTTCGTCCTGCTTCGCGCGTGGTACATCGTCTGAGAGCGTTTATCGTGACTGTTTCCCGCCGATTCGCCGCCCCGGTCCGACGAACCGGCAGGAGTGATTCACAACGAACACTATGAGAGGGGGTATCGTAGCTAGCCGGAGACTCGGTGCATTCCGGCCGGTTACCGGAGTCGATTCTCACGGAGCGAATCGACGAGTACCTACCGTGACATCCTCCCACGACTAAAGTCGTGGGCTTCCCGAGGTTCTTATGTTACTCCCGTCGATTCGGATGGTTGGGAATCTAAGGTTTGCTGGACAGTCAGCCAGTGGCTTTGCCACGAAGCCGTTACTCGTACCCCCATGAAGGGCTTCGAGTTACCTGTTTGTTTAACGACTGTCGGCGTGGTCGGCTTACCTTTTGATTTCGACTGAAAGTCGTGGCAAACACCGAGTCAACTGCCAGTTCTCCACGCACGGTTCGTAGTACAATAGCTTATGAGTTAAATTGTCGGATTCATCCCACGACTAAAGTCGTGGGTTTTCTCCTTGATTCTCTATAACCCCGACGAGAACCGTCGCCCGACGGCGGCGCCGACACCGTCGCTCGGGGCGGGACGACCCGGTTCGCGCCGACGCGCGCGGAGCGGCGAGCGCGGACGACGGGACCGTTAGAGTCGTTTCGACAATCGTTTTAGGGAGGGGTTGTTCGACTCAGGTAATGGATTGGATCACCCACGAAGAAGACGTTTGGTTCGATTTCCGCGGTTCCAGCCCGGACCAGTTGGTTCGGCAACGATATTACAAGGGGACGGTCGACGGGTTCGCCGACTTCGGCGTGTTCGTCGACCTCGCGCCGGGCGTGACCGGACTGCTCCACCGGAGCGAACTCGACCGCCGACTGGAGAGTCTGGACTGGGAAGCCGGTGACACCGTCTTCGTCCAGGTGAAGAACGTCCGCGACAACGGCAACGTCGACCTCGCGTGGTCGAAGCGGCAGTCCGAACGCGAGTTCCGCGGCGCGAAGGTCCACGACCCCGAGGGCGACGCCGACGGCGACGCCATCGAATCCGACTCCGACGAGGGCCCCGTCAGGACGACGCCGACGCCGGCACACGGCGACGCGTCGAACGGCACGACCGACGCAGATACCGACGCGTCGAACGGCACGACCGACGCCTCGAGCGAACCCACCGACGCCTCGAACGAACCCACCGACGCAGAGACCGACGACGCCGCCGCTGGCGACGACGCCGAAATCGAGAGCGACGCGGAACCCGACCGCGTCCCCGTATCGGACCTCGACGACCACGTGGGCGAGGAGGTCCGACTGGAGGGCGAAGTCGTCGGCGCCCGACAGACGAGCGGTCCGACGGTGTTCGAACTCAGAGATGAGACGGGCGTGGTCGACTGTGCGGCCTTCGTCGAGGCGGGCGTCCGCGCCTACCCCGTGGTCGAAGTCGGCGACGTCGTCCGACTCGACGGCGAGGTGGAACTCCGGCGCGACGAACTCCAGGTCGAGACGGAGGCGCTTTCGGAACTGTCGGGCGACGAGGCGGCGACGGTCGAGCGCCGACTGGCCGACGCGCTGACGGCCGAGGCGCGCCCGGAGGAGGCGGCGGTGCTGGCCGACGACGCGTCGGTCGAGGCCGTCGCCGACCGCCTGTGTGACGCCGCCGAGGCCATCCGGCGCGCGGTGCTGGAGTCGCGGCCGGTGGTGGTGCGACACGCCGCCACCGCCGACGGCTACGTCGCCGGCGCGGCCATCGAGCGAGCGGTCCTCCCCCTCGTCGAGTCGGAGTACGCCACCGCCGACGCCGAGTACCACTACTTCACGCGCCGCCCCCTCGACGAGTCGGTCTACGACATGGACGCCGCGACCAACGACGCGACGCGGATGTTGCAGGACCGCGACCGACACGACGAGAAACTGCCGCTGGTCGTCCTCGTGGGGACGGGAAGCACGGTCGAATCCAGCGACGGACTCGGTCTGCTCGGCATCTACGGCACCCGTCGGGTCGTCGTGGACGCGGAGACGGCCGACGAGGCGGTCGAAGACGACTGCGAGGTACTGGTCAACCCCGGTCTGGCCGGCGCCGACGCGGACGGTCTCTCGACGGGTGCGCTGGCGGCGAGTCTCGCCGCGACGGTCAACCCCGACGTGCGCGAGGACCTCTCGCACCTGCCTGCGGTGTCCTACTGGGAGGACGCCCCCGAATCCTACCTCGACCTCGCCTCGGAGGCGGGCTACGACCCCGACCGCACCCGCGAACTCCGCGAGGCCGTGGCTCTGGAGGCCTACTACCAGTCCTACGAGGACAAACGCGAACTCATCACGGACCTCCTGTTCGACGACGCGGGCGGACTGGCGGGCCACATCAGCGAGCAGTTCCGGAGCAAACTCGACGCCGAAGTCGACACCGCGTCGGCGAACCTCGAAGCGCGCGAGGAGGCGGGCGTCCGCGTGGACGTCCTCGACACCGACGCCTACACCCACCGCTTCGACTTCCCGCCGACGACGCTCCTGTTGGACGAACTCCACCGCCGGAACCGAGAGGGAGACGGCCACCTCACCGTCGGCGTCGCCACGGACGAACTCTACCTGCGGAGCGACGCGGGTCTCGACGTGCGCGAAGTCGCCGCCGACGCCGCCGAACGCGTCCCCGACGGGGGCGTCACCGCCGCGAGCGTCCGCGACGGCTGTATCGAGTTCCTCTCCGGGCGGCGCGACGCCGTCGTCGACGCCGTCGTCGACGCCGCCGTCGAACACCTGTAACGCCCCAGGACGCCCCAAGACACATTCCGCTCGGGCGTCAGTGCCCGCGCATGGTCCGTTCCCGCTACGTCACCCTCTCCCTCCTCGTACTTCTCGTCGCCGGGTGTACCGGCGCGCCGTCGACCGGGACGAGCGACCGAACCGCGACGCCCACCTCGACGACGACCACGACGACGACCGCGTCGACGCCGCCGACGACCTCCGGTCACTACCGCCGCTACGAGTTCGCGGCGACGCGAATCACGGAGACGACGGCGGCCCGCGAACTCGCGCGCACGCCCTCAGCCGTCGAGACGGACGTGACGTGGCGGGCGGCGGCGTTCGCGTCCGCCCTCTTCGACGACGGGCGTGCGACGCGCGTCGTCGTCGCCGACGCGAACCCCTCGGCGACGCCCGGACCGTTCGAGAACGGCACCCTCGTCCGCGACGACGGGACGTTCTACGAACTGGAAACGCGGGTCGTCGGGCGCCACGAGGGGCGGGTCTACCGGATTCGACTCCACGGGCCGCTCCGCGGGGGGAGCGAGGCGTACGCCCGGGCCGACGGCGAGGCGGTGAACGCCTCGGCGCTGTCGGCCGCCGACCGGCGCGTCTTCACCTTCGCCCTGCCCTCGCCCGACGAACGCGCGTCGGGCGTCACGAGCGCCGGCTACCGGTGGGTGGTTCCCCCCGGTGACGACCCTGCGGACGCGCGACTGGTCGACGGCACTCACTACGTCCGATACGAGGGTGGTCTCTACCGAATCGAGGGCGAACCGACGGACGACCGGGCGGTCAGATACCGGATTCAGTACGACCTCAGACCGGTCGCGGAGTCGGCGTCGGCGTTCGCCGAGACGCGACTGGACGCGTTCGTGACGGCCGTCGGGAACGACTCGGTGTCCGCGCCGGCCGACCGGGTGGTCGACGCCGCACTCTCCGGCGAACGGGTCACGTGGACTGGCGAACGCGAACCGCCGGAGCGCTACCCGGCCGCCGAGGAGTGGGTCGTCGCCCACCCGCCCGAGGGCCGGACGGCGTACGTCCGCTTCGACGGGTCGCTCTACCGCCTCACCGTCTCGAAGGCGGTGTCGTGAGCGAACGCCCGAGCGACACGCTTAACCCTCCGAATCGACGACACGACGACGATGAATCGCGCCGGGGAGGGCGAGTCGTGAGCACGGACGCGACCGAGGAGAGCGACGCGTTCGAGCGGGTGTGTGAGGAACTCGTCGAGCGCATCCTCGACGGCGAGGTGGACCGGGACAACCTCGAATCGGCGAAACTCGACGCGTGTGGGACGCACTCGGCGCCGAAGGTGCCGAAAAACGCCGACGTCCTCGCACACGCCCCCGAGGGACGCCGCGAGGAAGTGAAGGAGGTAGTGCGCCGGAAACCGGTTCGGACCGCCTCGGGCGTCTCGCCGGTGGCCATCATGACCTCGCCGCACATGTGCCCCCACGGGAAGTGTCTCTACTGTCCCGGCGGGCCGGCCTCGGAGTTCGACAGCGCGCAGTCCTATACGGGCCACGAACCCGCCGCCGCGCGGGGCGAACAGAACGACTACGACCCCTACGGGCAGGTGACGCTCCGCCTCGAACAGTTGCGCCACATCGGCCACCCCGTCGACAAGGTGGAACTCATCCTCATGGGCGGGACGATGACCGCCCGGAGCCACGACTACCAGGAGTGGTTCGTCAAGCGGGCGCTGGAGGCGCTGAACGACTACGACACCGATTCGGAGCCGAACCCGGCCGAGGGCCGGTCGTTCGCACAGGACCCCGAGGAGTACGACTTCGAGTACCTGGAGGACGTCGTCGCCGAGAACGAGACGGCGGACGTCCGGAACGTCGGCACCACCTTCGAGACGAAGCCGGACTGGTGTGACCCCGAGCAGATCGACCGGATGCTCGACCTGGGCGCGACCAAGGTGGAGGTGGGCGTCCAGACCACCTACGAGCGCATCAACCGCGAGATGCACCGCGGTCACGGCACGCAGGCGTCCGTCGACGCCAACCGCCGCCTGCGCGACGCCGGGTTCAAGGTCGGCTTTCACATGATGCCCGGGCAACCGGGGATGACCCGCGAGATGTGCATCGAGGACTTCCGCCGCCTCTTCGAGGAGTCGCGGTGGCGACCGGACTACCTCAAAATCTACCCGACGCTCGTCGTTCGCGGCACGCGCACCTACGACATGTGGCGCCGCGACGAGTACGAACCCCTGACCAACGAGGAGGCCGCCGACGTGGTGGCGGAGGTGATGGGCATGATTCCGAAGTACACCCGCCTCCAGCGAGTCCAGCGGGACATCCCCGCCGACTTCATCGACGCCGGCGTCTGGAAGTCGAACCTGCGCCAACTCGCGGCCCAGCGTGCCGAGGAGAAGGGACTCACCCAGCGTGACATCCGCGCCCGCGAGGTGGGCCACAACGAGACCGACCCGGACCCCGACCGGGTCGAACTCGACGTCCTCACCTACGAGTCGGGCGGCGGCACCGAACAGTTCCTCAGCTTCGAGGACCCCACGGCGGACCTGCTCGTGGGGTTCTGTCGCCTGCGCTTCCCGAACGACCCGGTTCGCCGGGAGTTAGAAGACGCCGCCGTGGTGCGCGAACTCCACGTCTACGGGAGCGAGGCGGGCATCGGCGCGTCGGGCGACTGGCAACACCGGGGCTACGGCCGGCGCCTCCTGCAGAAAGCCGAGGAACTCGCCGCCGACGCCGGCTTCGAGAAGCTGAGCGTCATCAGCGGCATCGGCGTCCGGCGGTACTATCGGGAGAAACTGGGCTACCATCAGGACGGCCCGTACGTCTCGAAGCGACTCTGAGAGACGTGGACTGACGGCGAAGCCGTTATCAGGCTCCCCGTCGCATTCGGGACGATGGCGTCGTCGGACCAGTACGCGTACTCGATGCTCCTCGCGCTCTGTGTCGCTATCGTCGCCGCGCTCTTTGCCCCACGCGACCCGTACGGGATAGCCATCGTCGGACTCAGCGCGTTCGTCGCGTCGCTCCCCGCGGCCCACCTGCTGGTCACGTGGTGGGGATAAGCCGCGACGAGACCCAAAGAGCCACGTCGGCGGCGCCCCTCGCCCCGGTCATGTCGCTCCTCGAAGCCGCCGACCGGATGCTCGTGGGGCGCGACCCCCGTCTGTCGATGCGACTGACCGGCGTCGCCGGCGCGGCGTTCCTGCTGACGGCGCTGGGTCACCTGCCGCCGCGACTGGTGGGCGGACTCTCGACGCCGTTCGGACTCTCCGTCCCCCTCCTCGTCGGGGCGTCGGTCGTACTCGCGGCGGTCGGTGCGTACCTCAACGACGGCCTGTTGGTGTCGGTGGCGCTCGCGGGCGGACCGAGCCTCGGCTTTTACCTCCCGCTTGCGCTGTTCGACCTCGTCTACCCGAACGAGACGGTGGTGTGGGCGCTGGGAACGGGGTCGGGATTCGCCGTCGTTCTCGGAACCGTGGGGTTCGTCGTCGGCGCGGGGGCGCGCCGACTGGCCGTCCGTGCGGGGGTGGGGTCGGCGGCCTGACGGACAACGACACGCCTTTTCGGGCGGCCCCACAAGGGCGGCTATGGACGCAAAGCGGGAACTGACGAGCGTCGACCTCGCCGCCCTCGTCACGGAACTGCGCGCCTACGAGGGCGCGAAGGTCGATAAGGCCTACCTCTACGACGACGACCTCCTCCGTCTGCGGATGCGCGATTTCGACCGCGGCCGCGTCGAACTGCTCATCGAGGTGGGCGACGTGAAACGCGCTCACGTCGCCGACCCGGACCACGTCCCCGAGGCCCCGGGGCGACCGCCGAACTTCGCCATGATGCTTCGCAACCGACTGAGCGGCGCCGACCTCGCCGGCGTCTCGCAGTTCGAGTTCGACCGCATCCTCGTCTTCGAGTTCGAACGCGACGACGCCAACACCCGCATCGTCGCGGAACTGTTCGGACAGGGCAACGTGGCCGTCCTCGACGAGAACGGCGAGGTGGTGCGGAGCCTCGAAACCGTCCGCCTGAAATCCCGCACCGTCGCACCGGGGTCGGTCTACGAGTTCCCCTCCTCGCGGGTGAACCCACTCGACGTGAGTTACGACGCGTTCGTCCACCACATGGAGCAGTCCGATACTGACGTGGTGCGGACGCTCGCCACCCAACTCAACTTCGGCGGTCTCTACGGCGAGGAGGTGTGTGCGCGGGCGGGCGTCGAGAAGACGCTCTCGATTGCCGACGCCGACGAAGAGACCTACGACCGCCTCTACGACGCCATCGACCGCCTCGCAGAACAGTTGAAGGCGGGGCAGTTCGACCCGCGGGTCTACCTCGAAGACGACCGCGTGGTCGACGTGACGCCGTTCCCCCTCGAAGAGCGGTCGGGACTCGACAGCGAGGGGTACGACTCGTTCAACGCCGCCCTCGACGCCTACTTCGACCGCCTCGAACGCGCCCCCGACGAGGAAGCCGGCGGGAGCGAGCGCCCGGATTTCGAGGCCCAGATCGCCAAACAGGAGCGCATCATCGAACAACAGGAGGGCGCCATCGAGGGGTTCGAGGAGCAAGCCGCCGCCGAACGCGAACGCGCCGAAGCGTTGTACGCCCACTACGACCTCGTCGACGAGGTCATCTCGACGGTCCGGGCGGCCCGCGAGGAGAGCGTCCCGTGGGCGGAAATCGAGTCGAAACTGGCCGAGGGAGCCGAACGCGGCATCCCGGCGGCCGAAGCGGTCGTCGACGTGAACGAACGCGAGGGGATGGTGACGGTGGAGATAGACGGAACGCGCATCCCGGTCGACCCCTCGACGGGCGTCGAGAAGAACGCCGACCGCCTCTACCGGGAGGCAAAGCGCGTCGAGGAGAAAAAGGAGGGGGCGCTGGCGGCCATCGAGGACACCCGCGAGGAGTTGGCGGCCGTCGAGAAACGGCGCGAGGAGTGGGAGGCGGGCGACGAGGAGGACGAAGACGAGGACGACGAGGACCGCGAGGTGGACTGGCTCTCGAAGTCGTCGATTCCGCTCCGCAGTTCCGAGCAGTGGTACGAGCGCTTCCGGTGGTTCCACACGAGCGACGGCTTCCTCGTCATCGGCGGGCGCAACGCCGACCAGAACGAGGAGTTGGTCAAGAAATATATGGACCCCAACGACCGGTTCTTCCACGCGCAGGCCCACGGCGGGCCGGTGACGCTGTTGAAGGCGACCGGCCCGAGCGAGCAGTCCCGCGCGGTCGACTTCCCCGAGTCGAGTCTGGCGGAGGCCGCGCAGTTCGCCGTCTCGTACTCCTCGGTGTGGAAGGACGGCCGGTTCGCGGGCGACGCCTACGCCGTCGACCCCGAACAGGTGTCGAAGACGCCCGAGAGCGGCGAGTACATCGAGAAAGGCGGGTTCGTCATCCGGGGCGACCGGAACTACTTCCGGGACGTGAGCGTCGGCGTCGCCGTCGGCATCCAGTGCGAACCGGAGACGCGGGTGGTGGGCGGGCCGCCCTCGGCGGTCGAACCGCAGGCGGAGACGAGCATTCGCCTCGAACCCGGGAAGTTCGCACAGAACGACGTGGCGACCCGGTGTTACCGCCGGTTCCGCGAGCGGTTCGCCGACCAGTCGTTCGTTCGGAAGGTGGCGAGCGCCGACCGGATTCAGGAGTTCCTCCCGCCCGGCGGGAGCGAAATCGTC
The DNA here is from genome assembly GCA_042216635.1 of Haloplanus sp. Lineage (GTDB taxonomy): Archaea > Halobacteriota > Halobacteria > Halobacteriales > Haloferacaceae > Haloplanus. The sequence continues at coordinate 19,954 of JBDGTR010000065.1, read as the reverse complement.
GGCGAGTGACGGGGGCGACGGGGTAACACGCCACCGGCTACACTTATGTCGTCTGGCGACCATTAGGTAGCGAGCATTCGGGGGCGGTCCCCACGCTCGGAGTCCTACCATGATATCCCAATCCATCGGCTACCTGCGCGAGAGCGACGAGTGGGTGAAGACGGTCGTCCTCGGCGGCCTGTTCGTCCTGCTGAGCGCCCTCGTCGTCCCGGCCATCCTCGTCTCGGGCTACCTCGTCCGCGTCCTGCGGGCGACGATGCACGACGACGACACGCCGCCGACCTTCGACGAGTGGGGCGACCTCTTCGGCGACGGCCTGCGAGCGTTCGCCATCGCCGTCGTCTACGGCATCGTCCCCGCGATACTCGCCGTCGCTCTCGCCGTGAGTGCGGCGGCGGCGGCGGGCGTCGGCGGGCGGACGGGCGCCGCCGTCGGCGGGATGGTCATTCTCGTCGGCGGGTTCGTGACGCTCGTCCTCGGCTTGCTGGCGGCGTACGTCGTCCCGGCGGCGGTCGCCAACTACGCCGAACGCGACACCCTCGGTGCCGGCTTCGCGTTCGGCGACCTCCGACCCGTCCTCACCTCCGCGCGGTACGCGGGGGCGTGGGCGCGTGGCTTCCTCGTCGTCGTCGTCGCGGGTATCGTGGGCGGCCTGTTCAACGTCGTCCCGATACTCGGCGCCGTCGTCGCGGCGGTCGTGAGCTTCTACGCCGTCGTCGCGGCGTACTACCTCGTCGGCCACGCGTTCGGCGACCTGCACGACCTCACCGTCCACGAGGGCGAGGAGACGCCCGACGAACGTCCCGCCGTCTAAGCCGCGTCGACGACTCGACGGCGTCGGAACGCGCGACGCGGCGGGGTCCGCCGCGTGAGGAAACCTTTTGTCCGAGACCCGAGTTTGCTCCGTATGTTCCGCGAGGCGCTCGGATTCCCCGTCAGCGGCAACGATTGGCTCCCCACGACGGTCATCGGCGGGGTGTTGGGCGTGCTCGGCTTTCTGGTCGTCCCGGGCGTCATCCTGCAGGGCTACTACGTCCGCGTCCTCCGGTCGGCGGCCGCCGGCGACGACCACCTCCCCTCGTTCACGGAGTGGACCGACCTGCTCGTCGACGGGGTGAAGGCGCTCGTGGTGGCGTTCGTCTACGCACTGGCCGTCGTCGTCCCGACCGGCGTGGTGGCCGTCGTCGCGGGCGTCGTCGGCGCCGGACCGGGCGGCCGCGCGAACCTCCTCGCGGGTCTCCTCGGTCTCGCGGGCGCCGTCGTCGTGGGCGTCCTCGGTCTCGCCGTCTCGTTCGTCCTGCCGGCGGCGCTCGCCAACTTCGCCATCGAGGGCTCGTTCGGCGCCGCCTTCGACTTCCGTCGCATCGCCGACGGCGTCGGCTCCGGGCGGTACGTCCTCGGGTGGGTGGGCGCACTCGTCCTCGGCTTCCTCGGGAGCCTCGTCGCCGGCGCGCTGACCGTCTTCCTCGTCGGCTTCTTCCTGCTCTTTCACGTCCAGGTGGTGGTCTTCTACCTGTTCGGACGCGGATTCGCCGAGGGTCTCGGTCGCTACGGCGACGTGTCGAGTCCGCCGGGGGCGGCGTTCGTCCCGAGCGACGAGGAACGGACCGCCGAAGAACCCGAGTTCGGAAGCCTCGGCGGACTGGAACGCGTCGGCGGCGACGACGCGGCCGAGACGGCCGACGAGAGCGACGTGGACGCCACGGACGCAGGCGACGAGACGACCGACGCGGACGAACGCGGGGACTCCAACGACGCCGCCGCCGACAGTTCGGACGGCACCGACGACGACAGTTCGGACGGCACCGACGACGACAGTTCTGACGACGACGGCGCGGCCCGTCGGTGAGGTGTCGTCGCCGGCCGTCGGCGAATGGCAAGGCATGTGGCCGTGGACGCGCTTGGTGAGGTATGCGAATCCAGAGCCGTGGTCGCGGCGAGGAGGGGAAGACCCGGCTGACGGTCGTCCCCGAGAACGTCGACGACCTCTGGCACCTCTCGTACGTCCTGGAACCCGGCGATTCGGTGGAGGGGGATACGAGTCGGCGCATCCAGCGCGACGACGACCAGATGCGCGACACCGGCGGGGAGCGCGAACACATCCACGTCACGCTCGAAGTCGAGGACGTGGAGTTCGCGCGCTTCGCCAACCGCCTCCGGGTGAGCGGCGTCATCGTCGGCTCGTCCCGCGAGGACCAACTCGGCCACCACCACACGCTGAACGTGGAGGAACACGACGAACTCACCGTCGAGAAGCATTTCAAACCGGACCAGATGGAGCGCATCGAGGAGGCCGAAGCCGCCGCCGAGAACCCCGACGTGGCCATCGCTACCGTCGAGGAGGGCGAGGCGCACGTCCACACCGTCGCCCAGTACGGCACCGAGGAGTACGCCTCCTTCACTCGGCCGACGGGCAAAGGGGAGTACGCCCGGCCGCGGTCGGAACTCTTCGCCGAACTGGGCGAGGCGCTGTCCCACCTCGACCCCGACGCCGTCGTCCTCGCGGGACCGGGATTCACGAAAAACGACGCGCTGGAGTACCTCGAAGCCGAGCATCCCGACGTGGCGGCGAAGACGACGGTGGTCGACACCTCGTCGGTGGGCGACCGGGGCGTCCACGAGGTGTTGAAACGCGGCGCCGTCGAGGAGGTACAGACCCAGACGCGCATCGCACGCGAGGCGGAACTCATCGACGCGTTGACCGAGGAGATGGCGACGGGCGAGAAGGCCACCTACGGCGCGGAGGCGGTGGCGGAGGCGGCGGAGTACGGCGCCGTCGAGACGTTGCTCGTCCTCGACGACCGACTGCGCGAGGAACGCGGCGGGCGCGGCGAGTGGTCGGTCGACGCCGACGAGGTGATTACGTCGGTCGAACGCCAGGGCGGCGACGTGGTGGTGTTCTCCTCGGAGTTCGACCCCGGCCAGCAGTTGAAGAACCTCGGCGGCATCGCCGCGATACTGCGCTACCGACTGCAATGACGCCCGCGCAACTGCTCGGGCAGGCGTTGCTCGGGGTCGCCACCCTCCTGTTCGTCGGCGGTGCGGCGGCGATGGTGACCGGCTACGTCGCCGTCGACGCCATGATGCCGGTGAGCGTCGCGGCGGTGGCCTGTCTCGGTCTCGGCGTCGGTCTCGCGCGCCCCGGACTCTAGTCCCGCCCCGTCAGCGCCTCGCTCGCGGGCGCGAAGGAGATGGACTGGCCGAGGTCGCGGTCGACGGCCTTCTCGTAGACGAGGGCGGCGGCGGCGGTGGTCTCGATGCCCGTCCCGCCGCTGTCGAAGACGGTGATTTCCTCGTCGTCGGTGCGCCCCTCGGCGACGCCCGCGACCACCTCGCCGAGTTCGGCGTGGACGTGGTCCTCGTCGACGACGCCCGATTCGAGGGCGTGCATGAACGACCCGGCGTCGCGGGTCACCCGGTCGCGCAGGTCCGGGACGTACGTCGACCGCGCAATCGTGGCGTCGTCGAGTTCGCGCTTGTTCGGGTTGTACTGGCCCATCGCGGTGACGTGGGTGCCGGGTTCGAGTAAGTCGCCGTCGAAGACGGGTTCGGAGGCGTTGGTCGCGGTGACGACCACGTCCGCGCCCTCGACGGCGGCGGCGCTCGAAGAGACGGCGGCGACGCTCGCGTCGAGTTCGCGGTCCATCTCGCCGGCGAAGGACTCGCGGTGGGCCTTCGTGGGCGAGTAGACCCAGACGGTTTCGACGTCGCGCACCTCGACGACGGCCCGCAGTTGTCCCCGCGCCTGTGCGCTCGACCCGAAGACGGCGACGGAGGTGGCGTCCTCGCGGGCGAGGGCGTCGACGCCGACGGCGCCGACGGCGCCCGTCTTGAAGGGGTTCATGCTCGCGCCGTCGAGGATGGCGAGCGGTTCGCCGGAGTCGGCGTCGAACAGCGGCGTGGCGAACCACGCGTCCTCGCCGCCGAAGCCGGCCGAATACATGTACCCGCCCATGACGCCCGTCTCGGGGAGGACGGCGGCGTAGGTCGTGAACATCCCGGGAGGGTCGCGGTTGATGAGCGCCGTGCGGGGTTCGGCGGGCGCGCCCTCGCCCCGCTGGCGGTAGCCCTCCCGGACGGCGTCGACGTACTCCGCCGGGGTTGCGAGTCCGGCGACGTCCGCGCTCGTCAGAAACAGTGCGTCGGTCATACACCGCCAATGGAGGGCCACCGATTTAACCGTCGGGAATCGGGGCGGGGGTCGGAGCGTCGGCGAGAGAGAAGAGAGGAGAGGAAAGGAAAGGGAAGCGTCGGCGGGGAGAGACGTTCAGTCGGCGTTGACGGGCGGCGCGTTCGGCGTCGCGTTCGGCGTCTCCTCACGGGTGGACGGGGCGTCCACGGGACCGTTGACGAACATGGCGTGGCCGATGACGAGTACCGACGCCGTCGCGCCCACCGGGACGGCCTTCGTGAGGTCGATTCCGGCGACGAACAGGAGTGCGGTGATGCCGACGAGTGCGAGTGGAATGAGGCCGAGGACGTAGTCGTAATATCCAGTCATAATAACTCTCTACCAAGTAGTATACACCAGAGTCATATAATTCTTTCCCGTAGGCACCACGAATGTAGAGTGAGGGATAAGAAGGACCTACTCATAAGTTTTGCATGGTCGATGGTTCTGAATTCGGGCGGTGGGAGGCGGATGGGTGAGCGTCGAGGAAGAGACGCCGACCGACAGGGGCGCGGCGACCGGCGAGAGCCGAGTCGGCGGGGCAGTCGCTCGGCGGTGGTGCGTTCGGCGGGTCGGACGCGACGGGGACGGCGTGTGAACGGGCGACTCGTACTGTTTAGTGTGACTGTGTACCGCTGGTTCGCCGGGACGGGGCGGCGAACCAGCGGCAGTGACTCACACCAAACGCTATCAGCGGAAGAGTCGGAAGAAGAGCGTCCGCCAGAGTGCGAGACCGACCATGCCGACGCCGAGGGTGACGGCGACGAAGGAGAGTTCGACCCCGCCGTGGACGAGGGGCGTCGCGCGGATGCCGAGGGCGATGGCGTCGCCGAGTATCCACGACCGGAGGGCCAGCGGGACGGCGGCTTTCGAGGATTCGGCCGCACCGGGCGAGTACGCGCCGAGGAGCGGTGCGGCGATTATCCACCCGACGAGGAAGGGCGCTATCGTCGCGGCGAGGTAGCCGGGGTTGGCGACGAGGAAGGCGACGCCGTCGTGCCGGACGGCGCCGGCACTGTAGAGGAGGGCGAGGACGACGACGTCACCGACCGCCATCGGTGCCGCACTCGCGTCGAGGCGACGGTCCACGAACTCGGCGACTGCGCTGGCCATACGCGTGGATTCGTTTGCCCCCTAATGGCTTCCCCGCTTTCGACCGACGACCGGATACTCGACGCCGCGGCCGACGACGGCGGCGTCGAGGGCGCGGGCGGCCCGGCCCGTTCCGCCCGCGAGGTCCAACACGGACTCGACGGGGCGGTCGGCCGCCGCGAGTCCCCGGCGGAGCGGGTCGGCGTCGAGTTCGGGCGCGAACAGGTCGTAGCAGAGCGCCACGCGGTCGAAAAACCGGACGTCGCCGGGACCGAACGTGAGCGTGGTCGCGCCGCGATGGACAAAGGCTTCCCGGCGGGCGTCGTAGGCGGGGCATGGAGTTCGTCGTCCTCGGGTGGCCGCCGGACGGCCCGACGCTCCGCCTCGACTACCGCCGGTTCGCCTACGCCGGGAAGTTCGTCATGACCGCGACGGGCAAGGCAGTCGCGCGCGACCCGACGGAGGCGGTCCCCGAGGGGGAGTACGACGAGGCGGTCCACGCCGCCGTCGCGTTCAACGAAGACCGAACCGACGAGACGACCCTCTGGGTGCGCTACGTCACCGTCCGCGCGGACCGTCGGGGCGAGGGTCTCGGTCCCCGACTGCTGGCGTTCGTCGCCGACCGCGCGGCGCGGCGGGGCTACGACCGGGTGCGCATCGCCGTCAACAACCCGTTCGCCTATCAGGCCGCCTTCCGCGCGGGATTCGGGTTCACCGGCGAGGAGACGGGCATCGCCGAACTCGTCTGTGAGCGGCCGGGACCGCGCGACCGGGCGACCTACCAGTCGGGGCTGGACCGCTACCGCGCCCGCGACCTCGACGACCCGGAGGCGGCGTTTCTCGACCGGAAGCGGGGGGCAGAGCCGCCGGCGACGGTCGAGGTGCCGGCGGGCGTCGACGAGTCGTCGAGCGACGGCGGCGAGAAGTAGCTTCAAATCCCGCCGCCGCGTAGGGCGTCCAAATGGGTAACGCGGACCTCCGGCAACTCGCCGCCATCTCGGAGGTGGCGTGGGCCGACGTGGAGGGGAGCGTCGTCGCCGTCGACGCGCACAACTGGCTGTATCGCTACCTCACGACGACGGTGAAGTGGACGCGCGACGAGGCCTACACCACCGCCACGGGCGAGGAGGTGGCCAACCTCGTCGGCGTCGTGCAGGGGTTGCCGAAGTTCTTCGAACACGACCTGACGCCGGTGTTCGTCTTCGACGGCGGCGTCACGGAGTTGAAAGACGAGGAGGTGGCCGAGCGCCGGGCGCAACGCGAACGCGCCGAGGAGCGACTCGCCGAAGCCGAAGAGCGCGGCGACGCGGTGGAGGCGGCGCGTCTGGAGGCGCGCACCCAGCGACTCACCGACACGATTCTGGAGACGACGCGTCGCCTCCTCGAACTACTGGGCGTGGCCGTCGTGGACGCTCCCGCCGAGGGCGAGGCGCAGGCGGCGTACATGGCCCGTCGCGGCGACGCCGACTACGCCGGGAGCGAGGACTACGACACCCTGTTGTTCGGCGCGCCGTACACCCTCCGGCAGTTGACGAGCAAGGGACCGCCGGAACTGATGGACTTCGAGGCGACGCTCGAACGCCACGCCATCACGTGGGAGCAACTGGTCGACGTGGCCATCCTCTGTGGGACGGACTTCAACGCGGGCGTCGACGGCGTCGGCCCGAAGACGGCGTTGCGGGCGGTGAAAGACCACGGCGACCTGTGGGCGGCGCTAGAGAACGAAGGGTGGCAGGTGCCAGACGCCGACCGGGTGCGCGACCTCTTTCTCGACCCGCCGGTGACCGACGACTACGACGTTGAGAGCGGCGACCCCGACGTGGCGGCCGCGCGGGCGTACGTCACCGAGGAGTGGGAGGTCGACCCCGAGGAGGTGGCCCGCGGCTTCGAACGCATCGAGGCGTCGCTGGTCCAGACGGGACTCGACCGCTGGACGTAACGGGTCAGCGCGCGGCAGACTTTTTCTCCCCTGCCTGCGTGGAGGGTGACATGTCCCTCCCCGACCTCCGTCGGTACCACCTCGGCTGGTGGAGTCTGGGTCTCGCACTCGGCGCCGCAGTCGCCTTCGTGGTCTACTCGTTCATCGGCACGTTCGTCTTCGGCGTCTTCCTCTACTACGCGACCCGGCCCATCTACAGTCGGCTTCGCCGGGTCATCAGACCGGCGAGTCTGGCCGCCGTCTCGCTGTTCGCCCTCGCGTTGCCGGCGTTGGCGCTCGTCGCCTACGCGTTGAGCATCGGCGTCCGCGAACTCCTGAAGTACGTCAACGGCCGGTCGTTCGACCTCTCCCGGTGGCCGTTTCTCGACCCGCAGACGCTCAATCACCTCGTCGACCCGGCGACGCTCGTCGGGACGGACCTCGAACAGTTCCTCACCAACGGCAACTTCCAGTCGCTTCTCGGGTCGGTCTCCTCGGCCGCCAACACGCTCACCGTCGTCGGCGTCGGCGCCGTCCACCTGTTCGTGATGCTCGCACTCGCCTTCTACCTCCTGCGCGACGGCCGCCGCCTCTCGAAGTGGATTCTCTCGCGGTTCGGCGACGACAGGGGCGTCCTCGAAGCGTACCTCCGGGCCGTCGACAACGACTTCAACAACATCTTCTTCGGCAACATCCTCAACGCGGTGTTGACGGGGGCCATCGGCGTCGTCTCCTACTCGCTCCTCAACGCCTACGCACCGCCGGGCGCGCGCATTCCGGCGGCCCCGCTCATCGGACTGCTGGCCGGCGTGGCGAGTCTCATCCCCGTCGTCGGCATGAAACTCGTCTACTTCCCCGTCGCCATCTACCTCGGCGCCGTCGCCGCAATCACCGACCCGACGACCCTCTGGTTCGTCGCCGTCTTCGTCGTCGTCTCGTTCATCGTCGTCGACACCATCCCGGACCTCGTCCTCCGGCCGTACGTCTCCGGGCGGAGCCTCCACGTCGGGAGTCTGATGCTCGCGTACACCTTCGGTCCGCTCATGTTCGGCTGGTACGGCATCTTCCTGCTCCCGATGATACTGGTGCTCGTCATCCACTTCGCGCGACTCGTCCTGCCGGAACTCGTACAGGCCGAACCCATCCAACCCTACACGGTCGACCCGAGCAACCTCACCACCGACCCGACGAGTCGGGACGCCGAGGAGTTCGACGGCGACTCGGTCCCGCAGGACTGACCTACTCCGAGACGTACTGCGCCTCCCACGTCCGCCGGGCGTCGATTTCCCGGCGGCCGCGACGCGTCGCGGTGTAGACGTTGGTCCGGCGGTCGCGTTGGCCCTTCTCGACGAGTCCCTTCTCGACCAGCGTATCGAGGTTGGGATAGAGACGCCCGTGGTGAATCTCGCTCTCGTAGTAGTCTTCGAGGCGCTCTTTCACGGCGAGTCCGTGCGGGTCGTCGAGACCGGCGATGACGTACAACAGGTCGCGTTGAAAGCCCGTGAGGTCGAACATCCGTCCGCCGCTACCTTCTCAACAATCGTATAAATATCCTCGGAAACGCCGACAGACGCCTGCAACCCACTGCTCGAATGCGTAAACGTCGTGACTAGTGTGTGACAGTCGTGACGCCGTCAGCGACGGCGGCGTCGCTGGCCGAGTAGCGTCGAAAGGAAAGCAAGAACCACGCGAAAATCGCGTGGATGCTTGCCGCCCTGAATTGGTCCCCGCTGACGCTTCGGCCCTCCAGACGAAGCGTCACCAGACACTCGGTCGGCACGACTGATAAATGTACCGACCGCGAGTCACATGTACTCCTCTTCGAGCACCCACCCGAGGGCGCGCTTGTAGTGGGTGAACATCTGCCGAATCCCCTCGTGGCGCATCTCCTCGTCGTCGAGTTGGTCGCACAGGAACTCGTACTGCTCCCGGATTTCGTCCTCGGTGCGCATGGTCGGACGTCGGCCTCCGGGCTAATGTACGTGGGGCCGGCGACGAGAGACCCGGTCCGGGGGAAGCGCCGACCTTTTGCCGCCGCCTCGCCAACCGTCGGCCATGAAAGTACGCGGCCAGCGGGAGTGTCGGGAGTGCGGCGGCCGGTGGTCGTACTACGAGACGGGGAGCGTCGCGTGCCCGGCGTGCGGGAGTCTGCGAAGCGTCGGCGTCGGCGAACGAGCGCTCCACACCGACGCGCCCGTGGAACTCGACCTGACGACCTATCGAGACGCCGCCGACGAGGACGCCCTCGCCGCCCACGCCGACGACCTGAAATCCGACCTGCGGCGGTACGTCCACCGCCGGGGGTTCGTCGACGGGGGCGACCTCGAACCCCTCGACGACGCCTTTCTGGTCGCCCACGAACTCAAACACGCCGTCGACGTCTACGCCCGGTCGCGCGACCCCTCCGACGACGAACGCCTCTACGTCTTCGACCTGCTCCGGGGGGCGGACGCGGGCGAGCGACCGGCGCCCGACCGCGTCCCCGAGGGGATGGAGGCCGCGCGCGGACTGGGGTACGCCCGCGCCCTCGACGACTACCGCCGGGACGTGGCGTCGTGGCTTGACGAACACCCGGACGACGCGGCGCGGCGGACGCTCGGAACGCTCGACGAACGGGTGAAACGAATCGAGGCGTTGCAGGGCGAGGTGGCGCCGGCCGAGGTGGAACGACTCGTCAGCGCCGCGCGCGAGGTGGGCGAGTACCTCGCGGGCGAGGAGTCGGCGCTAGCGCGGGCGCAGTCGCGGTTGGCGACGGAGCGCTAGGGCAGGGTCACGTCGACGCCCGCCTGCCGGCCGGCGGCCTTGACGGTGTTGTAGAGGAGCATCGCGCGAGTCATCGGCCCGACGCCGCCGGGGACGGGCGTGATGGCGCTGGCTTTCTCCCTGGCGCTCTCGAAGTCCACGTCGCCGACGAGTTCGGTGTCGCCGTCGTCGGTTTCGACGCGGTTGACGCCGACGTCGATGACGACGGTGCCCGGAGAGAGCATGGAGGCGTCTATCATCTCGGGGACGCCGACGGCCGCGACGACGACGTCGGCCCGGCGGGTCTTCTCCGCGAGGTTCTCCGTCCGGGAGTGACAGACGGTCACCGTCGCGTTGCCCGTCTCGTCTTTCTGGACGAGGAGGTTCGCAAGCGGCTTGCCGACGATGTTCGACCGGCCGACGACGGTCACGTCGGCGCCCTCCGTCTCGACGCCGGCCGACTGGAGGAGTTTCAACACGCCGTGGGGCGTACACGGCTTATAGAGGGCGTCGCCGGTGACGAGGCGACCCACGTTCTCGGGGTGGAAGCCGTCGACGTCCTTCTCGGTGTCGATGCGGCGCAGGACCTGCCGGTCGTCGACGTGGTCGGGGACGGGCATCTGGACGAGGATGCCGTGCACGGTGGGGTCGGCGTTGAGTTCGTCGACGGCGTCGTAGAGTTCCGACGCCGGTGCGTCGGGGTCGAGGGTCACGTCGATGGTCTCGATGCCGACTTCCGCGCAGTCGCGCTGTTTCATCGAGACGTACGTCTCGCTCGCGGGGTCGTCGCTCATGAGGACCGTCGCCAGTCCGGGCGTCGTGCCCGCGTCATCGAGCGTGTCGATGGCGTCGGCGAGTCCGTCGCGTACCTCCGCCGCGACGGCGTTGCCGTCGATGATATCCGTCATGTCTGAACCGAACCGTCGGCCGCCCATCAACCCTCCGTTTCGCGCAGTTGCTACGCGGAGCGACCCGAGAGGGAGCATCGGCGCCACCCGACGGGCCAGAACCCGTCGGCTGGGGAGACTTCGATTCGGAGACGCCGGACCGACGGAGTGCGGCGATACTCCCGGTGAGTCGACGGGGGCGCGACGCGCGGGGCGAGAGAACGGGCAAAGTGGCATGGCAGTCCCCGACGCGTCGCGCGGCGTGCCGAAGCGACGACCGTTCCACTGTCGTCGCCGGCGTGACCCCGCTGAACCGGCCGCCGAGCGGTTCGGCGACCCCGGCGGGACCACGCCACTCGTCGCGGCGGCCTCTCCACGACCCACCTCCTAAGTCCCTCGTCACCGAGCAGTAACCCCCGCATCCTGTGACGTCATGACATCCCACGATTCGCTCACGTGACTCGACGGAGTCGGGCGGTCACTGAACCGGTCGAACACGCCGCGTGTCCGAGGTAGAAGAAAATATCTCCGCGTTCTCGCGGCGTGAGGAGGCTGACCGTGATTTATCCGCGCCCGACTCGAAGGGCCGGGCGATGTACGACGACATTCTACTCGCCACGGACGGGAGCGTCGCCTCCGAGAACGCGACGGCCCACGCCGTGGAACTGGCGGCCGCCCACGACGCGACGCTTCACGTCCTCTTCGTCGTGGACAGCGAGGTGTACTCGGCCTACAGCGGCGACGAGTACGTCGACGAACGCGAAGGGCCGGAACACGGACTGGAGGAGGTGGGCGAGGAAACCCTCGACGCGGTGCGGGAAACGGCGGCCGACCACGGCGTCGACACCGTCGAGGAACTGCGACACGGCGTCCCCCACGAAGAGGTGGTGCGCTACGCCGACGAGAACGACGTCGACCTCCTCGTCCTCGGGACGAAACGCCTTCCCGACGAGTACCGGAGTCTGCTGGGGAGCGTCACCGACCGGGTGGTGCGGACGGCAGAGCGTCCAGTGCTGGTCGTGAAGACGCCGGTTCAGTCGTAAAGCGGGTTCGCAACACAGAGTTCCTCGACGCGTTCGCGGGTGGCTTCCACGACCGCCTCGTCGTCGGGCGCGTCGACCACGCGCGCGATGAGGTCGGCCACCTCGCGGCAGTCGTCCGCGTCGAAACCGCGAGTGGTGAGCGCGGCGGTTCCGGCGCGGATGCCACTGGGGTCGAAGGGCGTCCGCGTCTCGCCCGGCACCGTGTTGGCGTTGAGGACGATGCCCGCCTCCGCGAGGGCGTCCTCGGCGGTGCCCCCCGTGAGGTCCGGGTGGGACTCCCGCAGGTCGACCAACACGAGGTGGGTGTCGGTGCCGCCCGAGACGAGCGAGAAGCCGTAGTCTGTCAGTCGCTCGCCGAGTGCGCGGGCGTTGGCGACGACCCGTTCGGCGTAGTCGGTGAACGCGGGTTCGAGCGCTTCGGCGAACCCCACGGCCTTGCCCGCGACGTCGTGCATGAGGGGACCGCCCTGTGCGCCGGGGAAGACGGCGTCGTCGATGGCGTCGGCGTACTCCTCGCTCGTCATGACGATGCCGCCACGACCCGAGCGGATGGTCTTGTGGGTGCTTCCGGTGACGAAGTCGGCGACGCCGACCGGCGAGGGGTGGACGCCGGCGGCGACCAGTCCCGTGATGTGGGCGATGTCGGCGACGTGGTAGGCGTCGACGGCGTCGGCGACGGTCTGTATGCGCTCCCAGTCGACCTGCCGGGGGTACGCCGAGAACCCCGAGACGACGACGTCGGGGTCGAACGCGTCGGCCGTCTTGGCCATCGCTTCGTAATCCAGTCGGCCCGTCTCGGGGTCGACGCGGTACTGTTCGACGTCGTACAACTGCCCGGCGAAGTTGGCGGGGTGGCCGTGGCTGAGGTGCCCGCCGTCTTCGAGTTCGAGCGAGAGAATCCTGTCACCGGGTTCGAGAATGGCGAAGTAGACGGCCATGTTGGCCTGCGTCCCGCTGTGTGGCTGGACGTTGACGTGTTCGGCACCCCACAGCTCTTTGGCCCGTTCGATGGCGAGTTCCTCGACGGCGTCGGCGTACTCACACCCCGCGTAGTATCGCTCGCCGGGGTAGCCCTCGGCGTATTTGTTGGTCAGGGGACTCCCCTGTGCCTCCATCACCGCGCGACTCGCGTGGTTCTCGGAGGCTATCATCGACAGCGTCCGCTCCTGGCGTGCCGTCTCGCCGTCGAGGGCGTCGGCCGTCGCCGGGTCGACCGCTCGAACGTGGCTGTAATCCATGGTTACCACGCGGGCCAAGCGACCCATAAACCTGCCGTCACGACGCGTGCCGTTGCTTTCCGTTCTGGGGCAGTCGGTTAAACCAATCGAGCGAGAAAGACACAAATAACTCTGTTACAGACCGGTGAGTGCGTTAAAATTAAATACGGAACTGGCGATGCTCGACTCATGACGGGGAGGAATCTACACGGCACCGACTTCGAGACGGTGTTCGGGGAGATACTCGACGAGGGCGACGAGGTGTTCGTTATCGACCCGACGGCGACGGCGATAGAGGCGCTGACGGCCGTCGCGGCCGACCGGGAGACGCCGGCGGTCCGATTGCTCGCCGAGGAGGCGGTGCTCAAGGAGGTGATGGACGACTTCCTCGTCGCCAGCCACACGGCCGACCTCGTGGCGGCGGGGACGCTCTCGGTCAACACCGGTACGGACGCGTCGGCGAACGCGCTCGTCGTCTCGGAGGGGACCGTCCGAGCGCTGGTGGCGGCCGACGGGCGGGTGGCCGCCCTCGGCACCGACGACGAGGCGTTCGTCGACGCCGTCCGCGACACCTGCGAGCGGCGGTGGGAGTCGTCGACGGCGTTCGACCTCCGGACGCCGCCGCTCTCGCGGGTGCGCGAGACGCTCGCCGAGGACATCGGCGCCGCCGTGCGCGAGGACTTCGACGCCGTCCTCGACGCCCTCACGAACACCACCGGCGAGGGGACCGGTCTCGACGAGGTGACGCTCACGCTCCTCGTCGCCGCGCGAAACGACGTCTTGCTCTACGACATCAGCAAGTGGGGCGAGGACGTGGGCATCGCCAGCAAGGCGACGTTCTCGCGGACGAAGACCAAACTCGAAGATGAGGGCCTCATCAAGACCGAGAAGGTGCCCATCGACGTGGGGCGCCCGCGCCTCCGCCTGAAACTCGACGAGGACCGCTTCGGCGAGGGTGACCCCGACGAACTCGCCGCCGTGGCGACGACGCTCGTGGACTGACCGTGTCCGAGTCGGACCTGCGCGTCGGCGTCGCCGGCGACGGGCCGGCGGTCGAGGCGTTCGAGGCCGCCCTCGGCGACGTGGACGCGACGGTCGAACGCGTCGCGCCCGCGGCCGTCGGGGAGTACCCACTCGGCGCGGTGGTGGCCCCGACGGGCGCCCCCGCGTTCGACGCCGCCGACGGCGCCCGGCGGTGGGTCGCCGTCGAAGTCGGCGGCCTCGGCGGCCACAGTTTTTCGGACCTCGACGCCGCCGTCTCGGTGCTCGGCGGGGTGACCTACGCCGACCTTCGGACGCGGGTCGCCTCGGCGGCCGACGACGCGAGCGACGACCCGCCGCGGGGCGACCGGAGCGCCGTCCGCCTCGCGGGGGCCGTCGCCGGACGGCGCGCCGTCTCGACGCTGACCGGGGCGGACCTCGACGGCACCGTCGTGGAGGTGCCGGGCACGGAGCGTCGCGTCCTGCCCGTCCCGGACCCCGCCGACCGCGACCGGACGCTCGACCGCACGCACCGCGAGGCGAGCCTCGACGACGCCGTCGACCGGGCCGAACGCGCCGTCGACGACCGGGTCGGTCTCCTGACCGCCGTCGGCGAGCAGTCCTCGTTTCCCCTCCCCTACTACGTCGCCCGCACCGCCGACACCACCGCCTTCGCCGACGCGCGCGCGGCGGAGTTCGCCGCCGGCGCCGACGCCGACTGGGACCGCGCGTTCGTGAAGGCACTCGGCGAGGGACTGGAGCGCTACTGCGCGGGCGTCTACCGCCCCACCGAGTTCGCCGTCGCTCCCGAACGCGCCCGTCCGAACCCCGTCTCGCCCGCCGCGTTCGTCCGCCCGGAGGGCTACCGCGCGCCCGACCCCGAGGAGCCGATTCCGTGGGTCGAGGGGGCGGACCTCGCCACCGGCGAGTCCGTCTCCCTGCCGGCGGAGTTCGTCCACTACCCGCCGCCGACCGAGCGCCACCGCCCGGCCATCACGACGGGACTCGGTCTCGGCAACTCCGGCGTCGAAGCCCTCTGCTCCGGTCTGTACGAGGTCCTAGAGCGCGAGGCGACCATGCTCGCGTGGTATTCGACGTACGACCCCCTCGAACTCGCAGTCGACGACGAGGAGTTCGACGCCCTCCGCGCCCGCGCCCGCGCCGAATCCCTGACCGTGACGCCGTTGCTCGTCACCGCCACCGTCGACGTGCCCGTCGTCGCCGTCGCGGTCCACCGCGAGAACGAGTGGCCCCGCTTCGCCGTCGGGTCCGGGGCGTCGCTCGACGCCGCCGACGCCGCGCGGTCGGCGCTGGCCGAAGCCCTCCAGAACTGGACGGAACTCCGCGCGATGGGACCGGACCGCGCGAGAGAGGAGGAGGGCGCCATCGGCCGCTACGCCGACTTCCCCGCCGAGGCGCGGGCGCTGGTGGACGCCGACGACACCGTGCCGGCGGCGAGCGTCGGTCCCGACCCGTGTCCGACCGGCGCGGCGGAACTCGACGCCGTCGTCGACCGGGCGCAGGCGGGCGGTCTGTCCGTCTACGCCGCCCGGGTGACGACGCCCGACGTGGCCGGTCTCGGCTTCGAGGCGGTGCGCGTGCTCTGTCCGTCGGCCCAACCGCTGTTCGTCGGCGACCCCTACTTCGGCGACCGGGCCGAGTCGGTGCCACGGGAGTTGGGCTACGAACCGCGCCTCGACCGCCCGTTCCACCCGTATCCTTAGACGCCGAAGGTGGCGCGCAACATGTCTCGCGTCCCCGGCCCGAGACCCACCGCGAGGATGGCGACGAGGAGGAGAATCGTATAGCGCGGGCTCTCCTCGAATATCTGCTCGTCGAACAGCGAGACGACGAGCGTCGCGGCGGCGAGTTTGACGAGGAGGAACGGCCACGTGTCGCCGGTGACCGCGAGGACGGAGGGCGGGAGCACCGCGCCGGTCACCTGCACGATGGCCTGATTGACCGGGTGTTTGGGGACGAGGTTCTGGCCGGCGCCGAGTGCGACCATCCAGTCGAGACCGACGACGTTGGCGACGCCGTCGATGGCGTGGCCCCAGATGACGACGAAGCCCATGGTGCCGGTGCCGGCGTTGATGCCGGGCGCGTACCGCTTGATGAGCCACCACGTCGCGCCGGCGGCGACGGTGGCTCCGCCGAGGATGACGACGAGCACCTGCGGGTAGAACGTCACGCTCGACCGGGGCGCGAACGCCATGGCGACGAGGTACG
Source organism: Haloplanus sp. (assembly GCA_042216635.1). Classification (GTDB taxonomy): domain Archaea; phylum Halobacteriota; class Halobacteria; order Halobacteriales; family Haloferacaceae; genus Haloplanus. The sequence continues at coordinate 3,674 of JBDGTR010000065.1, read as the reverse complement.
CGAGCGTGAGCGTCAGCACGGCGACGCCCGCGCCGAACAGCGGTCGCTCGTAGCCGCTGGTGACGCCCCGCCGGTGGAGGGAGACGGCCGCGACGAGGGCGACGAGCGTCACCGCGAAGACGGTGAAGTAGATGACGGGGCTGATGATGAGCGTGTTCCACGGGTAGGTGAGGAAGGAACCGGCGGTGCCGGCGTCGGTGACGTCCTCGACGACCCGGAGAGCGCCGCCGAAGAACATGAACGGCAAGAGGGCGAAAAACAGCGAGCGGTCTTCGCCGACGTCGAGACGGCGGAGCAAGAGAACGAGTCCCGAAAGCGAGAGGAGGAGAACCAGCACGTACCCCACCTCGGAGACGAGCGTGTAGCCGGGGTAGGCGACGGGTTCGGGCGCGGCGGCACACGCGCTCGTGGCGGTGAGATAGCGCGTGGTGCCGCCGGCGCGGACGGCACAGACGGCGGAGTTGGCGTCGGCCTGCACCGGTCCCCAGAAGTAGTGCCAGATGAAGCCGTCGTAGACGATGCGCGGGAAGGCGAGCGACCCGGCGACGAGAACGAAAACGAGCGCGAGTACCGACCCGACCCAGAGTCGTTCGGGGGCGACGCCGAGACGCTCTGCGACCGTGGGCATACGCTAACCCCGACGGCACCGGGTTTCAGGGTTTTGGTTGCCGGAGACGCCGGGCGTCGTGCCGGCCGTCGCAACCGTCTGGCGGTCGCCGACAACGGGACGAGGACCGACGGACGTGACGACGCTCCGTCTCAGAGCGTCGCGCCACCGGTCGTCGCGGCGCCGGTGCCGGAGACGCCGGCGGCGTCGCCGAAGCCCTTTCCCCCAGAGCCAACTGGCCGCGACCTGTGCGTAGAAGGTGACGAACACGCCGACGATGGCACCGATGATTGGGACCATGCCGAGGATGCCCGCGACGACGGCGCCGACGATGAGACAGCCGACGCCGTAGAGCCACGGAATCGCGTAGTCGCCGTCGGTTGCGACGGACGTGATGACGTCGAAGTCGAAGGCCGCGCCGAACGACCCGGTGTGGGCGTAGTTGGCGAGACCGACGAGACCGACGTAGCCGAAGACGAGCGCCAGCAGAGTCGTCAGCGCGAGACCGCCGAAGAGACCGGCGACGCCGACGCCGGCACCGGCGCGGCCGCCGGCGGCCATCGCCGCAATCGACCCGCCGACGGTGACGAACCCGACGATGAGCGGAATCAACTGGTAGATGACGACCACGACGAACCCGACCACCCCCTCTTTCAGGAGCGTCCCCCAGTCGTCGAAGACGGGCGGCTCCTGGGCCCCGCTCATCCCCGCCCGGAGGACGCGGATGACGTATCCATAGAGGAGGAACGCCGGGATGACGAGGAAGGAAAACAGCGCCAGTAGCCCGCCGATGAGGACCGTCTTCACCCACTCGTCGGACTGCATCAGATACTTCGCTACCCACGAGATGTCGATTGACATGTCGTCTTCGGTATACGACACCTCCCTCGTTAAGTCTTTACCCGGAAACCGCGTTCCGCACCCCGACCGTCCGGGCCGGCGCGCCGGCCTTCTGTTCGAACGCTGATACGTCAGGACGGGCGAGTCGGAAGCGTCAGCGACGGCGGCGGGCGTAGAGCGCCGCCGCGAGAAGCGCGACGACCGCGACGCCGACGCCGAATCCGGGCGAGTCGAAACTAGTCGTCTCCGCGCTCCCGCCGGCGTCGCCACCGCTCGAACCGCTCTCGCTCGAATCGGTCGCAGTCACGTCGTCGCTTCCCGAGTCGCTCTCGCTCGAATCGGTCGCAGTCACGTCGTCGCTTCCCGAGTCGCTCTCGCTCGAATCGCTCCGCGTCATCGTTATCTCGCGCGTCGAGAAGTGGTTCACCGCCACCAGGACGTCGGCGTTCGCGTCCGCGCTCGATTGCTGGCGGACGAGGAACTTCGAGGTGTCGCCGGAGGTCGCACTCCGGAGTTCGCCGTACGACGAGGCGCGGGCGGCGGCGTCGCCGTCGACGGTCACCGAGAGGTCCTCGACGGACTCCATCGCGCTCTCGGAGACGGAGGTGATGACGACCGTCCCCTCGTGTCGTGAGCGGTCGACCGTCATCCGAACCGTGCCCTCGCCCTTCTCGGTGACGTCCACCGACGTCTGCTGGCCGTAGTCGACGACGTCGGCGGCGAGTTCGCCACTCGCGTCGCTCCCTCGCATCACGTACACCTCGGCGGTGGCCGTGCCGTCGGCGATGAGGCGTTCCTGCTTGGCCGCCGTCTCGTCGCGTCCGTCGGGGTACGACCGGAAGACGAGCGTTCCGTCGCTCCCGAGGTCAGCCGACACGTTGCCGCGGTCGTTCACCGTCACGTCGCCGTCGCCGACGACGATGAACGTGCCCTCGGTGCCGTCGTCGGTCGTGACGACGACCCGCTTTTCGCTCGCTTGCTCGGTCCGCGTCGAACTGGAGACGTTGGCGGTGACGTACCGGGGGTTCCCCCCGGAGCGAACGACGAGGATGCCACGAGGGTCGTCGTGGGCCTGCATCGTCGCACCGTTCTCGGCGGTCACCGTCGCGCCGACCGACGTCCGGGAATCGACCGACAGCCCGGAGCCAGTCACCGCCGTCACCGCCGAGAGACCGACGTCTGCGTCGGCGTCGCCGTTACTCTCGGCGTCGCTCTGCGACTGGACCGCGACGGACTGAAGCACCGTCTCGTCGTCGACGGCGTAGTCGACGACTGCGCCGTCGTGCGCCTCGAACGAGACGTGCGTGCCCGCGTAGGCGTTTGCCTGTTGATTCGCCGCGACCGCAGTCCCCACCGGGACGACGCTCCCCGCGAGGACGAGGAAGACTGCGAGGACAGTGCGTGATACGTTCATGCTGTGTCCGTCGGGACGAACGGTCGGCCCGGTAAACGCTTTCTGGCCGCTATCGGACGACGGAATTACGAGTCGCGCGCGGGAGCGCCGTCGAGCGTGCGGTGCCCGCTCACTCCCCGGAGTGCTGGAGTCCTTCGAGCAGGGTGACGACGTTTTGTTCTTCGCCGTCGAGTCGCTGGGGGTAGATGGCGACGGCGACGACGTAATCCCCGTCGTCTTCGAGTTTCGCCGCGTGGACGTAGACGTCCACCTGCGTCCCCGCGAGACTGGCGGTGCCCTCGAACTTCTCGACCGCCACCGACTGGCCGAGGACCGTCACGGAGCGATTGTCGACCTGCTGACCGACCTCGATGCCGTCGTACTCCGATTCGAACTGTTCGAGCACCTCGCGTTCGGACATGTCCGAAATCGGGTTGAACGTCTGGCCCGCGACGTCGACCTGCGGGCTGGCGAAGGCGACGAAGACGGCCGCCCGGCGCGACCCCAGCGGTCCAAGGTCGACCTGGCGTTCGTACTGCGCGAGTTGGTTGGTCACTTCGACCTGTCGGGTCTGGTTGGCGACGGTGAAGTTGCGGGTGACGACCTGTTCGGAGACGTTCGTCTCCTGATAGCCGGCGTTCGAGGCGGCGGCGTCGGACACCGTCGCGGGCGAGGCGTCGAACGTGAGCGCCTGACCGCCCGTCAGGAAGCCACAACCAGCGGTGAGGGTGAGCATCGCCACGGCGACCAGCGCGACACTGCGACGGGCTGTCATGGATGGGTCGTTCTGGCAGTCGCACAATAAAGCCCTGCGGAAAGAGACGACCAACCGGC
>JBDGTR010000038.1:0-42581 GCA_042216635.1 Haloplanus sp. | reverse complement strand
GAGTGGTCGTCGTGTGCGTCGTGAGTCATACGCCGGGGTTCGACCGCCGGGCATTAAGCCCCTGCGAGGCGCGTCCGGGCGGTCGGCGGCCGACGCCGGTCGTCCCGGCACGACGGGTGCCGTAACCATAGGGTTTTGTCGCTCGCAACGGACCCAACGACTATGCAGGCCGTTCAGTTCGCGGAACACGGCGGACGCGAAGTAATCGAGTACGGCGACTTCCCGGACCCCGAAGTCGGGCGCGACGACGTACTGGTCGACGTGAAGGCAGGGGCGTTGAACCACCTCGACGTCTGGACCCGGCGAGGACTCCCCGGAGTGGAGTTGGAGATGCCCCACATTCCCGGGAGCGACGCGGCGGGCGTCGTCACCGAGGTGGGCGAGGACGTGACGCGGTTCGAACCCGGCGACCGCGTCGCGGTGACGGCGGGCGTCTCCTGTGGCGACTGCGAGTTCTGTCGCCACGGCGAGGAGTCGATGTGCGTCTCCTTTCACATCCTCGGCGAACACGTCCGGGGCGTCCACGCCGAACAGGCGGCCGTCCCCGAGGACAACCTCGTGCCCGTCCCCGACGGCGTCGAGTGGGAAGTGGCGGGGTCGGCGTCGCTGGTCTTCCAGACGGCGTGGCGGATGCTCGTCGACCGGGCGGACCTCGGCCCGAACGAGCAGATTCTCGTCCTCGGCGCCTCCGGCGGCGTCGGCCACGCCGCCGTCCAGATAGCCGACTACCTCGGCGCCGAGGTGTTCGCCACCGCCAGCACCGAGGAGAAACTCCGCTACGCCGAGGAGGTGGGCGCCGACCACGTCGTCAACTACGAGACGGAGGACTTCGCGTCGGTGGTTCGCTCGCTCACCGGCGGCCGGGGCGTCGACGTGGTGGTCGACCACGTCGGCGCGGCGACGTGGCAGGACTCCCTGAAGAGTCTCGCCAAGGGCGGCCGGGTCGTCACCTGCGGCGCCACCACCGGCGGCAACCCCGAGACGGACATCAACCGCATCTTCTGGAACCAGCTCGAAGTCCTCGGGTCGACGATGGCGACGCCCGGACAGGTCGACGACGCCCTCGAACTCGTCTGGGACGGCACGTTCGAACCTCGCGTCCGCGAGGTGGTCCCCATGAGCGAGACGGCCCGCGCCCACGGACTCCTCGAAGACCGAGAGGGCTTCGGCAAGGTGGTCGTCGTCCCCGACAGTGAGCTCTGAGGAAGAGTCGGACGGCGGCTACGTCCACACGCCCGGCGGCGACGCGGACGCGGACGCGGACTCGGAGTCGCCCGCAGACCCCGAACCGTTCGGTCCCGGGGGGTGGGTGCTCGTCGGCGCCGTCGTCCTCGCGGTCCTCGTGATTCCGGGGCTCATCTATCTCTGGCCGGCGGCGCCCACCCGCATCGGCGCCCACTTCCGGTTTTTCATGCTCGTCCTTCCCTTCCTCCCGGCCCTCGTCCTCGGCCTCGTCGCGGTGTGGTCGATGCGCGCCGGGCGGTGACCGCCCGGCGCGGCGGTGTGATTGTCGTTCTATAAAACGGCACCCGACAAGGCTTATGTCGTGTCGTGGTAACGGTTAACACGGAAATGTTCGAGGAGTTTTCGAGCGGCTACTATCTGGGTCGACTGTACGTCGAACCCCGCGAGGGCGACCGGGCGGTCATCCAGCAGGCGGACCACGAACGGGTGAACGGAAGCCTCTACGCCGACGGGCGGGGCGTCGAACGACTCGACGCCCCCCTCGTGATGAAACTCGACGGCCGTCACTTCCCGGTCCACGCCGCCGAGGACGTCCCCTCGGGGACGCTCGGCCTGCCGCCGTCGGTCGCCGATTCCGGTCTCCCGGACCGCCGCGAGGTGTTGCTCGCCAAACCCGACCGCGCGGAAGAGCTCCTGCGGTACGCGGGGTACGCGCCGGGCGACCCGGAGACGATGGCTTGACGGCGTGAGAACGACCGCTAGAGCCATGTTCCGTCCCGTATAACTATTCGCGTGAATTCCGCGACCCTCCTCGCCGTCGGCGCCGACGAACTGCTGGCGGACGGGTCGCGGTTCGCCAGCGAGGGCTTCGACGTGGTGTGCGTCGAGGGGGTGGCCGGGGCACGGACGCGCCTCGACGCCGGCGGCGTCGACTGCGTGCTGAGCGCCTGGACCCTCGCCGACGGCGACTGCCCGGCGCTCGTACGCGCGGTCCGCGACCGCACCGCCGACGCCGACCTGCCCGTCGTCCTCTGGACCGAGACGGCCGACCCGTCGGTCGTCGCGGCGGCGGTCGACGCCGGCGCCACCGACTGCGTCGTCTCCGTCGACGGCGTCGGAACGCCGCTACTGGTCCGGCGCCTCCGCGACGCCGTCGAGAGCCACCGCGCCCGCCGGCGCGAGATGGAAAACGAGCGCGCACTGGCGGCGCGTCACGACCAGATAGCCTTCTTCAACAGCCTGCTCAGACACGAGGTACTCAACGGACTCGCCGTCATCACGGGCTACGCGGAACTGATGGATTCGACGACTGTCACCGAGACCGAACGCACCCGCTACGTCCGCATCATCCGCGAGCGCGGCACCGACCTCGTCGACGTGGTCCAGCGAATCCGTCGCGTCCTCGACGAACTCACGACCGAACCCACGGCGCTGGAGGAACGCGACCTCGTCGCCGTCGTCCGCGACCGCCTCGAACAGGTCCGTCTGTCCCACCCCGACGCAGTCGTCGAGACGTCCCTCCCCGAGACGGCGACGGTCCACGCCGACGACCTACTCGGCGAGGTGGTCTACAACCTGCTCTCGAACGCCGTCGAACACAACGACCGCGAGCGACCCCGCCTCTCCGTCTCGGCGTCGGTGACGCTGGCGGCGACGACGCTCCGCGTCGCCGACGACGGACCGGGATTCGTCGACGGCGAGCGGACGGTCCTGACCGACCAGCCGCCCACCCTCGACGCAGACGGCGGGTTCGGTCTCTACTTCGTCGCCACGATGGCCCGGAAGTACGGCGCGCGCGCCGTCGCCGAACCGAACGACCCGCGCGGGACGGTCGTCAGCCTCGAATTTCCGACCGGACCGGCCGACCGGGGCGACGGTGTCGACGGCGTCGAGGAGCCATAGGGTAGAAGGCCACGGCGAACGCCACCCTGCGTATGCTCGATAGACTGCTCGGCCGGGCCAGCCTCAAAGCGCGAATCGAGGAGCTCGAAGAGGAAAATCACCACCTCGAACGGCAACTGGAGGCCGAGTCCGAGCGCCGTGCCGACGCCGCCACCGCGCGACAGGAGGCCGAAGAGCGGGTCAACCGCCTCGAAGACCACGTCGCCGACCTCGAAGGCCGCCTCGACCGCGCGGGAAGCGAGGCGGAGACCGTCGAGTTCCGGGGCACGGAGTCGCTGTCGGGCGAGCGCCTCGCGGACGTACTCGCGCGCCTGCGGAGCGTCGAGACCGGCCCGGAGGGGGCGCTGACCGCGATGGTGACCGACGACGTGCCGGAACCCGTCGCGGACGCCCTCGGCGACCGCGCCCCCCTCGTCGACCGCGCCGCGCCCTGTCTGGTCTGTGTCGACGACGCCTCCCTCGTCAGCGTCGCCCTCGACCCGCCGCTGTCGCCCGACCCCTTCGCCGAGTGGGGAACGGGCTTTCGCCTCGACGACGCGTGGTTCCGGCCGACGGGGCGTCTCACCGTCGCACTCGTGCGCTCGGACCGCTTCGCCCTCGGCGTCTACGACGAGGGCGAGCGAGTCGACCTCGAAACGGTCGAGACGGACGTGAAAGGCGGCCACTCCAAGGGCGGCTTCTCGCAGGCCCGCTTCGAGCGCCGCCGCGACGAACAGGTGCGCGACCACCTCGACCGCTGTCGGGCGGTCCTCGACGACCACGTCGACGACCGCCTCGTCCTGCTGGGCGAACGGACCGTCCTCGACGACCTGGAGTACGACGCCGCCGCCGTCGCCGCCGTCGACGCCAGCGGCGACCCCGAGGCGGCCCTCGACGACGCCGTCCGCTCGTTTTTCACCGTGCCGCTCACGCTGTTGTGACCGGCGCGCTCACTGCCCACCGCCCCGGCCCTGTCGTTCAGAGAGACGATGACCGGTGCGACGGCGCCCGCGATGAGTCCGGTCTGGACTGCGGCGTCGCTCGACATCCCGAAGCCGGAGAGTGCGAGGAGGACGGCGAGGACGGCGGCGAACGTGGCGGTCCCGACGTCTCTCGTCGGTCGAGTCAGGCCCGACTCCACGGGTGGCTGTCACGCAAACGACGCTGTCACCGTCCCGACCCGACGGTTTAATCCCCTGCCCGCCGTGGGGCCGCCTATGTCCGTCCCGCTCGAAGACGACGCCACCGTGGTCGTCCTCGCACACGAGAAGTTTCCGGCGCGTGCGAAGACGGCGGTGGGCGTCCTCCGGTACGCCGACTACGACGTGGGGACCGTCCTCGACCGCACCAAACCCGGTGACAGCGTCGCCGACTACGTCCCCGACGTGGACGACGCGCCCATCGCCGCCGACTTCGAGACGGCGCTTGGGGTCTGTGACCCCGACGCCTTGCTGGTCGGCATCGCACCTATCGGCGGCGGCTTCGACGAGTCGTGGCGTCCCGACGTGACCGCCGCCATCGAAGCCGGGTGTGACGTGGTCGCGGGCCTGCATTACTTTCTCGAAGACGACGCCGAGTTCGCGGCGTTGGCCGCCGACCACGGGGTTGACCTCGTGGACGTGCGTCGCCCGCCCGACGACCTGACGGTGAGCGAGGGGGTCGCCCGCGACGTCGACGCCGACGTGGTGGTGACCGTCGGCACCGACTGCTCGACGGGGAAGATGACCGCGACGCTCGAACTCGTCGCGGCCGCCCGCGCCCGCGGCGTCGACGCCGGGTTCGTCCCCACCGGCCAGACGGGCATCATGATAGCCGGGTGGGGGATTCCCATCGACCGCGTCGTCTCCGACTTCGTCGCCGGCGCGGTCGAATCCATGATACTCGACGCCGCCGAGGAACACGACGTGGTGTTCGTAGAGGGACAGGGAAGCATCGTCCACCCCGCCTACTCGGCCGTCACCTGTGGCATCCTCCACGGCGCCATGCCCGACGCCCTCGTGATGACCCACGTCGCCGGCAAGGAGACCGTCCACGGCTACGAATCCTTCTCCCTCCCGCCCCTCGACACCTACCTCGACCTCTACGAGAACCTCGCGGCCCCCGTCGCGCCGACCGAGGTGGTCGCGGGCACCCTCAACACGAGCGACCTGCCGGACGACGACGCGGCGCGCGACGCTCTGGCGGCGTACGAGACGGCCCTCGACGCACCGGTGACCGACCCCATTCGGTTCGACGCCGACGAGATTCTGGACGCCGTGCTATGACGCTGACCACCGACTTCGAGCGGGTGACCCTGCCGCTCGAACACCCCTTCACCATCTCGCGGGGGACGAAGACCCACGCCGAAACCGTCGTCGTCACCGTCGCCGACGAGGGAGACCAGACGGGCGTCGGCGGCGCGGCGCCGGCCGCACACTACGGCGAGACGGTCGCCACCGTCGAGGCCGTCCTCCCCGACCTGTTGGCCGCCGTCGAGGAGGTGGGCGACCCCCACGCGCTCGACCGAATCGAGCGACGGATGGCCGAGACGGTGCGGGACAACCCCGCCGCGCGGTGTGCCGTCTCCGTCGCCTGTCACGACCTCGCGGCGAAGCGACTGGGCGTCCCGCTCTATCGACTGTGGGGACTCGACCCGGAGCGTGCGCCCCCCACCTCGCTCACCGTCGGCATCGACGACGCCGAGACGATGCGCGCGAAGGCGGAAGCCGCCGTCGACGCCGGCTTCTCCGTCCTGAAGGTGAAACTCGGAACCGACCGCGACCGCGAACTGCTGTCTGCGGTCCGGGAGGCCGCCCCCGAGGCGACCGTCCGCGTCGACGCCAACGAGGGGTGGACGCCCCGCGAGGCGGTGTCGAACATCGAGTGGCTCGCCGACGAGGGCGTCGAGTTCGTCGAGCAACCCGTCCCCGCCGAGAACCCGGCCGGCCTGCGGTTCGTCTACGAACGGAGCGCGCTCCCCATCGCCGCCGACGAGTCCTGCGTGACGCTTTCGGACGTGCCACGGGTCGCCGACCGCGCCGACGTCGCCAACATCAAACTCATGAAGTGCGGCGGTCTCCGCGAGGCCAGGCGGATGATTCACGCCGCCCGCGCGGAGGGACTGGAGGTTATGCTCGGCTGTATGATAGAGTCCAACGCCTCCATCGCGGCCGCCTGTCACCTGGCGCCCCTGCTGGATTACGCGGACCTCGACGGGTCGCTCCTGTTGGCCGACGACGACTACGACGGCCCGGACCTCTCGGGCGGGCGGATTCGACTCCCCGACCGTCCGGGGACGGGCGCGCGGCCGGCGGAGTAGCCTACCAGTCGGCGAAGACGGTTCCCGTCCCCGCCCGGTCGAGGTAGGCGCGTTGCATCGACGCGACGGCGTCGGGGAGCGTTTCGCCCGCGTCGACGGCCTCGCGCACCCGCGCAATCTTCCACGCACTCGGCGAGCGCGGGCCGTCCTCGCGGACGCGCCTTTCGACGGGGGCGAGGGCGTCGACGGCGGCCGCCTCGCTCAGTCCGGCCGATTCGAGTCCGCGCCGGGCGTAGGCGAACACCTCCTCGTAGATGCGTTCCGGGTCGTCCGTCCGCTCGCCGTCTGCGGTCACCCACGCGAGGTCGGCCTCGGGACCGTCCGCGACGGCGGCGTAGAAGGAATCGCGGGCCGCCGTCCACGGCAGGTCGGGGAGGGGATGGTCTGCCTCGACCAGTCCCCGGAGGACGCCGACCACCAGCGACTGGACGGCCACCGCGTCGGCGACCGACGGCTGGGTCGGGAGGGGGCGGTACTCGATGCGGAGCGACGCCCCGTCGCTGGCCGTGCCGACGGGTTGCCCGCCGACGACGCCGCGCACCCACCGCCAGTGGACGCCGCGTTTGTGGTCGTAGGCCGGAATCGTCTCGCGGTAGGTGCCGGTCTCGTCGTCGCCGTCGTCGGCGGGAACCGGCGCGTACGTCTCGTCGGCGACGACGTGGTCGACCACCTCGACGGCGTCGGCGACGTCGTCGGGGAACCGCACCATCCCCTCGTCGCGGGGCGCGCCGGCGTTGATGGCCTGTTCGAAGACGTCGACCCGGAGTTCGTGGTGGGTGGTCTCGACCACGCCGGGGTCGTCGTCGTACCAGTCGGCGGGGAGAAACGGGGAGTTGGCCGTCAGCGACAACGCCGGGCCGAGCGTCCGGAGGGCGGTATCGAAGTAGCGAGGGAAGGCGTCGGCGCTCGGCACCTGGAGGTGGGGCTGGATGGACGTCGCCAGCGACTCCACGAGGATGGTCGGCAGGTCGCGGGTCACGCCGGGGAGGGAAAGCGAGACGGTGCCGCCGCCGCGAGCGAGTATCTCGTTGTCGAGGGCGACGTAGCGCGGGACGTGGCGCATGTTGTCGGCGACGACGACGCCGTCGCGGTCGGTCACGGCGCCGAGGTAGGCGTCGGTGCCCTCGGCGGGCGGAATCGTCCACATCGCGTCGAGCGCGAGCGAGAGACCCGCCTCGTCGAGGGCGGCGGCGGCGCGTTCGGCGCTCCGTTCGACGTCGGCGGCCTGCCGCGTCAGTCCGTCGGCGTCGAACGGCGTCGCCGCCGAGTTGAGTTCGAGGTTGTGGAGACCGAGTTCCTTCCCGCAGTCGGCGCGGTCGAAGACGTCGGCGGGGACGGCCGCGAGGCGCCCCGACTCGTCGACGGCGTAGGTCTCCAGTTCCATCCCGACGGCGAACTCGCCGGTGTCGAGGCGCCCCGAACGAAGGTCCGCGCGGACGCGTTCGGCCTGTTCGCGCACCCGCCGGTCGAAGGCCTCGCGGGTGGACTGCGCCAGCGACTCCTCGACGGCGGCGACGAGGTCGTCTCCCGTCATCCGCTCAGTTCGACTCCTCGTCGTCGTCGCGCAACTCCGCGAGTTCCGCTTCGATGTCGTCGTCGGTCTGGCTCGTCTCCTCGGCGTCGCTGTCGTTCGTCCCGCCACCGGACTCCTCGCCTTTCCCCATCTCGGCTTTCAGCGTCTCAAGTTCGGCGTCCACCTCGCTCGACGTGCGCCCGGCCTCCAGTTCGCGGTCGATGGAGTCCTTATCCGAGAGGGCGTCCTCGAAGGCGCCCGTCTCCTGGAGTTCGTCCATCGCCTCGGCGCGGGCCTCCATCTCGTCGGTGCGCTCCTCGGCGCGTTCGAGCGCCCGGCCCACGTCGCCCATCTCGTCGCCGATGCCGCTCATGGCCTCCGAGACGCGGGTCGAAGCCTCGGCCGCCTCGTAGCGCGCCTTCATCGTCTCCTTTTTGGTGCGGAACTCCTCGATGCGGCTCTGGAGTTCGTTTTTCTTCTCGACCAGGTCGTCCTGCGTCGACTGGAGGTCGGCTATCTGGCCCTCGATTTCCTCTATCTGGTTCATCTTCGATTTCTTCTTCTCGAGGGCCTCCCGCGCGAGGTCGTCGCGGTCCTGTCGGACCGCCTCGCGCGCCTGTTCGTTGTGTTTCTCGACGTTCTCTTCCAGCCGGCGTTTCTGTATCTCCAGTCGCTTCTTCTGGGTCGTCAGGTCCGCGATGCCCTGTTTGACCTCCTGTAACTCGTCGCGCATCTGCTCGTAGGAGTAATCGAGCGTCTCGCTCGGGTCCTCGGCCCGGTTCAGGAGGGCGTTGAGCTTCGACCGAACGACGTACGAGGCCCGCGAGAGGATTCCCATACCCCTTCTTGGGCACGCTTGCCTTAAAATCTCACCCGCTCGACGCCGCGACGCGACGGAACCGAAAGCGATAGCCCGGCGCTTCGAGTCCACAGAGGTATGCGACTGGCACGCATCTCGACGGCGACCGGGCCGCTGACCGGCGAGTACGAGGAGGGCGTCGTCTACGCCGACGGCGACGGCTACGTCGTCGGCGAGGACGGCCACCTGATGGCGCCGTGTGACCCGGCGGCGGTGTTCTGCACCGGGCGCAACTTCGGTGCGAAAATCGACCAGATGGGCGAGGCCGACCTGCCGGACGAACCGGACTGGTTCATCAAGCCACCTCACTCGGTCCACCCGCCCGAGGCGCCCATCGAGTACCCCACGTGGACGGGCGAACTCACCTACGCGGGCGAACTCGCCGCCGTCGTCGGCGACCGGTGTCACGACCTCTCGACCGAGGAGGTGGCGGACGCCCTCCTCGGCTATACGATTCTCGACGACCTCGACGCCTACGACCAGAATCGCCGGACGGCGCGGAAGGCCTTCGACGGGTCGGCACCGCTCGGTCCGTGGATAGAGACCGACGTGGACCTCGACGGGATGGCGATGTACACCGACGTCGCGGGCGAACGCCGGCAGGAGGCGACCACCGACGAGATGCTGTTTCACCCCCACGAGGTGGTCGCACACCTCTCGGAGCGCTACACCCTCCGGCCCGGCGACGTGATTTCCTTCGGCAGTCCGGCCAATCCCGGTCTCCTCGAACCCGGCGACGACGTGGAAATCACCTACGAGGGCGTCGGCACCCTGCGAAACCGGGTCGTCTCGTCGGATTGAGGGCACGAGTCCGGCGACCCCCACTACATAGGTCCGCCGGGGTTGAAACTGCTCATACAGGACGGGGGTTCGATGCACCTCGAAAACAGGGAGGGGTACGGCTGTCCGGCCTGCGGCCGCGCGTTCGACCGCCTGTTCGTGACGACGGACGCCGACGTGACGTTCGAACGCGCGCCGAACGGTCCCATCTGTCTCGCGCGGACGCCCGAGCGATTGCTCGTGACGACCCACTGACCCGACACGCCTTTGGGCGCGCCGGCCGACCAGTACCCATGTTCGTCGTCGCCAATCGCATCCCCGTCGCCGAGGGGCACGGCACCGACTTCGAGGAACGCTTCCGGAAGCGCGCCGGCCGCGTCGAGGAGCAACCGGGGTTCGTCCGACTGGAGGTGCTCCGCCCGGTCGACGCCGACCGATACGTCTTCCTCACACACTGGGAGTCCGAAGCCGACTTCGAGGCGTGGACCGACAGCGAGGCCTTCGCGGACGCCCACTCCGAGCGACCGCCGGAGGGGATGTTCGAGGGCCATCCCGACCTCGAAACCCACGAGGTGGTCCTCTCGGCCGAGCGGTGACGGTCCCCAGCGGATGGGAGGAACCGAAAGGCGTGTATTCGTGGTGAACCGAGGTCCGGTCGATGTACGAGGACGTTCTCCTCCCGACGGACGGTAGCGAGTCGATGGACGCGGTGGTCGACCACGCGGTGGACATCGCAACGCGGCGCGACGCCACAGTGCACGTCCTGTACGTCGTCGACGACCGCTCGTTCCTGACGCTCAAAGAGGAGATGAAGGCGGACGTCGTCGAGGGATTGCGCGAGGAGGGCGAGGCGGCGACGGCGCGCGTGGCGTCCCGTCTCGCGGAGGCGGGCGTCGACGCGCACACCGAACTCCGCGAGGGCAACCCCGCCGACGAGATTCTGGCCTACGCCGACGAGGTGGGCGCGGACCTCGTGACGATGGGCACCCACGGCGCGCAGTACCGCAAGAACATGCTCGGAAGCGTCTCACAGAAGGTCGTCACCATGGCCTCGGTGCCGGTGTTGACCGTCAACATCGCCGACGAGAGCGAGTAGAGCGTCACTCCTCGTCGTCGGAGGCGTCGAAATCGAGTGCGAGGGAGTTGATGCAGTAGCGCTGACCCGTGGGTTCGGGACCGTCGTCGAAGACGTGGCCGAGGTGCCCGCCACACCGCGCGCAGGTCACTTCGGTCCGGGTCATCCCGTGTCTGGTGTCGGTCTCGAACTCGACGGCACCCTCGATGGCGTCGGCGAAACTCGGCCACCCGCTTCCGGATTCGAACTTCGTGTCGGCGTCGAACAGCGGGGTGCCACAGGCCGCACAGACGTAGGTTCCGTCCTCCTTCCGGTCGAGGTGGTCGCCGCTGAACTTGGGTTCCGTCCCGCGTTCGCGGAGGATGTGGTACTCCTCGTCGGAGAGTCGTTCGCGCCACTCCGCGTCGCTCACGTCGAGTCGCTCGGTCATGGGAGGAGATAGTGGCCGGAGCCACATAGCCTCCGCGCTCACGCGAACCCCGACGACAATTAGCGACGGCGGGCAGTCTGCCGACAGGAGACGGGTACGCCGTCGAGGGCCAACAGGTCGTCGAGACCGGCGAGTTCGTGGGTGGGGCGCACGGAGAGGTCGTAGTCGGCGCGGTGGGCGCGCCGGAGGAAGGCGGAGTCGAGTCCGGCGTTGTGGGCGGCGCGCACGTCGGATTCGCTGTCGCCGACGAACAGCGTCGTCTCGGGGTCGGCGCCGAGGTCCGCGAGCGCTCGGCGGACGTAATGCGGGTCGGGTTTCTTGCGCCGGAGACCCTCGACGGTCGGCGTGCGCCCGTAGGCCGTCTCGAAGAGGTGGCGCGTCCCGAAGAAGTCGTGCATGAACTCCACGGTGGGCTGTTGGTTCGAACTCACGATGCCACGGGGCGCGTCGAGGGCGCGGACGGCGTCGAAGTCGTCGTAGAGCGAGACGCGGTCGGCCCGGAGTTCCGCGCGCTGGGCGTGCGAGGAGACGTGGTCGCGGACGAACCAGAACCGCTCGGGGTCGAATCCGTAATCGCCACACACCGCCGCGAGCACCGACGGGGTGACGCCGACGGCGAGGCGGTCGACGTCGGAGGGGTCGGGGTCGGCCACCCCGAGGGCGTCGAAGGCTTCCCACGTCGCCCGGCGAAGCACCTCCCGGTCGACGAGTTCGACCAACACGCCGTCGTTGTCGAACAACACCGCCTCGTAGTTCATACCGGGCGAAGGGGTGGCGGGACGAAAAGGGTTTCACACGCCCGAAGTGGTGCCTCGCGCGGACGCGGCGACGGGTGGACGACACCGGGTCGCACGGGTGGGGTTTTATCTCGGATGGCCTCCATGTCCGCGTCGATGGGCGAGGACCGTCTCGGACGGCGAGGAGTGCTGGGTGTGGGCGTCGGTCTCCTGACGGCCCTCGCGGGATGCGGTCGCATCTTCGTCGAGGAACCGACGCCGACGTCGGAGCCGTCGGGGTCGGGCGGCGGATCGACGCCGACGCCGACGCCCGCGCCCACGGTTACCGACACGCAGACGACGACGCAACGACCGACGCGCACGGCGACTGCCACGCCGACGCCGCTTCCCGGCGACGTGGTGGAAATTCGGAGCCGACAGCACTCGGTGCGGCGGACGCAACTCGAAACCCACGCGTACGTCGACTACCGATTCGTCGTGGAGAACGTCGGCGACCGGACCGTCGAATCGATCACGTTCCGGGTGACGGTACGCTACGAACACGAGGACGTCTCGCGCGTCGTCGCCACGGGCTACCAACGGCCGCGATTCGACTACCCCGCCGAGGACGACGCCGAAGACGACGAACAACGCGAAGGTCTCCAACCGGACGAGGAAGACCCCGTGACCGGCCGGCTACGGTTCGAACGCGACGGCCGCGCGGAACATTCGACCGACGACGACCGCTTCGAACTCGAACTCGCCATCCACCGACTGACGTATCGGTCGTCGGCGCGGGCGGGCGAATAACTAAGTCGGTCGCCGCCACAGTGGTGGCAACGGCCGGCCCGCCGGCACGCATTCGACATGATTTGGCTCGCGTCTACCGCCCTCGCGGTCGCTCTCGCCCTCGGAGCGCTGGCGGTGTCCCGCCTCGACGCCCCCGCGCGACGGCGAGTCGCGCCCGTCGCGCTGGTGGCGGTCGCAGTCGTCGTAGCCGGCGGCGGCGTGGCGGCGCAGGCGACGGCGTTCGGCGCGGGCGACGTCGGCGGCGCGGACGACGCCGTCGGCGTGGCGTCGACGGGGGCGACGACGAATCCGGGGTTAGCGTCGGTCCCGACGGCGACGGCGACGCCCGACGCCGCGAGCGACGCCGCCGAACGGGTGGCGTCGACGGCGGCGTCCCGGCGGGCCATGGCGTCGGGGACCGACCCCGAGACGGCCACCGTCGTCGCCGTCCAGAGCGGCGACAGACTCACGTACCGCGACGCGGCGGGGCGCCGTCACACGGTGCGACTGGCGGGCGTCGACGCGCCGGGGATAGACGGCGCCGACCCGCATCGCTTCGACGGCGTCCTGACCGGCGAGCGCGGACGGGCGTGTCTGGCCGACGGCGGCCGGCGAGCGCTGGTCTCCCTCCGGGAACGACTGGTCGGCGAGTCGGTGACGGTCCGACGGATTGCGGACGGACGGGCGGGCCTGCCGGCGGTGGTCGTCGAGACCGACAACCGGTCGGTCAACCGCGCCCTCGTCGAGTCCGGGCGCGCCCGGGCGACCGGCGACCGGTACGCGGACGCCGAACGGGCGGCCCGCGACGCCCACCTCGGCGTCTGGGCCTGTGGTCTCGTCGAACCCCCGCGCCCGCTTCATCAGTCCAGCGAACAGAGCGTCCGCATCGCCGCCGTCCACCCGAACCCGCCGGGCGACGACGGGAGCGCGCTGACCCGCGAGTACGTCGTCCTCGCCAACGACGGGCGCCAGAACGTCGACCTCTCGGGGTGGTATCTCCGCGTCGGCGACGACCAGCTATACTTCTTCGACGACCAGGTGCTCGAACCGGGCGCCGAACTCGTCGTCCACGTCGGGTCGGGGACGGACGCCCCCGACGACGTCTACTGGGGCTCTTCTCACGCGGTCCTCGGCAACGACCACGACGCCGTGACGGTGGTCGACGCCGACGGCGACGACGTCGACGCCGTCGCCTACTGAGGGGGACCGAATCGGCGGTGGGAAACGAGGCGAGCGCAGTGTACCGAGTGGACGCGCCGGACGGACCGCGCCGACGCGGATAAACTCTACGTTCGTTCAACGGAGTTGTTGTTTCGTAATCCTAATCGTCATCGTTATGCCCGGAGAACCGCAGGTGCGACCATGAGACGGGCCACGATATTCGTTGTTGCAGTTTTGTTGTTGCTCGCTCCGGTGACGCCGGTGGTCGCGTCCAACTTCGTGAGCGGGAACCCGGAACTGCGCTACTCCGTCGCCGACAACACGTTCGAACCGAACCAGCGGGCGAAACTCACCGTCGTCGCCGCCAACGACGGCGACATCGACCACGGTGGGCCGGAGAAGTTCGAACAGCAGGTCCAGACGGCACGGAGCGTCCAGATGGACATCCTCGAAGACCGGATACAGGCCCCGATAGACGTCAAGACGGGGACGGTGACCGCCGGGAGCATCGCCCCGGGCGGTGCCTCCCCGTTCACCTTCTCGCTGGAACTCGGCGACGTGAAACCCGGGACGTACACCATCCCCGTGCGGGTGCGCTACCGCCACGTCCGGGCGGTCACCTTCGATTCGCTCGAAGAGACCGAATACGTCTGGCTCGACGAGAAGGAGACGGTGAACCTGAAGATTCACGTCGAGTCGACCTCCCAGTTCGAAGTCGTCTCCGAGGGGACCAACGAACTGTTCGCGGGCGACACCGGGACGCTCGCCTTCACCATCCAGAACACGGGGACGCAGACGGCCCAGCGGGCGTCGGTGGACCTCCAGTCGAAGGCGTCGGGGCTCTTTTTCGGCACGCTCGACAACCCCCAGCGGAGCACGAGCGTCTACGTGCAGTCGCTCGAACCCAACGAGACCAAGCGCGTCTCGGTGCAGGTGGGTGCGGCCCCCGAACTCTCGACGGGCGAGTATCCCGTCGACGCGGTCGTCTCGTACAAGGACGACAACGGCATCCCCGAGCAATCCGACGCGCTGACGACGGGGGTGATGGTGAGACCGGAGCGCACCTTCGCCATGGAGGACGTCTCGGCGCCGCGCCTCCGGGTTGACGAATCCGAGGCGAAGGTGACCGGTCGCATCGTCAACACGGGCGAGGGCGTCGCACGCAACGTGGTCGTCACGCTCCAGCCGAAAGGTCCGGTGACGCCGACCAACGGCGAGACGGCCGTCGGCGACCTCGACCCCGGGGAGTCGGCGCCCGTCTCCTTTACCGTCGACGTGGCGAGCGACGCCGAACCGGGCGAGAACTCCTTCTCGTTCGACGTGACCTACGAGAACACCGAGGGCGACCTCAGACACGCCTCGAACGCGTTGCGAAAGACGGTCAGCATCCGACCCGAGCGCGACCCCTTCCAGGTCGGCGGCGTCTCGACGACGGTGACGCCCGGCGGGAAGGCGAAACTGACGGCGAACGTGACCTACACGGGCGACGACCCCGTCTCGGCGGTCAACGCCAAACTGTTCACGAGCGACCCGCTGTCGACCTCCGACGACGGCGCGTATCTCGGGTCGATGGACCCCGGCGAGACCAAGACCGCCACCTTCCGCGTCAGCGCGGGGAGCGAGTCGCTGGTCAAGGAGTACGCCGCGTCCGTCGAGGTGCGCTACGACGAGGCCGACGGCGACACGCGGTTCACCGACGGCATGACGGTCGGCATCCCCGTCAACGAACCCTCCGAGGGACCGCCGGTCCCGCCGGTCGCCGTCGGCGCCGCGGTGGTCGTCTTGCTCGTCGCCGCCGGTCTGTGGTACCGCCGACGATGAGCGACCGGACGCCGTCGGTCACGGGGCGTCGACCGAACGCGGGTGTGAGGAGGTGAGTCCACGTGTCGAGGATGCGTGACGCCTTCGCGGCGGTTGGCCACGAGGTGCAGGCCCACCCCGTCGCCACCCTCGCCGTCGCCCTCCTCTTGCTCTTTGCGGCGTTCGGCGGCGCCGCCCAGATTACGAGCGTCACGGGCAATCAGGCGTTCACCGGGAGCAACCCCACGCTGTCGACGTTCAGCGACTCCTTCGACCGGGGGAGCATCTCGGTGCTGGTGCGCGGCGACGTCACCGACCCCGCGACCCTCCGGGCCATCGCCCGCTTCGACGACCGCATGTCGACGGTCGACAACGTGGCCTACGTGGCGAGTCCGGCCGACCGCGTGCGCCAGCAGTACGGCGCCATCCCGGGGTCGTCGTCGGAGATAGAACGCGTCATCGGGTCGCCGAAGTACGTCATGATACAGGTGGTGTTCGAACCGGGGCTGACCCAACCCGAAGAGCGCCCCATCTACGCGGACGCCGTCACCGCCGCCGACTGGGCGCGCTTCCCCGCCGGCGTCGACGTGGTGGTCACCGGGTCCGCCGCCTTCTCGGCGCAACTGTCCGACCTCATCCAGCAGAGCACCAACCAGTTGCTCGGTCTCGCGGTGGGGCTGATGGTCGTCGCGCTATTTTTCCTCTTCCGGGGCGTGCGACTCAGACTGCTCCCCATCGTCGCCGTCTTCATCGGCGTCATCTACACCTTCGGCGCCATCGGCTACGCGGGCGTCCCCAACTCGACGCTGACGAGCGCCGTCTTCCCCATCCTCATCGGACTGGGCATCGACTACTCCGTTCAGTTCCACGAGCGCTACGAGGAGGAACTGGAGACGCACCCGCCGAAAGAGGCGTTGCCGAAGGCGCTCGGCGGCATCGGGCCGCCGGTGTTCGTCGCCATGCTCTCGGCGGCGCTCGGCTTCGGGGCGACGTGGCTCTCGACGGCCGGCACCCCCGCGTTCGTCTGGTTCGCACAGACCTCCATCTTCGGGGTGATGCTCACCTTCCTCGCGGGCATCCTCGTCCTCCTCCCCCTGCTGACGCTGTACGCGCGGTGGCGGGGCCGGGGCGCCGAAGAGCGAGACGACGACGAGGCGGCAACCGAGGCGGCCGAGGCGGAGACCCAACGCGTCGGGGTGCTCGGCCGGACGCTCGGGCGCACCTCGCGTGCGCTGGCGGCCCACCCCGGTATCGTCCTGCTGACCGCCCTCCTGTTGACGGGGGCGGGCTTTCAGGCGGGGCGGAGCCTCGACACCCTCGCCGACACCGAGGAGTTCGTCCCGCAGGACCTCCCGGCGTACGTCGACCTCCAGCAGTTCCGGTCAGTGACGGGAGGCGGAGCGGCCGTCCAGTACGACGTCCTCGTGACGGGCGAACACCTCAAGAACCCCGAGGTGTTGGAGTGGATGCAACGCTTCGAGCGGGTAGCCACCGGCACGCCGCTCGTCGAGGGCGTCGACTCGCCGGCGTCGCTCGTCGCCGAGTACAACGGCGGCGAGATACCGGCCACGCAGGCGGGCGTCGAACGCGTCCTCTCGCGGGTTCCGGCCGAACGGCGCGAGCGCTACTACAACGACGGCTACGCCCACATCACGGTGGTCGCCTCGCAGGGGATGACCACCGGCGAGACCATCTCGTTCATCCGGAACGTGAACGACGCCATCGCGTACAGCGAACCGCCGCCGGGAGTGACGCCCAAACTCACGGGGACGGCCGCCATCTCGACGCCGGCCATCGTCGACCAGATAGAGAGCCGGAACGTCACGACGGCGCTTGGCGTCCTGTTCGTCTTCGGGGCGCTTCTGGCCTACTACCGGAATCTGGTGAAGGCGACGGCGCCGCTGGTGCCGATGGTGTTCGTCATCGGGTGGCAGAACCTCTACATGGCCGCACTCGACATCCCCGTCTCGCCGCTCGGCGCGTCGCTCGGGGCGATGAGCGTCGGCATCGGCGCCGAGTACACCATCATCGTGATGGAGCGCTACTACGAGGAGAAAGCCCGGCCGGGTGCGGGCAGACTCGACGCCGTCCAGACGGCCGCCACGCGCGTCGGCAAGGCCATCACCGTCTCCGGGATGACCACCGTCTTCGGGTTCTCGGCGCTGACGCTCTCGCCGTTCCCCATCCTCTCGGACTTCGGCTTCCTCACCGTCGGCGTCATCTTCCTGACGCTGGTGGCGTCGCTGGCGACGCTCCCGCCGACGCTGGTCGTCCTCGACGGCGTCGCTGCGTGGGTGGACGGCCTCCGCGGCCGCGAGGCCAGCGCGGGGGAAATCACTAATTGACTCGACGCCGAGGATGGACCCATGCCCGTCCGTCCCGACGACTCCCGGTTCGGTTCCGTACTCGTCCCGACCGTCACGCCCTTCGCCGACGGCGCCGTCGACGCCGACGCCCTCGCGGCGCTGACCGACTTCCTCGTCGGTCGCGGCGTCGACGGTCTCGTCCCGTGTGGGACGACCGGCGAGTTCGCTAGCCTCGACGACGACGAATACGAGACGGTCGTCTCGACCACCGTCGACGCCGCCGGCGACGCGTCCGTCGTCGCGGGCACTGCCGCGACGAGCGTCGCCGGCGCCGTCTCGCGCATCGAGACGGCCGCCGACTGCGGCGCCGACGCCGCCTTGCTCACCCTGCCGTACTTCCACGCCGCGAACGACCCCGCCGGCAACGAGCGATTCCTCCGGGCGGTCCTCGCGGAGACGACGCTTCCGGTCGTCCTCTACAACATCCCGAGTTGCGTCGGCCAGTCCGTCACGGCGGACCTCGTGACCGCCGTCGCCGACCACCCCGACCTCGTGGGGATGAAGGATTCGAGCGGCGACCTGACGGCCTTCTGTGACGTGATTCGCCGGACCGGCGAGGAGTTCCACCTGTTCCAGGGTTTCGACAGCCAGTTCGTCCCCGGCGTCTCGATGGGCGCGACGGGCGGCATCAACGCGCTGGCGAACGTCGTCCCCGAGGCGTTCGACGCCGCCGTCGACGCCGTGCAGGCGGGCGAGTTCGACCGCGCACGGGAGATACAACTCGACCACGTCGCCCCCCTGTTCGGCGCGTGTCTCGACCACGGCTTCGCGCCCGTCACCAAGACGGCGCTGGTCGCCCGGGGCGTCCTCGACGACGACGCCGTGCGGCCGCCGCTGGTCGAACTCGACGCCGACGCGGCGGCGTCGGTGGGCGAGACGGTCGAATCCGCCGTCGACGCGCTCGCGTAATCACGTCGCGTCGACCGCCGCCTCGCCGGTCGTCGCCTCGCCGTCGAGCGACGCCGCCACGGCGTCGCCGCCGGTGACCGCCGACTCCTCGACCGACGCCACGACGGCGCCGTCGCGTTCGCGGACGTACTCGCCGGGGTGGGCCACGCGCACCTCGAACCGGCCGTCGGCGACGGGCGCCCGTCGCCGGTAGGTGAACGTCGCGCCGTCGACGGCGACGCGAGTCGAGAGGACCACCTCGTCGGCGTCGCCGGCGGGACCGCGGAGCGTCGCGCCGGGGACGAGCGTGAACACCTTGCGCGACCCGTCGTGGCTGACGAAGACTGCGCGGTAGTGGGCGAGTCCGTCCACGCCCTCGCCCGCGCTTCCCAGTCGCTCGTGGAGGCGCGACTGGAGCGTCGCCCGCGAGATGACGCCGAGGTGGGGCAGGTCGCGCGTGACGACGAAGCCGACGCGACCCTGCAGGCGGTCGTACCAGCCCGGCCCGTCGTTGGAAAAGAGGAAGTCCTCGTAGTTGCGCTCGGCGAAGGCGTACGACGACGACTGGCCGTTGACGAAGTAGTTGTACATGCGGTTGCGCCCCCACTTGCTCAGGACGTAGTTCCGGGGGTACGACCAGCCCCGGTCGGCGGCGTAGCGGCGCATGAACCGCGCGGCGGCGACGGAGTCGTCGTCGATGACGAGCAAGCGGTCGATGAGCGAGGTGTAGAACGCGCCGGTGCCGACGAGGACGCCCACCAGACCGCCGAGGAGTGCGAGTCGGTCACGACTCGGCGGCCGGGCGTCGCGGGCGGGCGTCGGGTCGGGCGTCGAGAGGACGGGCGGGCGCGCCACGAGGTCCAACCACGCGAGGAGGGCGACGAGCGAGAGACCCGCGAGAATCGCCATGACGGGCGCGAGTTCGCCACCGAATCGGCGCTGGAGCACCGTCAGCCCGGCGAGCCAACACGCCGACAGCACGGGGGGAATCCACGCGGGGTCGCGCTCCCGCCACGCCCGCCGGAGCGCCCACGGGACGACCGGGAGCGCGAGGAAGGGCGCGAATCCGAGGATGAGCAACGGGCCGGCGACGGTGCCGAAGGAACTCCCGAGCGAGGACATCTCGCCGATGTCCGACTGTCGCGTGAGGAACGTGGTGCCGCGAAGCGCCGCGTCGACGAGGTCACGGAGCGGGAGCGGTCCGACGACGAGGGCGGCGACGGCGAGGAGGGCGAGGGCGCACTCGACGCCGAGGAGGGCGAGGGCGGGCCGCGAGCGGTCGGCGCGGGCGACGAGACGCGTCGCGGCGACGACGGCGGCGCTCCCGACGCCGAGGAGGGCGACACTCCCGACGACGGCGGGGGCCTGCCACCCGAAAACGAGGTGGGCGAACCCGACGAGTACCGCCGCGCCGAGGAGACCGGCGGCGACGGGAACCAGTCGGGTCGGGCCGTCCCGGCGGACCTCCACGAGGGCGACGAGGGCGACGGCGGGTGCGAGGGGAACGAGCAAGAGGGGCGCGGCCTCCCACGCGAGGGCCTGTCCGGCGACGGCGACGGCGAGGAGACCGGCCAGCCCCCACGTCCGCCGGTCGCGGTCGGTGCGGACGAGGAGGGCGACGAGCGCGAACGTCGTCAGCGCAAGCCAGACGTAATCGAAGGCGTGGTGGTCGGCGCCGCCGACGGAGGTGCGGTAGGCGTTGGCGGGCGTGACGGCGAACAGCGCGAGAGCGGCGAGTCCGACCCGGGAGTCGCGGGCGAGGCGTTCGGCCGTCGCGTAGACGAGAACGCCGACGACGACGGCGCTGAGGACGGGGTAGAGCGCGAGCACCACGCCCGAGGCGGCCCGGCCGCCGAGGAGCCACGTCGCCGCCGAGAGGACGGCCACGAGGAGGGGTTCGCCGGTGGCGACGGTCGGGGGGAACGCCCACGGCGCGAGACCACCGCCGACGACGCGTTCGACCCAGTAGCGATAGAAGTAGGGGTCGTTCGAGAGCAGGACCACCCAGTCGTCGCGGAAGACGCCGGC
This sequence comes from Haloplanus sp., assembly GCA_042216635.1. GTDB lineage: Archaea > Halobacteriota > Halobacteria > Halobacteriales > Haloferacaceae > Haloplanus. The sequence continues at coordinate 21,812 of JBDGTR010000038.1, read as the reverse complement.
GACGGGCACGAGACGCACGGCGGCGACGAGACACAGGCCGGCGGCGACGACGAGGACGAGTCGGCGGGTGGGCGCGGGCCACGCGGCGTCGGCCGGGCGAACGGCGGCCATCGCGCGCGCGAGGAACCCGTCGGCGTTCGCGCCCGCGTCGCCCCGGTCGGCGTCGCGGGGGGGGTTCTCCGTCTCTCCCGTCGGCCGTGGTCGCGTCCCCCTCCCCGTCCATCGGTAGAGAGTGGTCGTGCGATGACACATAAAGGCTCGCTCAGAGCGCGAGTGCGACGCCGCCACCGACGGCGAGGGTACCGAGGGCGACACAGACCGCCCAGAACGGGAGTCGGCGCACGACGCGCATCAGGGCGCCGATGGTGGCGTAGCCGACGGCGACGGCGACGGCGAGGAGGGCGCTGGTCGGCGAGAGGGTCGGGACGCCGCCGTCGAGGTAGGCAATCCCGGCGCCGCCGAGGGCGGCCGGCACGGAGAGGAGAAAGGAGAGTCGGAAGGCGTCGGGACCGTCGTGTCCGCGCAAGAGGAGTGCGCTCGTGGTCGTCCCGGACCGGGAGACGCCGGGGAGGATGGCAACGCCCTGTGCCGCGCCGACGAGGAGGGCGTCGCGGAGGTCCGGGTCGCGGGCGGTGTCGGCGACGAGGTCGCGCGTGGCGTACTGGAGGGAGCCGACGGCGACGAGGAGGAGACCGACGAGGGCGACGAACGCGCCGCCGGTGAGCGACGTGACGAGGGCGTCGAGGAGGAGGTACGAAGCGACGCCGGTGACGCCCGAGGCGAGGGTGGCGACGAGGAGAAAGGAGAGCGTGGGGTGGTCGGCGAAGGCGTCCTGCGGGCGCCACGAGGGGAGGTCGGCGAGGAGGTCCGCGAGTGGCCGGCGGTAGTAGGCGGCGGCGGCGACGCCGGTGCCGAGGTGGAGAAAGAGGGCGAGTGAGACGGCGGCGTCGGGGTCGGTGCCGAGCGCCGTAAAGAGGAGCGCGAGGTTCCCCTCGCTGGAGATGGGGAGCCACTCGAAGACGCCCTGTACAATCCCCGCGAGGACGGCGAGGAGCGTCTGGTCCATACCCGTTGCCTGCGGGCCACCCTGATACGTGTTACCGTCGTCGCCGTCGGCCACGCCGTTTATTTTCCGTGGCCACCAAGCGAGAGCGTGAGCGAGACGACCGTCCGACTCGACCCGCACGTCCACTCGGAGGCCTCCTACGACGGGCACGACTCCGTCGAACTCCTCTTAGAACACGCGGCCGAAATCGGGTTGGACGGCATCGTCGTCACCGACCACGACGTCGTCCACGAGTCGCTCCGGGCGGCGGAACTCGCGCCGGAGTACGGACTGGTCGGGATTCCGGGCGTCGAGGTGTCGACCGAGGTGGGCCACCTGCTCGCCATCGGCGTCGAGGAGATGCCGCCGCGGCGCGCGCCGTTGGACGAGACGGTGGCGTGGGTGCGCGACCACGGCGGCGTGGCTGTCGTCCCCCACCCGTTCCAGCGGAGTCGCCACGGGATACCCCGGCGCCACCTCGTCGACTGCGACGCCATCGAGGTGTTCAACGCGTGGCTGTTCACGGGCTTTCGCAACCGGCGCGCCCGGCGGTTCGCCGCCGACCACGGCTACCCCGGACTCGCCGCCAGCGACGCCCACTCGGTGCCGTTCGTCGGCCGGGCGTACACGGAACTCGCCGTCGAGGGCGACAGGGAATCGCTCGACGGACAGGCCGTCCTCGACGCGTTGCGCTCCGGGTCGACGCGGATGGAGGGGCGTCGCCAACCCGTCCACGCCTCGGCGCATCACTACCTCGTGGGGTCGGCCCGCAAGAGCGGCTACTACGCGAAAGCCGGCGCGCTCAAAGGGACGGCGATGGCGCGGGCCGGCGCGATTCGGGGCGTGCAGTTGTTGACGCGGCTCTCGCCGCTGTGAATCGGCCGCTCGGACGGCGACCACCCGCCCGCAACCGACGTTTTTTGTATTGGTACGCTAACACACAGGAATGAGACCGATGTCGAACGTCGCGCAGGCCGCGCTCGGGCGGCTAGTACGCTCGTACGTACTGGTCGTCGTCGTGGGGGTGGTCATCGGTATCACGCTGGCCCCCGTGGCGTGGAACGCGACGGCCTCGCAGGGGACCGTCGCCGTCGTTCCGCTCTCGGGGACCATCGACGGCGGGAGCGCCGCCTCCGTCTCGTCGATGCTCCAGCAGGCGCGCGAGGACCCCGACGTGAAGGCGGTGGTCATCGTGGCGAACAGCGGGGGTGGGGCCGCCGCCGCCAGCGAGGAGTTGTATCTCCAGACCAAACGCACGGCGGCGGAGATGCCCGTCGTGACGAGCGTCGACGCCTCGGCGGCCTCCGGCGCGTACTACACCGTCGCGCCGAGCGATTACATCTACGCCAAACCGGCCTCTATCGTCGGGAGCGTGGGCGTCCTCGCCACCGCGCCACAGAACCTCGAACCGAACGACATCGTCGCCACGACCGGGCCGAACAAACTCAGCGGCGGCGACGAACGCGAGTTCCACTACGTCCTCGAATCGATGGGGAACGCCTTCACCTCGGCCGTCTTCGAACAGCGCGGCGACCGGTTGGCGCTGTCGCGGTCGGAACTCCAACAGGCGCGCATCTACAGCGGCACGCAGGCCGTCGAGAACGGACTGGCCGACGAAATCGGCGGTCGGCAGGCGGCCATCGAACGCGCGGCCGAGGAGGCCGGGATGGACCGCTACGACGTGACGGTGGTCCGGCCCGACGAGACGGCGCGGTTCCTCTCGAAGTCGAACTACCTCTCCTCGACCGCACCGAAAAAGCGGATGGTCTCGCCCGACTACCTCTACGACCCGGACTCCCCGACGCCAACCTTCCTGATGGTGCCCGCGTCGTATCTCGACGACCACGGCAACGAGTCCGTCGCGGTGCGCGCCTCGGCGGCCGACCGGGAGGTGGCTCATGTGGCGTGAGGTCGGCGCCCGCCTCGCGGTCCTCGTCTTGACCGTCGCCGTCGTCCTCGCTGTCGCCGCCGCCGGTCCCAGCCTCGTCGACCACCGAGAGCGAACGTCGCTCTCGAACCCCGAATACGACACGGCGTCGGTCGTCCCCGACCCCATCCCCGCGAACGGGACCATCCAACCCGACCCCAACGCCGGCGACGGGAGCGGCACGGTCCTCATCGACCGCGGCCACTCCAACCGGTTCACCCGCGCCGAAATCGAACCGCTCGTGGACGCACTCGTGGGACTGGGCTACCACGTGGAGTTCTACCGGGAGGGCGACCTCGCAACCCAACTCGAAGACGCCGACGCGTTTCTCGTCATCGACCCCGGCGAGGAGTATCCCCCGGGCGACGCCGACGACGTCCAGCGATTCACTGGCGACGGCGGCCGACTCGTCCTCGTGGGCGAACCGAATCGCGTCACCGTCGGCGCCACCCTCTTCGGGACGACGCTCCAGACCCAGGAGAGCGCTCTCACGACCCTCGGGGCGCGCTACGGCGTGAGCGTCGACACCCGCTATCTCTACAATCAGGAACACGCCGACGGCAACTACAAGTACATCCTCGCCCGCCCGACCGGGAAGGGCGGTCTCACCGGCGTCGACCGCGTCTCGATGTACACCGCCACGTCCGTCACGGTGAAAGGCGGGACGGTCCTGCTTCGCGCCGCCCCCGACACCCACAAATCCGGGAGCGACGAGGTGACCGGCGAGTATCCGGTCGCCGTCCGCAAGAACAACGTCCTCGTCTTCGGCGATAAGACCATGATGCGCGGGACGCGGTACAACGTCGCCGACAACGAGCGATTCCTCGCGTACGTCGTGGAGTTCCTCGTGAGCGGAAGCCACACCGCCGGCAACCCCCTCCCCGGCGGCGACGAGGAGGCCGGCACGAACGCCACGACGCCGATTCCCCAACCCACGACGTCGACGCCGACGCCTCAACCCACGACGCCGACGCCTCAACCCACGACGCCGACTCCCCAACCCACGACGTCAACGCCGACTCCCCAACCCACGACGTCGACGCCGACCCCCCAACCCACGACGTCGAAGTGACGCACCCGCGCACCCGTCCGTCCGGCCACCGACGACGCCCGACCACGGAGGGGCAGTTTATTACCCTCGCGGCGACAGGAGGTGGGTATGAGCAACCCGACGGCGACGTTGCATACGAGTCACGGCGACGTGACGGTCGAACTGTTCGCAGAGCGCGCTCCCCGAACCGTCGAGAACTTCGTCGGACTCGCGGAGGGTGCCGACGACTGGGACACCGAGGTCGGACCGGGCACCGGGGCGTGGGAGGACCCCGAATCGGGCGAGAAGCGCATCGACCCGCTCTACGCCGACATCCCCTTCCACCGCATCATCTCGGGGTTCATGATTCAGGGCGGCGACCCCACCGGCACCGGACGCGGCGGGCCGGGCTACACCTTCGAAGACGAGTTCCACGACGACCTGACCCACGACGGCCCGGGCGTCCTCTCGATGGCCAATCGCGGCCCGAACACCAACGGCTCGCAGTTTTTCATCACGCTCGACGCCCAACCCCACCTCGACGGCAAACACGCCGTCTTCGGCGAAGTCGTCGACGGGATGGACGTCGTCGAAGACATCGGGAGCGTCCCCACCGGTCCCAACGACCAACCCCGCGAGGACGTGACGCTCGACTCCGTGACCATCGCGTAGGTCCATCGACCCCCCGGGGGCGTATCGGCTACTGCCGGTCGACGAAAATTCTTTGTCGGAACCACCCGTCGTGGGTCTCGTATGCCCCGAATCGGGCATGGTTACAGACGAACCCTTGTGGGGTTGAAGCCCCTGCGCGCCCCCTACCCCAAACGCCGGGAGAACAGTTACAGACGAACCCTTGTGGGGTTGAAGCTGATTGTCTCGGTCCTCTACGATGAACGTTGTGTCGTTACAGACGAACCCTTGTGGGGTTGAAGCTCATGTTCGCTGGCGTGGGGTTTGGGGTCTTGTTCGTTACAGACGAACCCTTGTGGGGTTGAAGCAGGTCCGGGTCCACGTCACACCACGAGAGGCAGTAGTTACAGACGAACCCTTGTGGGGTTGAAGCGTTCGGATGCACCGCCACCGTCTGTGGATCTCAACTGTTACAGACGAACCCTTGTGGGGTTGAAGCGAGACCAACGTAGTCACCGTCGACACGTCGGCAATTAGTTACAGACGAACCCTTGTGGGGTTGAAGCGTAAACGACCCCGCCAGTCCGGGAGTCGCGGATACGGGTTACAGACGAACCCTTGTGGGGTTGAAGCACGTGTTGGTGGAGGTGTAACATGGCCGAAGGCTCATGTTACAGACGAACCCTTGTGGGGTTGAAGCTGGAAGTCCGAAGACTGGCAGATAGCCGAACAGCACGTTACAGACGAACCCTTGTGGGTTTGAAGCTCCTCGCGTCGAGACGTCCGTGAGAGTGACGTTATGAGTTACAGACGAACCCTTGTGGGGTTGAAGCTTGAGTTCCGCAACGGCCACTGCGCCGACGCCCGTGGTTACAGACGAACCCTTGTGGGGTTGAAGCCGCGTTGATGCCCATGTCCCCGGCCGCCCCCGAGGGTTACAGACGAACCCTTGTGGGGTTGAAGCGAGTCGCCGACCAACACCCGCTTTATGTCGGCGGCGTGTTACAGACGAACCCTTGTGGGGTTGAAGCTCCTGCTGGTTACGGCTGGTATCGGCGGACCTGCTAGTTACAGACGAACCCTTGTGGGGTTGAAGCGACGATGCCTGCGTAGTTGGACGGGTCTATCGTATCGTTACAGACGAACCCTTGTGGGGTTGAAGCGGATACGCCTGCTGGTAGATGCGCAGGCCCTCGGTGTTACAGACGAACCCTTGTGGGGTTGAAGCAAGACGCCATCGCGGATTACGAACAGACTGACGCTGGTTACAGACGAACCCTTGTGGGGTTGAAGCGCCGTCGGGATATCCTTGGTCGTGAGATTCTGCAGGTTACAGACGAACCCTTGTGGGGTTGAAGCCGCGTCCCCGAGGGACTGAAAGAGGCAATCGAGACGGGTTACAGACGAACCCTTGTGGGGTTGAAGCCCATGTTCCTCGATGATGGCGTTGGTCACGTTGACCAGTTACAGACGAACCCTTGTGGGGTTGAAGCCTGCAACTCGTGGGCGGCGCCCGCGCCGTCCACGAGTTACAGACGAACCGTGTGGTGAAGCGACGCTGTCGTACGACCGAAGTGGTCGTCTCGGCGTCCACAGGTCGGTTCGATATCGCGGTATCCGCTGTACGACTCACGGGTGGGCGAGTCGGTGCCGGAGGTCGGCGGCGGCGGCGTCGGTGAGAATGTCCGAAAAGAGGTTGGGCGCGACCACCACGTCGAACGCGTCGGGGTGGGCGACGAGTGCGAGGTTCGCGGCGTCGACGTAGCGGTGCCGAGCGGTCACGTCGGGGTAGTCGGCGCTCACCTCCGCGACCACGTCGTCCCAGAACCCCGACCCGTGGGTGAGGACGTTCGACTTGGTGACGTAGGTGAGGTGGCCGCTCCGGTCGGCGGCGGCCTCGCAGGCGGCGCGGACGACGCGTTCGACGCCCGTCCGGGTGTGGGCGGCCGTCTGGACGGCGAGTTCCGTCGTGCCGCCGCGCGAGAGCGACCCCCGGCGTCGACGTACTCGCCCTCGCTGTTCTCGCGGAACCAGAGGACGTCCACGTCGCCGGCGTCGTAGCCTGCAAGCGGCGAGAGCGCACCGTCGTAGAGGTAGGCGGGCCGGAGGTTACACCAGAGGTCGAACGCCTGCCGGATGCGGTGGTGGTCGCGGGCGACGACGGCGGTGCCCTCGGCGTCGGGGACGCCCACGGCGCCGAGGAGGAGTGCGTCGTGGGCGCGCAGGGTAGCGAGCGTCGACTCGGAGAGGAGCGTGCCCGTCTCGTCGTAGCGCCGCGCGCCGAGGCGGTGGTCGACCAGTTCGAGTCCGAACCCGAAGGCGTCGCTCGCGGTTTCGAGAACGCCGACCGCCGCCGGAACGACTTCGTGGCCGACGCCGTCGCCCGGTGCGACGCCGACGGTGTAGGAAGCGGGCATGACTCACCGAGCGGTGTGAGACGCGTTACCACTTTCGGTGTGGGCATCGGCCGAACCGCAAGAGACTGGTCGGTCGGTCCCGTGGGGGTGAGCATGACGCGTCCGACGGTCGAGACGACGCGGGAAGCGTTCCGCGGGGCGGGCGACGGTGCGAGTTCCGACGCGCGGGTGCCCGTCGTCGTCCGCCTGCGGGCCGACCCGTTCGACGCCTACCGACGCGCCCGCGGCGACGACCCTTCGGTGTTCTACGAGACGTCCGGCGGCCGTTCGGGGTGGGGCTACTTCGGCGTCGACCCCGACTGCGTCCGCGAGGTCGAGGGAGACGGCGCCCTCGACGCACTGGTCGACGCCGTCGACGGGGAGCGACTGGTTCGCGGCGACTGCGACGTCCCCTATCCCGGCGGGTGGTTCGGGTGGCTCTCGTACGACGTGGCCCGGGAGATAGAGACGTTGCCCGAGACGACGACCGACGACCGTGACCTCCCGCGCCTGCAGGCCGCGCGGTACACCTGTCTGGCGGCGTGGCGCGAACCCCACGACGGCGAGACCGACCTGTGGGTGGTCGCCACGCCGCGCGTCGGCGACGACCCCGACGCGGCCTACGACCGGGGTCGAGAGCGCGCGCTGACGCTCGCTCGCGCGGCCGTCGAGGGCGACCCCGGGGTGGGCGACCCGCCCGTGACCGCCGAGTCGGTCGCGTTCACGAGTTCGTGTGCGCGCGCGGCGTACGGCGACCGGGTTCGGACCGTCCAGTCGTCCGTCCGCGACGGCGACACCTTTCAGGCGAACGTCTCCCACCGACTGACGGCGCCGGCGGCGGTCCACCCGGTCGAGGTGTACGACGCCCTCCGGGCGGTGAATCCGGCGCCGTACTCCGGGCTGGTGGAGTTCCCGGGCGTCGACCTCGTGAGCGCGAGTCCCGAACTCCTCCTGGAGCGAGACGGCGACCGTCTCGTCACCGAACCCATCGCGGGCACCCGCCCCCGAGGGGAGACCGACGAGGCGGACCGCCGCCTCGCGGCCGACCTCCGGGCCGACGAGAAAGAGCGCGCCGAACACGCGATGCTGGTCGACCTCGAACGAAACGATCTGGGGAAGGTGAGCGAGTACGGGTCGGTACGCGTCGAGGAGTACCGGCGGGTGGACGCGTACTCGGAGGTGTTCCACCTCGTCTCGGAGGTGACGGGGCGCCTCCACGACGACTACGACCTCGGCGACGCCATCGCGGCGGTGTTCCCCGGCGGCACCATCACGGGCGCGCCCAAACCACGGACGATGGAGATAATCGACGAGGTGGAACACACCCGCCGGGGACCGTACACGGGGAGCATGTTCGCCCTCGGCTTCGACGGGCGGGCGACGCTCAACATCGTCATCCGCACGCTGGTTCGCCACGGCGAGGAGTACCACCTCCGGGTCGGCGGCGGCGTGGTCCACGACTCGGTGCCGGACAGCGAGTACGACGAGACGCTGGCGAAGGCGCGAGCGCTGGTGAACGCCGTCGACGCCGCCCTCGGCGACCGGACCGACATGACCGTGGAGGCGCCGCGATGAGGGTACTCGTCGTCGACAACTACGACTCCTTCGCGTACAACCTCGTCCAGTACGTCGGCGAGGCGGCCGACGAGGTGGTGGTCCGGCGCAACGACGCCGTCGACGTGGCTGACGTGCGCGCCCTCGACCCGGACGGCGTCGTCGTCTCGCCCGGTCCGGGCACGCCCCACGAGGCGGGCGTCTCGATGCCCATCTTCGCGGAGTGTTCGTATCCGACGCTCGGGGTCTGTCTCGGCCATCAGGCGCTCTGTGCGGTCCACGGCGCGGAAGTGGGCCACGCCCCCGACGTGGTCCACGGCAAGCGCTCGGTCGTCCGCCACGACGGCCGGGGCGTCTTCGCCGGTCTCCCCGAGGAGTTCGAGGTGGGGCGGTATCACTCGCTGGCGGTCGAGTGCGACGCCGTGCCGGACGCCCTCGAGACCACCGCGCACACCGACGACGAGGACGGCGTGGTGATGGGCGTCCGCCACCGGGACCGCCCCCACGTCGGCGTGCAGTTCCACCCGGAGAGCATCCTGACCGACCACGGGAAAACGCTGGTGTCCAACTTCCTCGACCGATGCGCTACCACGTAAACGGCGACCTGGTCGACCGCGCGAAGGCGACCGTCTCCGTCGAGGACCGGGGCTTCCAGTACGGCGACGCCGCCTTCGAGACGCTCCGGGCGTACGGCGGTACCGTCTTCGAGTGGGACGCCCACCGCGACCGCCTCGCGCGCACCTGCGAGACGCTGGGGATGGCCGACGCCGTCCCGGCGGACCTCCGCGACCGGGTGGCCGAGACGCTGGCCGCGAACGACCTCGCGGACGCCTACGTCCGCGTCTCGGTCACTCGCGGGGTGCAAGCGGGCAAACTCACGCCCGCAGAGGCGGTCGACCCCGGCGTGGTCGTCGTCGTCAAACCGCTCCCGCGCGGCGGCGTCGACGGCGAGTCGGTGTGGGACGAGGGTGCGAGCGTCCGAACCGTCGAGACGCGACGCATCCCCGACGCGGCGTTTCCGTCGGACGCCAAGACCCACAACTACCTCGACGGCGTCCTCGCGCGCCTCGAACTCCGCGGGAGCGACGCCGACGAGTGTCTCGTCCGCGACGTCGAGGGCGCCGTCGCCGAGGGCGCGACGAGCAACGTCTTTTTCGTCGCGGACGGCACGCTCCGAACGCCGTCGCTCGACGGACCGGTGTTGCCTGGCGTGACCAGAGCGGTCGTCCTCGACCTCGCGCGCGAGGCGGGCGTCCCGGTCGAGACGGGGCGCTATTCGGTCGGCGACGTGCGGTCGGCCGACGAGGCGTTCCTGACGAACACGACGTGGGAGGTGCGCCCGGTGGCGACGCTCGACGGCGCGGCGGTCGGCGGCGGCCCGGTGACCGACCGACTCGCGCGCGCGTTCGACCGTCGAGTCGAGCGGCTGTATCGGTGACCGAAAGTCACTTGGCGGGCATGACGGAATAGTCGAACCCGCGAGGGTGGCCGAGCGGCCAAAGGCGGCGGGCTTAAGACCCGCTCTCGTAGGAGTTCGGGGGTTCGAATCCCCTCCCTCGCACTGCCGCTCCGAACGAACGTGAGGAGCGTGCGGTGCGGACATGGATTCGAATCAGGGAGTGGAGCGAACGGAGTGAGCGGAACGACCGTGGTTCGAATCCCCTCCCTCGCACTGCGAGGATTCGAACGAGACGAGTCGTAGCGGCCGAGCGAAGCGCCGGCGACGAAGCGAGACCGACCATCTCGGCGTCGTTCGAATCCCCTTCCTCGCCCGTCTCGACGGTGGGTGAGCCGAGCGTACCGCGAAACCGACGGCTCACGAGTCGAGTGTGCGGAAAGCGAGAAGCGAACCGTGCGGAAAAGAGTGTCCGCACGCGTTCGCTTGCCGCCCTGAATTGGTCCCCGCTGACGCTTCGGCCCTCCAGACGAAGCGTCATCAGATTCATTTGGAGGAAGGAACTTAAACGTGCCGCCCTCGGCAGGATGGCGAGGGTTCGGGGCGACGCGAGGGGCTTTTTGCCGCCGACCGCCTCGGGGGAGACATGACGGAGGTTTCCGACCGAGTGCGTCGCGCGTTCCGCGACCACGGGTCGTTCGAGCGAGTCGACGCGGGCCGGTACGAGTCGGTGACGACGCCGTTCGAGGGGGTCGTCGAGGCGGCAACCGGCGACGGCGAGAGCGTGCGGTTCGACGTGACCGTCCGGGTGCCGACGCTGTCGGCGAGCGTCGACGGCGACGTGGCGGACGTGGTCGAGGAGGGGTGGTACGAGACGTTCGAGCGCCGGATGGCGGGCATGGGCGGCGTGACGGGCGGCGACCACGACCTGTCGCCGGGGGTCGACCGCCGGGGCGACGAGGTGGCGGTGCGGGCGTCTTTCGCGGACCTGAACGAGCGACGCGGCGTCGACGACGCCAACGCGGTAATCAACTACGTCGAGGGGACGTACGTCCAGGGGGTCATCCCCGGATACGACTACACGGGCGCGGTGACGCAACTGGTCGAGCGGGCGCGCCAGACCGGCGAGCGCTAGTCCATCGTGAGGTAGGTGCGCGTCTCGGCGACGCCGTCGATGGACTGGACGGCGGTCACGACCACGTCTTTGACCGCGGGAGTGTCCTCGACTTCGACGCGCGCGATGAGGTCGACGTCGCCGGCGACGATGTGGACGTCGGTGACCCCGTCGACGGCGGCGACGTCGCGTTTCAGGCGGTCGGCGTCGCCGGTGTTGGCCGTTATCAGGACGTAGGCGACGACCACGGTCACTCCCCCCCGTCGCCGGCGAGCAACTGCCGGACGTCTTCGATGACATCGAAGTCGGCGAGGACGGCCAGTCGGTCGCCCGTTTCGAGCGAATCGTCGGGGAGCGGGATGCGCATGGGTTCCTCGCCTTTGCCGAACGCGAGGAGGCGCGCGTCGGCGGGCAGGGCCACCTCGTGGATGGTGTAGCCGTTCATCGGCGACTCGTCGGTGACGGTGACGAGGAGCAACTGGAGATTTTGCGCGACGTCGGCGATGGCGCGGACGGACCCGCAGAGGAGGGCGTTTTTCGCGGCGATGGCGCCGAGGCGTTCCGGGTAGACCACCTCGTCCACCTCGTCGGCGTAGCGGCGGTATATCTCCTCGCGGTAGTCCTCGTCGATGCGGAGGACGGTCCGACAGCCGAAATGGCGAGCCATCAGACACGCCGCGAAGTTGGCGTTGAGGTCGCGCGTCAACGCGCCGAGGGCGTCCGCCTCGTCGATGCGGGCGTCCCGTAACACCTCCTCGCGGGCGCCGTCGCCCCGAATCACCTCGAACCCCTCGGCGGTCGTTCGCTCGACTACCTCCGGGTCGGACTCGACGACGGTCACCTCGTGGCCCTCGTCGCGGAGGACGCGCGCCGTGCGCAGGCCGACGCGACCGGCACCGATTATGACGAACCTCATACGATAACGCACCTCATACGCTACGTACGCCGCCAGCGAGGAATAATGTTGTGTCAGTTAGGTGTTCGGCGAGGAGGAAGGTTTTTCGCTCGTCGCGTGGTAGTAGTTCGCATGGTTCACGCGTTCGTCATGGTCGACGCGGCGACGGGGGAGGCCGAGACGACGCTGTCGGCCATCCGGGACCTCGCGGGCGTCACGGAGGCCCACGTCGTCGCCGGCGACGTCGACCTCATCGCGGAGTTAGAGACCGACGAGGTCTACGACGTGTTGCGGACGGCGTCGGCGGAGATACAGCGGTTGAGCGGCGTCACCGAGACGCGGACGTACGTCGCCCTCGACTAGGAACGACACGCCAAAGCCGGTGGCGTCCGTAGCGCGGCTATGGCGACCCTCCTCGATTTCGCCCTGACGGGCGTCGTCTTCGCGGGCCACACCCTGCTGGCGGCCGTGTTGACGCGGTTTTTCCGCATTCGGATGCACACGCGCCTCGGCGCGGCCGTCTACACCGCCCTGTTCGGTCCGTTCGTCCTCGTCGTGACGACGATGGTCGTCTTCAGCGCGGGCGTCGGCGTCGACCTCGTGAGTCCGGTGGCCGTCGTCGGGTTGCTCGTGGGCGCCCCCCTCGCTCTCGGCGCCACCATCGACGTGCTCTACGTCCCCGCGCCAGACGAGTACGACCTGCCGGACGCACCGAGTCAGTGACCGCCTACGCGCCGAGCAGTTCCTCGACGGCCGCCGTCACGTCGGCGAGGACGGTCTCGGGCGACCGCGTGGCGTCGATGCGGACGAACCGCTCGGGGTCGTCGGCGAGGAGGCGTTCGTACTGCTCGCGCACCCGACGGAGGTACGCCACCTGTTCGAACTTGTTGGTCGCGCCGCTCCGTTCGGCCGCCGTCTCGGGGTCGACATCGAGATAGAGCGTCGCGTCCGGCGGGCGCGAGAAGGGTTCGTGAATCGAGCGGACGTAGTCGAGGGGGTCGGCGACGGGCGAGTCGGCGAGCGCGGCGGCCTGATAGGCGAACCGGGAGTCGGAGTAGCGGTCGGAGACGACGAGCGACCCCGCCGAGAGCGCCGGGCGGACCACCCGCGAGAGGTGGTCGGCGTGGTCGGCGGTGTAGAGGAACAGTTCGGCCAGCGGGTCGGCGTCCTCGTCGGCGATGGAGCGATAGACGGCGTCGCCGTACCACGAGTCGGTGGGCTCGCGCGTGAACGTCGCGTCGGGGTAGCGCTCGCGGAGCGCCTCCCACGCCGTCGTCTTTCCGCTCCCGTCGAGACCCTCCAGCGTGAGGAGCATGTCCGGGTGGTCCGGGGGCGGAGGCTTAACACTCCCGGGTCCGCAGGACGCCTATGGACCGTCCCTCCCGCACCGTCGGCGCCCTCGTCGTCGGCCTCCTCGTCGGCGTCGTCCTCGGCGCCCTCCTCGCCGGCGCCCTCCTCCCGACCACCACGTCCACCAGTCCGACCACCACGCTCACCACCGCCACGGGCTGTCGACCCGCCGACGAACCGGTGGCGCCCTCGTGGGTCGGGCAGGTGCCCGCCGGCGACGAGGAGGTGGTCGTCCTCAACCACACGATACGCCACGACTCGGCCGGACTCGACGTGCGCTCGGACCTCACCGAATCCGGGGACGGACGGTACGTCCTCCACCTGTCGACGACGCCGACGACGGAGAAAGCGCCGCCCGAGGACTGTCACCCCCGGACGCGACTCACCGCCGTCGTGGGACTGCCCGCGCCGTACCGGTCGCTGACGGTCGAACTCGACGGCGAGCGACTCGCCGACGTCGAGTACGCGGGGTCGACGCCGCAGTTCCGGTCGCTGAACGCGTCGGCCGGCGCGCACTCGTAGTCGGACTGTCGACGCGAATCGCCCGCATCCGGCGCGAATAGCGTGCGAACGGGTCACACCGCGTTAGCTTTACGTCGATTCGAGCGAACTGTTTAGCACATGAGAATTCTGGTAGCCGGCGGCGGCGGGTTCGTCGGTCGGCACCTGTGCCGCGAACTGAAAGAACGCGGTCACACGGTGACGGCGCTCTCGCGCACGCCGAGCGGCGACGACCTGCCGGGCGGCGTCGAGAAGGCCATGGGCGACGTGACCGCCGCCGATTCGTTGCGGGAACCCTTCGACGGACAGGACGTGGTGGTCAACCTCGTCGCGCTCTCGCCCCTGTTCCGTCCCGGCGGCGGCGAGAAGATGCACGACCGGGTCCACCGACAGGGCACCGAGAACGTCGTCCGCGTCGCCGAGGAGGTGGGCGTCTCGAAACTCGTCCAGATGAGCGCGCTCGGAGCCGACCCCGACGGTCCGACGGCCTACATCCGGGCGAAGGGGGCCGCCGAGGAGATAGTCAAGTCGTCGTCGCTCCCGTACGTCGTCTTCCGGCCGTCGGTCATCTTCGGCGACGGCGGCGAGTTCGTTTCCTTCACGAAGAAACTCGCGCCGCCGTATCTCACGCCGCTTCCGGGCGGCGGCGAGACCCTCTTCCAGCCGCTGTGGGTGGGGGACCTCGTGCCCATGATGGCCGACGCGTGCGAGGACGACGCCTACGACGGCGGCGTCTACGAGGTGGGCGGCCCGGAGAAACTCACGCTCGCGGAGGTGGCGCGAATCGTCCACGGCGTCGAGGGGCGGTCGGTCACGGTGCTCTCCATTCCCATGGCGCTCGCGGGCGTCGGACTCTCGGTGCTCGGGATGGTGCCCGGCGCGCCGATGGGGGCAGACCAGTTCCGCTCGCTCCAGTTCGACAACACGACGAGCCACAACGACGTCGAGGCCTTCGGCGTCGACGAAGCCGACCTCACGACGCTCGGCGCGTACCTCGAAGGCCAGAACAGTTAACTTCGGTGACGGACGCACGCCACCCGTCAGACGGACCGACTCTGGGCCGAAGGCGCCGCCGTCTGCCGGATTTCGCGCGACAATCGGTCGAATCCGTCCGGTCCATCACAAGGCTTATGTCCGTTTTAGACTACGTTTTTAGCCAATGAAGAGGGGTCTGAAACGATGAAACTGGCCATGATTGGATTCGGACAGGCCGGCGGCAAGATAGTCGACAAGTTCCTGGAGTACGACCAGCGTACCGGGAGCGAAATCGTCCGCGCCGCCGTCGCGGTCAACACCGCGAAAGCCGACCTGATGGGTCTGGAGCACATCCCGCAGGACCAGCGCGTCCTCATCGGGCAGTCCCGCGTGAAAGGACACGGGGTCGGCGCCGACAACGAACTCGGCGCGGAAATCGCCGAGGAGGACATGGACGAGGTACAGGGCGCCATCGACGGCATCCCCGTCCACGAGGTGGACGCCTTCCTCATCGTCGCCGGACTCGGTGGCGGCACCGGGAGCGGCGGCGCGCCGGTCCTCGCAAAACACCTCAAGCGCATCTACACCGAACCCGTCTACGGGTTGGGCATCCTCCCCGGGAGCGACGAGGGCGGCATCTACACGCTCAACGCCGCGCGCTCGTTCCAGACGCTCGTCCGCGAGGTGGACAACCTGCTGGTCTTCGACAACGACGCGTGGCGCAAGACCGGCGAGTCCGTCCAGAGCGGCTACGACGAGATCAACGACGAAATCGTCCGCCGATTCGGCATCCTCTTCGGTGCCGGCGAGGTGAGGGAGGGACAGGAAGTCGCCGAGTCCGTCGTCGACAGTTCCGAAATCATCAACACGCTGTCGGGCGGCGGCGTCTCGACCGTCGGCTACGCCTCCGAGACGGTCGAACCGCAGAAGAAGAAATCCGGCGGCCTGTTCTCGAAGCTCACCGGAAACGACGAATCGCTCGAAGACCAACTCGACTCGGCGCACACCACCAACCGCATCACCAGTCTGGTGCGGAAGGCGGCGCTCGGGCGTCTCACCCTGCCCTGTGAAATCGACGGCTCGGAGCGCGCCCTCCTCGTGATGGCCGGGCCGTCGGCCTACCTCAACCGGAAAGGCATCGAGCGCGGCCGGAAGTGGCTCGAAGAGCAGACCGGGAGCATGGAGGTCCGCGGCGGCGACTACCCCGTCAACAACAGCGACTTCGTCGCCTCGGCCATCCTGCTGTCGGGCATCACGAACGTCCCCCGCATCAAGGAACTCCAACAGGTCGCCATCGAGGCGCAGGACAACATCGACGAAATCCGCGAAGAGAGCGAAGCCAATCTGCAGAACCTAGTCGAAGATGACGAGGACGAACTGGAATCGCTCTTCTAAGGTCGCCCTCGCCACCTTGCTGGTCGTCCTCGCGGCGACCGTTCCGGCGGCGGCGGTCTCGGTGGGCGGAGAGGACGTGCCGAACAGCGCCGAATCCGGCACGCAGATAACGGCGACGGTGACGCTCGACACCCTCTATCAGAACCCCCAACTGGAGAGCTGGCAACTCGCCGGGGAGACCGACCTCACGAAGGTGTCCTGGACCGTCATCTACTACGACCAGACCGACTCGAAGGTCGGACAGGACGAGTTCACCGGACAGGAGTTCTCGGGGGCGAACATCGTCGCCGACGACGGCACCGCGAAGGTGGAAGTCCGCATCACCGGCACGGTGCCCGCCATCGAGGACTTCAGCTACGACCCGCCCCAGCAGTTCCTGCTGATGGACCTCACGCAGACCCAACAGGGCGGCGCGAGCAACGACATCGACTCGTGGCAGGTCCACCACTACACCCAGCGAAGCCAGTCCGCGCGGCAGGCCATCGACGACGCGGCGGCGGCCATCGACGACGCCGAGGCCAGCGGTGCCAACCCGCAGGCCGCCAAGAGCGACTACCAGAACGCCGTGGCGGCGTACAACGACGGGAGCTTCGACGTGGCCACCAACCTCGCACAGAGCGCGAGCCAGGAGGCCAAGAAGGCCAAACAGGGCGCACAGACCCAGCAGACCGCCATCTACGCCGTCGGGGGGCTGGTCGTCCTCGCCATCCTCGCCGGTGGCGGCTACCTCTGGTGGCGCTCCCAGCAAGACGACTACGACAAACTGGGCTGAGCCGTGCGGGTGCTCGTCCCGTTCGAGGCGAGCGACCCCAAGACCCGCCTCGACTCCCGTCTCGACGCCGACGAACGCACCGCCTTCGCGCGCGCCATGCTGACGGACGTCCTCGACGCCGTCCGCGAGGCGGGCCACGACCCACACGTCCTAGCGACGGCGTCGGTCGACCTCCCGGCGCCGACGGCCGTCGACGACCGCCCGCTCTCGACGGCCGTCAACGACCGCCTCGCCGGCGCCACGCCTCTCGCCGTCGTCGTCGCGGACCTCGCCCTCGTGACGCCCGGGGCACTCGACCGCCTCCTCTCGACGCCCGGCGACGTGGCTCTCGCGCCCGGACGCGGCGGCGGCACCAACGGTCTCGTGGTTCGCCACCCCGACTTCCGGGTCGACTTCCACGGCGCGTCCTACCGCGACCACCGCGCCGCCGCCGAATCGCTCGGCACCGTCGGAGTCGTGGACTCGATGCGACTCGCCACCGACGTGGACGAACCGGCCGATCTGGTCGAAGTGCTCCTCCACGGCGAGGGGGCGGCGGCGGCGTGGGTCGGCGAGCGGTTCGAACTCGACGTGGGCGACGGCCGGGTCGGGATTCGGCGGCGGTGAGTCGCCGGGTGGTGACAGCTTTTTGCCCGCGGAGCGTGGAGTCGGCGCCATGTCACGGGCGCCGGAGACGGACGACGAGCGAGTGGACCCCGACGCCCTCGTGGACGACGCGGCGGTCGACCGCCTCCTGGGGATGACGCCCGCAGACGTGGCGCCGGCGTCGGAACTCACCTACGCGCGGAACGTCTTTCTCCCGTTGACCACGGCCTGTCGGTACACCTGCACCTACTGCACCTTCTACGACGTGCCGGGCGAGGCGACGCTCATGCCGCCCGAGTCGGTGCGCGAGACGCTCCGGATGGGGGCCGACGCCGGCTGTACGGAGGCGCTGTTCACCCTCGGCGACGACCCGGACGACCGATACACCGAGATACACCGGCAACTCGACGACTGGGGGTACGACTCCATCCGCGACTACCTCTACGACGCCTGCGAGATGGCCGTCGAGGAGGGACTGCTTCCCCACAGCAACCCCGGCGACCTCTCCCGGGCGTCGACGGAGCGACTGGCCGAGGTGAACGCGAGCATGGGCGTCATGCTGGAGACGACGGCGGACGTCCGCGCCCACGCCGGGTCGCGACGGAAGACGCCCGAAGACCGCCTGCGGACCATCCGCGCCGCCGGCGAGGTGGGGGTGCCGTTCACGACGGGCATCCTCGTCGGCATCGGCGAGGGGTGGCGCGACAGGGCCGAGAGCCTGCTCGCCATCCGCGCCCTCCACGAGCGCTACGGCCACGTCCAGGAGGTCATCGTTCAGAACGTCGTCCCGAACGAGCGCTCGGACTTCGAGCGACCGGACGTCGAGACGATGCGCCGCGTCGTCTCGATGGCGCGGGCCTGCCTCCCCGAGGAGGTGTCGGTCCAGGTGCCGCCGAACCTCTCGCCGACCCGTCAGTTGCTCGACTGCGGCATCGACGACCTGGGCGGCGTCTCGCCCGTCACCGACGACTACGTCAACCCCGACTACGCGTGGCCCGCCCTCGACGAACTCCGCCGCCTCGCCGACGACGCGGGCGTCCCCCTCTTCGAACGCCTGCCCGTCTACGACCGCTATCTGCCCGCCGACTGCCGGCGCGAGTCGGTGACGCCGGCCGACGGCGAGTGGGTGCGCCCGCGCGTCGCCGACGCACTCCGGGCCGACGACGAGGCGGGCCGGCGCTACCGACGCGTGGCGCGGCGGACCTAGAGGAAGCGCTCTTCGAACCGCGGGAGGGACTTGCGCACGAAGACGTACGCCGTCGCAACCGCGAGGACGCCGATGGTCACCCGGCGGACGGTGGCGCCGAAGGCGACGAGTCCGGGGACCGAACAGACGACCGTCAGCAGGTAGTCCTCGGGCGCGCCGTCGTAGCGCACCCAGTAGCGCGGCGCGAGCCACCGGTCGCGGGCGTGGAGGTAGACCGCCTCGGCGGAGGTGCGGTCCCACGGCCGGGGTTCGTTGGCGGCGCCGAAGACGTCCGTCACGGAGTGGACGGCCGCCGAGAGGGCAAAGAGGGCGACGGCGACCGTCGCCGGGCCGGGTACGACGGCGGCGACGCCGAGGGCCGGGAGGGCCACCAGCCAGTAATACCCCGGGAAGTGGAGCGTCTTGCGGTGGTGGCCGACGAGGAGGTCGAGGTCGGGGAAGACGCCGCCGGCCATCCCCGCGAGGGCGCCGGCGACCGCGAGGTCGGGCGAGACGGCGAGCAACGGCGTCGCCAGCAACAGGCCGACGAGCGCGTGGGTGGTGCCCATCATGTCAGTCGTCGGCGGGCGGGCGGCGGCCGTCGAGCATCGGCGACCCGTCGGCGCGGGGACCGAGGGTCGGCCCGTGGGGCGGAGTCGAGGGGTCGAGTGGGGCGCGGCGTTCGTAGTCGGTCGAGCGCTCGACCGGCCGGCGGCCGATGGCCGAGACCATCTCGGCGTAGTCGGCAAACGAGCGGAACTCGCCGTAGTCGCCGCCGGCGCGCCGGGTTATCTCCTCGGAGAGGAGCGTCCCCATGAAGTCGTTGGCGCCACAGGAGAGGGTCTTCAGCGCCTTCTCGTCGCCGAACTTCACCCACGAGGTCTGGACGTTCTCGACGTTGTCGAGAAAGAGCCGCGAGACGGCTATCATGAGTTCGTCCTCGTCGTCGCTGGCGCCGCCGGTGACGAGACCACGGTCGTAGAGGGGCGTGCGCTGGTGGATGAAGGAGAGCGGGACGAACTCCGTGATTCCGCCGGTGCGGTCCTGCAGGTCGCGGACGCGTTTCAGGTGCATCGCGCGGTGCATCTCGTTTTCGACGTGACCGTACATGATGGTCGCGGTGACGGGCAGGCCCGCCGCCATCGCGCCCTCCATCGCGGCGACCCACTCGTCCGTGTCTATCTTGGCGGGACAGATGACCTCGCGCACCTCGTCGACGAGGATTTCGGCGGCGGTGCCGGGTGCGCTGTCGAGACCGGTCGCCCGGAGGCGGCGATAAATCGACTCGTAGGAGCGGTCGGTCCCCCGGCGGGCGTGGGCGGCCTCCTCCGGCGTCACGGAGTGGACGTGGACGCCGTCGACGGACATGGCGCGAATCTGCTCGACGTAGGTGCCGGGCGAGGTGGCGTAGGCCTCTGGCGGGCGGTAGTTCACGTCGCCCTCGGCCGATTCCAGCGCTTCGCGGTGGTCGTCGTCGAGGGCGAAGGCGGGGTGGAGACCGCTGACCGAACACACCTCCGAGACGCCCATGTCGAGGGCCTCCTCGACGACGCGTCTGGACTCGGCGGGCGTCTTCGTGAATCCGGGGTGGTCCTCGGGGGCGTCGGGGCGGTCCTCGAACGCCCGCGCGGGGTCTTTGAAGTTACAGAACAGACAGCCCGTGTTGCAGGCGGTGGTGACGTTGTTGTTGACGTTGGCGACGAAGGTCACGTCGTCGCCGACCATCTCGGCGCGGCGGTGGTCGGCCGCCTCCAGCACCCGTTCTTTGCGCTCGGGGTCGACGCCCGCCACGTCGGTGCCGGTCGTGAGGAGTTCGACTCCGTCGTCGACGGTGAGACGTATGTCGTCGCGGGCTTTCGCCAGCGCGTTCTCGAAGTGCTGGTCCGTCTCGGGGACGTGCGCGAACTGCAGGTCGGTCTCGTCGACCGGCGCGTGACTCATCGTGGTCACACAGAGCGGCGAGACTAATATGGGTTGTCGTGCCGGCGGTGGGGACACAAGACACATACTCCTCGACGGAGAGACGTAGACCATGAAGGCGTGGCTCCGCGACCGGTTCGAGGACGCCTACGAACGGGTGCTCCGCCGGGACATCGACGGCAGTCCCGACCACGTCGCCATCATTCAGGACGGCAACCGGCGGTACGCCCGCGAACGGGGCGACGACGCGCCGGAGGGCCACCGCGAGGGCGCCGAGACGACCGAGCAGGTACTGGAGTGGTGTCACGAACTCGGGGTCGAGGAGCTAACCCTCTATGCGTTCTCGACGGAGAACTTCGAGCGACCGCCCGACGAGCGCGAACAGTTGTTCGACCTCATCGAGTCGAAACTGTACGACTTCGCCGACGCCGACCGCATCCACGACGACGAGGTGTGCATCCGCGCACTCGGCGAAGTCGACCGCCTCCCCGCGCGGGTCCGGCGCGCGGTCGACTACGCCGAAGCGCGGACCGAGCGCTACGACCGCTTCCGTCTGAACGTCGCACTGGCGTACGGCGGCCGGGCGGAACTGCTCGGCGCCGCCCGCGACGCCGCCGGCGCCGTCGCGGCGGGAGACATCGCGGCCGACGACGTGGACGTCGCCGAAATCGAGCGGCGACTCTACAGCCGTCCCGTCCGCGACGTCGACCTCATCGTGCGCACCGGCGGCGACGAACGCACCAGCAACTTCCTGCCGTGGCACGCCAACGGCAACGAGGCGGCCGTCTTCTTCTGTGCGCCCTACTGGCCGGAGTTCTCGAAGGTCGACTTCCTGCGGGCCATCCGAACCTACGAGTCCCGCGAGGCGTCGTGGCGCCACACCCGGACCGAGCGGTCGGTCGCACTCGTGCGCGCCGTCGCCGAGTCGTCGCTGGCGGAGGCCAGCGACGTGGCCGGGCGACTCCGCCGCCAACTCCCCCACGGCGCCGAGGCGGTGTCGGCCGAACTCGAACGCCACGACGCCGACCGGGTGGAGTGAGCGTCGTCGGTCCGCTCCCCCCGTCTCTCCACGGTCGGCCTACCGGCCGAACTCCCGAGAGACTCCACCGCTGTCTCTCCACGGTCGGCCTACCGGCCGAAC